>JASHQS010000062.1 GCA_030038995.1 Xanthobacteraceae bacterium
CAGCCCTTGACCGGCTTGGTCAGCATGACGTGGGCGGCCTGGTAGAGCGCCTCGCGCACCGCCGCATCGCCGATCTTGCTGATCCTGCCGGTGTAATCGGTCTGGCCGGACTGATACTTCTTCGGCGTCAAGCCGAAATGCGCGCCGGTCTGCTTCGATGAGCCAAACCGTGCCGGGGTGCTTGGAGCGGCCTCGCCGACTCCGTCACACCATCTTGCGAGGGACGACCGCTCCGCCGTCAAGCAAGCCGCGAGCGAGCGCGCCACCACAGCGCTGTAGCAAGCGAGCGGCTTGCTCGGCGGCCGGCCCGTTACCCCATCTACTTGCTTCCAGCCGTCGCAAACCGCAACAAGCGATATGCTCAAAGCATACTGGGCCTACGACTTCACCTACGACCAACCGATTGAGGCGATGCTTGCCGCCCTCAATTCGGCCGGCCCGTGGCGGTGGGGTTTGGGTGACAGCTCTACCTACGGGGACTATCTCAACTGTTGGCCAATGGAGCATGTTCGGGTCCGAATCCATGAATACCCTCAGATGCTATTCAGGATGGGATTTCACAAAGAGGGCTTCACGGCCTTGCTTGAAATCCGCCCAGAGAGTATGGCGACACAATCCGAAATCGATAACGTCTTTCGACGCTTGCTGCACGCGATCAGCGCAACGAACATAACCGAGATAGCGCCTTATGATTGATGAAGATGCGGCTGCGAGCTAGAGCAGATCTCGCTCATGTAGCGCCACTTCCCGTCATGCGCGGGCTTGACCCGCGCATCCATGCGGCCCCGACGCAGCATGGATTGCCGGGTCAAGCCCGGCAATGACGAACCGAGGAGTCGCGATTCGATCGGAGCGGAACATGCTCTAGTCGAGCCGCCACGAACTGGTCAGGTCGCGCGCGTACGCCTGAACCTTTCAATCACCATGTCGGCGCCGTCCTGCAGCAGCTTGTCGAGCGTCGCGTCAGTGAGCGCCGCGATGACTTTCAGCTCGCGCCATTTCTCGACCTGCAAATGAACGACGGCGGTCTTTCGACCGCGCCGTGTTTACGGCTGAATCGTCCCCTGCTTCGGCACGCGCGCCATGCCGCTGTCGTGCACGGCGTAAGCTGGCAACGTCAAGCAGTTGCAGCGTTATAACAATTCCGCTAATGCTTAATTACTACCACTGCTTGACTTCATCCACTTGCACAGCAGCGGGGCAGACAACCGTGGGCCGCAGCAAGCGCGCAAATCCGACCGACGCCTATGTCGGCAACCGCGTCCTCATGCGGCGCCTCATGCTCGCCATGAGTCAAAGGGCGCTCGGCGAAGCCGTCGGCGTCACATCTCGCCAAATCCAGAAATACGAGAGCGGAGCAAGTCGGCGACAAGATAAAACCCCCGCCAAATCCGCCGGGCCTTGAGCTCTTGGACCAGTTCCCGGACGCCGTTGAAGATTACACGCTGGTCCGGTGCTTCCTGAAAATCAAAGATGTTCAGATGAAGCGCCACATTGTAGCGCTCGTTCAATGCATCGCGGATAGGCGGTGATTCAAAGCTGTTACCTTTCGACTAAATCAGCGCGTGCGCGTATGCCGGATTAGCGTAGCGTAATCCGCCAATGGGTCCCGCTGCGGCGGATTACGCTTCGCTAATCTTACTGCGTCAAAAGTTCGGAGTGCCGATCGAGATGCTGCCGGAAACGCGGCGCTCATGGCCGTGCCCTCGCCCCTTGCGGGAGAGGGCGACTCGGCGGTTCAACGACAAAAGCGGGTGAGGGTCGCGGCCGCAACCCCTCACCGAGCCGAGTTTGCTGCGCGTCTTGCGTCGCCCCTCTCCCGCAAGGGGCGAGGGCGCTATAACGCGCGCCGCTCCGCCTTACTTGCTGCCGCAATTCGAAAATGCCCGCAGTTTCCTCACCTTAGCTGAAAAAATGCGAATCAAGGCAGCATTGTCACGATTTCCGCGCCCGCACATCAAACAAGGAGCTGAAGAAATTCTCATGGGATCAGAGGGATGGCGCCGGATGGCCCCCCTTGCATCCGTCGTCCTCGAGTGTTCGAGTGGATTATACCCAAACCGATCGGACGCACGCCTATCGGCCATTGAATCTACGGAAGACAGGACCATGCTCGCACCAGACCTGAAAAAGCCGGCGATGCGGTCGTATCTGGCCGCCAGCAAAAACTTCGCCTCCGGCGCGCCGACGCCGCGCCGGTTCCTCGAAGACTCGCTGGCGCTCGGCCTGAAGGTGATCGGCTATTTCGACCGCGACGCCGACGCTTTCGCCATCGGCCCGTGGCTGATGCAGACGCGCTGAAGAGCCGCGATGGACGCGCCTTCGGACCTGCCCCCCGCACTTGATTGCTACCGCGAGGAGCCGAAGAATGCGGCGCGCGGCTACCCCGATCTGCATGAGCACGTGGTGGCGCTGGCGCGGGCCGGGCTCCTGGTGGTGATCCATGAGCCGATCAACAAAGACACCGAGATGCACCCGCTGGTGCGCTGGCAGTATCGCGGCGGCATCGCCGAGAGTGAGCGCAAGGCGTTTTTGTTCGCGAAAGCTACCGACGGCCATGGCGCGCGCTACGGCGACATCGCGGTGCTGGTCGCCGGCCTGGCCGCCAATCGCGACGTCTATCGCATCGGCTTCGGCCGGCCGCTCGACGAGATCGGCACCGCCTGGGTCAAAGCTTTGGCCGCGCCGCTCGAACCGCGCGTGATCGACGAAGCGCCGTGTCAAGAAATTTGCATCCTGGGCGATGCGCTGAACAAACCGGGCAACGGCCTCGACGGCCTGCCGGTGCCGATTTCGACGCCCGGTTTCGACAACGCGCCGTATCTGTCCGCCGGCCATTACATCACCAAGGACCCGGACAGCGGCCGCCAGAACGTCGGCAATTATCGCGGTCAGCTCAAGGCGTCGCGCCGGCTCGGCATGAATCCGTCGGTCGAGCTCAACGCCGGCATTTACCGGCACTGGCTCAAATGCAGGGAGCGCGGCGCGCCGCTGCCCTGCGCGGTGGTGGTCGGCTGTCCGCCGGTTGTTTCGTATGCCGCCGTGCAGAAAATGCCGGAGCATCTCGACGAACTGGCGGTCGCCGGCGCGCTCGCCGGTGCGCCGATCAACGTGGTGCGCGCCAAGACCGTCGATCTCTTGGTGCCGGCCGAGGCCGAGATCGTCATCGAGGGCCTGATCGACACCGAATATCTGGAGCCGGAGGCGCCGTTCGGCGAATCGCACGGCTACGTCAATTTGCAGGAATACAACGCCTTCATGCATGTCACCGCGATCACGCGGCGCCGGCACGCCATCCTGACCTCGTTCATCAGCCAGGTGACGCCGAGCGAATCGAGCGTCATCCGCCGCGTCGCCATGGAGCCGGTGTTTCTGCATCACCTGCAATCGGTGCTCGGCATCACAGCGGTCAAGCGCGTCGCCATGCACGAGCCGCTCACCAGCCTCTACGCGGTGATCGGCGTCCAGTTCGCGCGCGGCGCGCCGGCGACGGAAATCTGGCGCGCGCTCGATGGCGCCGCCACCTTGCATCGCTTCGCCGGCAAGTGGGTCATCGCGGTCGACGAAGACATCGATCCGGAGAACGCCGACGCGCTGCTCTGGGCGATGTCGTACCGCTGCCAGCCGCAGCACGATCTTCTGATCGTGCCGCACAAGCATCCGGGCCACGGCCCGCGCGGGCCGCGCGACGATGGCGAGACCGCGTCCGTGCTGATCGACGCCACGCTCAAGGGCACCTACGCGCCGGTCGCGCTGCCGCGGCGCGAATACATGGAGCGGGCGCGCGCGCTCTGGGAGCGCCTCAGGCTGCCGCCGCTTAAGCCCGAAAATCCGTGGCACGGCTACGAACTCGGCTACTGGCCGGTCGAGCTGGAGCGGCAGGCCCGCATGGCCGCTTCGAGCGATTATTTCGCGCTCGGTCGCGACATGAGCAATCAGCGCCGCAGCGACGTGGCGATGAACACGCCGGTCGTGCGGGAGGATGAGCAGGATTAGTGCGTTTCCCGGGCGCAGCGCAGCACGCAGTGGTGCGCTGCAGACCCGGGAGCGTTACAAACTCCGAGTTTGAGACGATCCCGGAACAGCGGTGCACCGCTTCGCGCTGCACCGCATCCGGGAAACAGGATAGGAAGCATGCGTTACATCGACGCCTTCAATCATTTTTTTCCGAAACGCTACTACGATGCGCTGCTACGGACGCCGGCCGGCGCCAAGGACCTTGGCAAACGCGTGCGCGGCATTCCGGCGCTCTCTGACCTCGATTTGCGGCTCTCCATCGTCGAGTCGTTCGAGAATTATTCGCAGCTTCTCTCCCATGGGCTGCCGCCGCTGGAGCGGCTGTGGGGGCCGGACAAATCGCCCGACATGGCCAAGATCGCCAATGACGGTCTCGCCGAGATCGCGGCGAAGCATCCCAAACATTTCGTCGGCTGGTCGGCGCTCTTGCCGATGAATGCGCCCGGCCAAGCCGCCGCCGAAGCCGAGCGCGTGCTGCAAAAACACGGCGCCAACGCGGTGCAGCTCGCCAGCAATGCCAACGGCGTGCCGCTCGATGCGCCGCAATTTCTGCCGATCTTCGAGGCCATCGCCGAATCCGGCAGGCCGATCCTCTTGCATCCGGCGCGCACCCGCGACATGCCGGATTATCCGACCGAGAAGGTGTCGAAATACGAAATCTGCAGCGTGCTCGGCTGGCCGTACGAGACCGGCGTGACGCTGGCGCGGCTCATCTTCTCCGGCATCATGGACCGCTTTCCGCAGCTCAAAGTGATCGCGCACCATCTCGGCGGCGTCATTCCCTATCTCGAAGGGCGCGTGGCGCATTCCTTCGATCAGCTTGGCGTGCGCACCTCGGACGAGGATTACGGCGCGCTGCTCAAATCGCTGAAAAAACGGCCGTACGACTATTTCAAGGACTTTTACGGCGACACCGCGGTCGAAGGCGCGCGCGCCGCCACCATCTGCGGCCTCGACTTCTTCGGCGCCGATCACGTGCTGTTCGCCTCCGACTGCCCGTTCGACAAGGAAAAGGGCCCGGGCTACATCCGCGACACCATCAAGGTTTTGCATTCGCTGCCGCTGTCCAACGCCGAACGGGAAAAAATCTGCTGGCGCAACGCGGTGAAATTGTTCGGACTCGCGTCTTATAATTAGCCGCCGAAAAATCGCTATGACTCATCGACGATGCGCACCCGAGCGTGCCGATGCCGGTGATCTCCACTTCGAGCGCATTCCGGTTCATGAAATCGAGCATCAACAAAGCCGTGGTCTTGGGGTCCACGGTCACCGGTTTGAGCGCCGGCGGCGGCGTGGTTTTGACCGACGCCCATTGCTCGATGGTCGTTTGCGCGTGAACCGAAACGGCCGCGGCGGGCAGGGCGGCAGCGATAGCGAGTGTTGCCGACAAAGACAGCGATCGACGCTTCGTGGTATTCTCCGTTGCGCACGCCTCTGGGCTCGCTCACCCCTCCGATTCGAACATCGGCATGCAGGACGCCTCGGGGCGCGTCAGCTCGGCAGCCAGCAACGCGATGCCGACGTCGCCGCGGTAAAGGCTGTTCGGCCGCAACCACGGCGACGCCGCGTCGGCGACCGCCAGCGCGCCGAGCTTGCGCGCCCTGCCGAGCCAGGACGCCTCGCCTGACTGCTTGTACAAGTTCAACATCGCATAGGCCTGCCCGGCAAGCCCGCAGCATAGGTTGCTGCTGGCGGCGTTGGCATGCCGCCATGCGGCCCAAGCCGCGCGTTCGGCGGTGTCGAAACAGCGCGCATCGGCGAGGCTGCGATATGCCAGCGTGAAGAGGTGTACATAACCGGCGCTGCCATGACACCAGCCAGCCCACGGCATGCGCTCATGTGCCGGGTTGCCGGCTTTGCGCTTCCAGATCATGCCGTTGCCAAAAAGTTCAGCGCAATCGATAAGCTCGCCCAGCCGCGCCGGCAATTGCGGCGGCAGCGCCGCGCCGGACGCATTGCACCAGCGCAGCGTGCCGTAGAGGACGCCGGCCCAGCCATGTGCAATGCCGAGGTAGGGCACGTCCTGGCATGAGGTAATCGGCCCGAAGCCTTCGAACTTCGACCATAGCCAGCCGACCACCTCGTCGCCGAGCGCGCGCAGATCGCCAGTGTCGGCCGCATCGGCGCCGCCGACGGCCTCGAGCAGGCCTGCGGCGCCGATCAGCGTGCCGGTGCGGCCGAGCGTGAGATCCCAATTGCTGCACGGATTGCGCGAAACGGCGACGAACCGGCGGATCGCCAGATTTGACGAAACCACATCGCCCATGGCGGTGCTGATCAATCCCTGTACGCAATGCACGCCGGCGAGCGTGTGATAGAGCGAGACGGCGCCGTTTACCGCTTCGTCGAGTTTCAGGTCGCGCGAACGGAATGCCCATGGATCGTTCTTGTCGCGCAAGGCGCGCTGTGACCACAGATCGGCCAGGAACAACAACTGCGGCTCCTCGCGCACGCAAGCCAGGCGATATAGCGCGTAGGCGATACCCGCGGCGCCGAAATTGACCGAGCACAGCGGATCGGTGGCGAGGCGCTGGCCGATGACGGCGCCATCGAGCCCGTAGCGTCCGATCAGCGCGTGAACGAGCGTGCTGCCCGGATCGGCAGCGGCAATGCGCGGTGCGGAGGGATCGGCCTCGAGCGCAGCCTCGCCACACGCCGCGCGGAATGCCGCGGCAAATTCCGCAGTCGAGGGATAGCGCTGCGCCGGCTCCTTGCTGAGCGCTCGGGCAAGCACCGCTTCGAGTGCCGGCCACGCGGGCAAACCGCGGGCCGCAAACGGTCGTGGGTGATCCTCCGCTATTTGCCGGAACAGCTCGTCGCTATCGAGAGAAAAGTCGAGGTAATGCGCGCCGGCAATCATCATGTAGAGCAGCGCCGCCAACGCATATTGTTCGCCGGCCATTGTCGCGGCCGGCAGCGGCGCATGCTGCCGCCAAGCCGTCGCGTATTCCGGCTCGAAGTAATAGCCGACGCCGGCGCGCTCGGGCTGAACGGAAGCGAGGTCGGAGGGGAGCGATGCAAGGGCGAAATCGATGAGTTTCACCGAGCCGTCAGCCGCCCACAGGATATTGCGGGGATGTACGTCGCCGTGCACGGCGCCGGCCGCGTGCAAGCGGGCGTAGCCGTCCGCAGTCGCCGTGCAATATTCAATGAGCTTTGCCGGCGGCCAGGCTGCGTCGCTGCGGCGGATGGATGCGGCTGCTTCCGACGCGGCCACTGCCTCGAACCATTCGAGCACGAGATACGCGCGGCCGTCGCATTCGCCGGCGCCGATCAGAGCCGGCGCCTGGCGCCCGCCCAGATGGCGCAGTATGGCTGCCTCGCGCGCAAAGCGGACCGCCACGCGGGCGTTCCCCGCCGCATGCATGATCTTGAGCGCATAAGGCGTGTCGTCGGCGCCGCGGACCTGATAGAGCTCGCTATCCTCGTAGAGCTGAACGCGGCGCGCCACGCGATAGCCTGCGATCTGCGAATCGATGCCGAAGCTGAACTCGATGGCGGCAGCATGCGGCGAATCCGCCGGCACCAGCAGGCCGCGGCCGGTCATGCGCTGCAGCAGCGGCAGAGCGTCGGTCAGCGTGGTTGCAGCGTCGGCCGCGGCTTCGCGGCTGTAGTCCACGATCGCTTGCACGATCGTGTTCGGACGGCGGAACTGGCCCAGCAGTCGTGCCGCGTTGGCGTCGATGACGATCGAGTTGGCACGCGCGTGCCGCCGTGCGACCGCGAATTCATTGTCCTCGCATCCGATTCGGGCGCGCAGCTTCGGATCAAGCTCGGCGACGGACATGATCACAACGTCGTCCGGAATGATCCAGCGCTGATCGATGGTGCGCTTCATTGCGCCGGCGTTCCCGGTGCGGTCCAGAACCCGGCAGCCGGCGTCCAGGTCACCGTGTCGACCCCGCGCAGCCGCAGCTTGCGAAGCGCAAATTGCCAGGGTTCGGTGCCGGCAATTGGCTCACGCCGTGCAGCGTTGAGGGCCACGGCAAGCTCGCCGGCAATCCAGCTGCGCCAGCTTCGCCCGCGATAGGGCAGCAACCGCTCCTGCGTCGGCGGGTCGAGCCCCCAGGACAGCAGGCCGGCGGCGTCGAGCGGCGCGGTGAACGGCACGCCGTGCGCGGGCATGCCGGAAAGCGCCTGGTCGATGCGGTCGGCGGCGGCGCGCATCTCGTCATGCTGTGCGAAATAGATCACCAGCTTGTCGGGGCGGAGCAGACCTTCGAGGCGCGCCCCCACTTTGAAGCTCTGTGCGCCGGTCTCGCTCAAGACGCCGAGCAAGGCCGCCAAGGCCTGCTGCAGATGATCCGGCGGTGGGCTGACGTAAAGCTTGTGTGCGGCATGCCCGCCGTTTCGCTCCGCCGTGCGCCGCGTCCAAGCCAGCCAAGGTTCATCATTGGTGCCGGAAAGACTGATCCAATTCCGCTGCAGGATTTCCGGCACGGCGCCGTCGTCGAGGCCAAGAAAGCGCGCGACTTCCGCTCGCGTCGGCAGACGGCGTTGCCAGCGTAGCGTGGCCGGCAGGCGATTGTAACAGTAAAGCCGCCGCGCCAGCGCCGCATCGTCGTCGATTCGCAACTCCTGGCCGTAGCGTAAGGCCTGCAGCGAAAGACGTGCCAAAACGCCGTCGCCGACCAGATCCGCCGCGTTGGCGGCATCGATCGCGTCCCGGGCGCGGGGACCGCAAACGAAGTCAGTGCCGGATTGGATTTGCAGAACCTGATCGAGAACGAGTTGCGCCAGCGTTTCGTTGGCTCGCTCGCCAAGCAGCGTTCGGGCATAAGCCGGCAACCGCCCGGGAGTCGCGAGCGAATAAAGCAGCAACGCAACATCTCGGCTTACCGATTTGACGGTCAAGCCGGGCACGCGGGGTCGCAGCAACCCGTAGAACTCGGCATCCTGCAGAAGTTCGGCCAATCTTTTCTGCTCGTGCGCTTCGAGCCGATCGAACAGAACGAGCTCATAATCAGGATTGGCGCGAAACGTCGCGTCGAGCAGATATTTTATTATGTCCACGCGTTCGGACCATGCCGCCTATTTCAGCTTTGCCTTCTCGGCGCGCAACGCTTCGAGTGCGCCGACGAGCTTTGCTTCGAGGCGATCGGCTTCGGCGAGCGTGCGCGGCCGCAGCAGCGGCTGACTGCCGACCAGCTCGATGCGCGCCAGCGCCGCCTGCAGCAGGCCTTGCAGCTCCACCAGATCGCCGGGATCGATCACATAATCCGGGCAACCATCGGTGTGGAAATGGCTATCGGCGTTGCTGCAGCCGCCCGGGCAATCGGTGTCCGCGTTGCTGCAAGCGGCGCTGCAGTCGCCACAGTCGCCCTCGCGTCCTACGTCGGAGATGACGGATACGATCAGATCTCTGATCTTGAATGGCATCGTTCGCCCCCTTGGCAGTTGCAAATGCCGTGCGTGAAACTTATCAGCGTGAGGGACTTTCCACGTCTTAAGCGGGCTAGTCAATGGTTCTGGCGGGCGGCGCGTCGGCGCAACGGGCAAACGCTAAATCGGCCGCTTCCTCGGAGCATCCGGAATTCTGCACTCGGCCGAAGTTTTATGTCAGACTGCCGCCGTACTCGGGGGCGGCTGACGGCCGCGGGACAGGTTCATAGCGACCACGGGAAAGGCACGGCAATGGATATCAAGGTCGGC
>JASHQS010000063.1 GCA_030038995.1 Xanthobacteraceae bacterium
ACGATGGATCAGGTCAGACCGCAATCCGGGACGTTGGCATTGCGACCACGCATCCGTAGATTGGCCGACCTATCCTCTGCGCACCCCATCAGGCGACGGCCTCAGCGCCGATCCCGTACAGAAGCAAGTCCCCGGCGATTGGATGACGCAATAGGGATTGACTTCCTCAGGCCCGTTACAGAAGCCCGGATTGAGCGCAGCGAAATCCGGGAGCGACATTCGCGGCTTTATCGCCGCTCCCTGGGTTTCGCTGCGCTCAACCCAGGCTACGAAGAAAGAAGAGAAATAAAACACGGCAGGCGTAGACGGATTAGCGAACGTAGTCCGCCATTGCGTCGTGCCGTTGATGAGGCCTCCATGGCCTCGAGCGTGGATTGCGGGTTCGCGCCTGACGGCGCGCCCCGGAATGACGACGCTCTAATTCCCGGCGCGGGTCATGGCGGCGGTCATGATGGCGGTGTAGCCCGGCTCGACCCGCACGTCGACGACGGCGACCTTGCCGGCGTCGACTTCGGCGATGGCTTTTTGCAGCGCCGCCGCGAGATCGGCCGGCTTGGTGATCGGGCCGAAGCCTTGCGCGCCTTGCGCGCGGCCCATGGCGGCGAGATCGACTTCCGGCTCGCTCATGCGCTGGCCGATCCATTTGTTCTCGACCGGCCGGTTGCGCATGCGCGCCATCCGCTCCTGGTGCAGTTCGTCGTTATAGAACGAGCGGTTGTTGGCGAGCACGAACAGGAGCGGGATCTTGTAATGCACGGCCGTCCACACCGCGGTGACGCCCATCAGAAAATCGCCGTCGCCGCAGATCGCGATCGGCAGCCGGCCGGAGCCCTTGAGCGCCAAAGCGGCGCCGACCGAAATGCCGGGGCCGCCGCCGACACCGCCGCCGCCGTCGGAGCCGATGTAATCGAGCGGATGCTTGAACGTCACCCAGCCGTCGTCCCAGGACAGCGGCAGATGCGTATAGGTCACCGGCCGGTCGCCGAGCACCTTGCGCAGCGCGCGGGCGATATGCTCGTTGGTGAAGCCGGATGGTTCCTTATCTGTGGTCTTGCGCGGTGCAGGAACCGCATATGGCTTGGTGCTCTTGCCGATTTCTTTCATGAGCTCCGGCACCACGAGATCCGGATCGGCGGAGAGCAACAGATCGACCGCGGGCAGGCCCTGGTGGTCCATGCTCCAGCCGTTGTGGATGCGATGGTCGAGCGAAATCTGCACGACCTTGACCGACGGCGTGCTTCCCCAATGGCGCAGCGCGCCGGCAAGATCGACCCAGTCGAGGCTGAGCACGACGTCGACGTTCTCGAGGCCGCCGATGGCGTCCGGCGTGATCGCGCGCGGCGAGCCGGCATAGAGCGGATGATCGGTCGGAAAGCTGGCGCCGATTTTCAGATCGGTCACCACCCGCGCATTGAGCGCCTCGGCGAGGTTTACGCGCGCCGCCCATGCTTCCTCGCTGCGCGAGGCGCGGCCGGCGAGGATGAGCACCTGCCTGGCGTCCTTGAGCAGCGCCGCCGCCTGGCGCACGAGCTCGGCCGGCGCCGCGGTCGCCACCGGCGGCATGTAGCGCGCCGGATCGATCGGCGGCAGCGGGTCGGAGACTTTCATTTCCTGCAGCTCGGCGTCGAAATTGATGTAGACTGGGCCGTGCGGCACGGTGTTGGCGATCCACGTGCCGCGCAAAATCGCTTCGCGCGCGGCGCCCGGTGAAGCCGGCTGATCGTCCCACTTGGTGTATTCGCGGATGAGCGCGCCCTGGTCGCGCGCGGTATGGATCCAGTCGATCCACGGCCGGCGTTTGACCGCGTCGACCGGGCCGGTGGCGCCGAGCACCACCACCGGCATGCGGTCGCACCAGGCGTTGAAGATCGCCATCGAGGCGTGCATCAGCCCGACATTGGAATGCACCGCGGTGACCATGGCCTTGCCGGTGACCTTGGCATAGCCCTGGGCAATGGCGACCGCGGCCTCCTCGTGCAGGCAGAGCAGCATCTGCGGTTTTGTATTGCCGAGATAATTGACGATGGAATCGTGCAGGCCGCGATAGCTCGCGCCCGGGGTGAGCGCGATGTATGGAATGTCGAGCAAGCGCAATGCGTCGGCGATGACGTCGGAGCCGAAGCCGGGCGCGTTGGCGCCGGCCGGCGTTGGGCGCTCGAGCCGGGCGACCGCCGGATCGGCTTTGGTCTCGGCGCGGGCGGCGCGGGCGGTCGCGGATGGGGGAGGCGTCATGCGGACAGTTCCTCGTATTCGGGGTTTTTGGCGGGCTGGATAAGCCGCATCCAACCGGATCGCGCGGTAATTCTCAAGTAGTCACGTTTCCCGGGCGCAGCGCAGCACGACGTGGTGCGCTGCAGACCCGGGATCGTAACAAACGCTGAGTTTGGAACGATCCCGGATCAGCGGTGCACCGCCATAGCGCGTCGAAGACGCGCGTAAACGCGCTTATGGCGCTGCACCGCATCCGGGAAACCAAAATTTTCTGCGTTACGAGCCCCGGCGCAGCCGCGCCAGCAGGCCGACGCCGGCATAGCCGTCGGCCGGCTCGATGCCGTTCTTCTTCTGATAGTTCTGCACCGCCAGCATGGTGTCATTGCCGATGCGGCCGTCGGCGCCGCCGGTGTCGTAGCCGAGCGCGGTGAGCCGGCGCTGGATCTCCTCGACTTCGGCCAAGGTCGGCGCGCGCTCGCTGCCGGGAAATTTTTGCTTAAACGGCGCGCCGCCGACGCAGCGGTCGCCGAGATGACACAGCGCCAGCGCGTAGCTCATCGCCGGATTGTAGGTTTTGACGGCAAAGAAATTGGCGCCGAGCAGAAACGCCGGTCCGCCCGGCACCGGCACCCAGGGCCGCGCCTTGGCGTCAGCTTGCGGAAAAACTTCGCCGTCGGCGCGGTGCACGCCGAGCGCCTGCCAGGCCGCATAGGTGCGGGCGCGGTCGCCGCGGATATGCTCCGGCATGCGCACTTCAAAACCCCACGGCTCGCCACGGCGATATTTGCCGCGCTCGACCAGAAACTTCGCGGTCGAGCCGAGCGCGTCGTCGGGCGGGCCGAACGGCGACACTTTGCCGTCGCCGTTGTAGTCGATGCCGACATGCAGCCAAACTTCCGGCATCCACTGGGTGTGGCCCATGGCGCCGGCCCAGGAACCGACCATTTCCTCCGGCGTGCTCCAGCCGCGCTGCACGATGTCGAGCGCGTTGATCAGCTCGCTCTGCCAATAGGCGCGGCGCCGCGGCGCGGCCCAGGCCAGCGCGGCGAGCGACGGGAACACCGGCCGCATGTGGTTCTTCTGCACCACCGGATCGCCGAACGCCGACTCGATGCCCCATATGCCGAGCATGATCGATGGCGCGACGCCGAAATCGCGCTCGATGCGGGCGAGCAGCCGCGCGTAATCCGTGGCCTTCTGCCGCCCGGCGATGATGCGCCAGTCGGAGACGCGGCGGTTGAGATATTGCCACAGCTCTTCGTGAAACTCCGGCTGATTGCCGAGCGCCTTGACGCCGGTCATGTCCGGCTTCAGCCCGCGCATCACGCGCGTGTAGGTGCCCTCCGTGATGCCGCGCGCTTCGGCTTTGGCGCGGAATGCAGCGACCCAACGGTCGAACGGCATTGCCTCCGCTTTGGCTTTGGCTTTTGTCCTCGCTCTCGCTCTCGCCGTTGCGCTTTCCGACAGGATCAACGCGAGGGCGCTGCCGGCCATGGCTTGAAAGCACGCGCGGCGCGATACGGACTCCGCCAATGGACTTGGTTTCACGAATCCTCCCCTCGCGTCTCGCTCGCTATGGGCTCCCGGCGCTGAGCAGCAGCTACGCCATCTCACTTGAGGATATAGGCAGAATTGCAGTTGCTAAGCCTGGTAGATTGGGATGCCCAGCGCTCGCGCCGCAGCGAGCATCCGTCGATCAAAGCTCGCAAGCACGATGTCAGCGCCTTGCGCGCGCTCATACTCGATAGTTGCAAGGTGCAAAGAATCCAGGCTTCGAACCGGAGTCGGAAAGGGTTCGAGCGTGCGAGCAAGGTGCGAACGATCGAGTTCAAAAAAACCGGTGCGGGCGACCAGCGTACGAACTCTCGGGTGCGCCTGCGGCACTTTGCGGTTGTGAACGCGATTCCAGACGTCGTATTCGAGCAATCGGCTCGATACAAGCTCGTCGTTCCAGAGCGATTCGGGCGCCGTTTGCGATTCCAGGAAGACGTGCGCGAGCACAACCGAGCTATCAAGGTAGATCACGGTCGGCCCGGGCTTCATCGAGATCTTTGAGAAGCTCCTCCAATGTCAGGCCCGGTATTGGTGCGCGTGGCGGCGGTCCCTTGCTCGGGTTGGATGCCGGCGTGAAGCGCCCCTCCCGCGCGGCCCGCGCCAAGAATTCCTTCTCGGACATTCTGCGAGACGCGGGCGGCGGTGGCACCAGCTCGGCAACGACGCGGCCGCGGTCGGTCACCTGCACGGTCTCGCCCTTCTCGGCGAGCCGGACATATTCGCTGAGCTTGTTCTTCAGGACTTTGATGCCGACGGAGCGCATGAGTGCAAAGTAGCTACTTTGTCAATCCTGCCGTCATTCCGGGCCGAGCGAAGCGAGGAACCCGGAATCCATAATCCCGGCGCAGAGGGCTTATGGATTCCGGGCTCGCCGCTTCGCGGCGCCCCGGAATGACAAAGGAGGCGATCAGCCGCGCCCGCCGCGTGCCCTATTCCTTTGCCCGCTCGACGTAGCTGCCGTTGGCGGTCTGCACCACGATCTTGGTGCCGGCGGTGACGAATGGCGGCACCATGGTGCGCACGCCGTTGGACAGGAGCGCCGGCTTGTACGACGAGGCCGCGGTCTGGCCTTTGACCGTGGGCTCGGTCTCCACCACTTCGAGCACGGCCTTGGGCGGCAGCTCGATGGCAACCGGAGCGCCTTCGTGCAGGCTGATGGTCACCTCCATCTCCGGCTGCAGGTAATTGATCTGGTCGCCGATGATATCGGCCGGCAGCGTGACCTGGTCGTAGCTCTCCATGTTCATGAAATGGAAGCCGTCATTGTCCTGGTACATATACTGGTGCTTCTTGTCCTCGACGAAGGCGCGCTCGACCTGGTCGGTGGTCTTAAAGCGCAGCGAAACCTTCACGCCGTCGGCAATCCGGCGCACATCGAGCTGGGTGACCGGCGTGCCCTTGCCGGGATGGATATTCTCGGCGGCAACGATAACCCCGAGCTTGCCGTCGATATCGACGATGTTGCCTTTGCGCAGCGAGCTGGCGATGACTTTCACAGCACGAAATCCTCAAGCTTATTGGCGCCTTGTTCGGGGCGCACCATAGCGATCTTCGAGGCAATCGCCAGTTATTTTCGCAAAACGCCCCGGACAAGGTTTTATGGCGGACAAAAACCCGAAAAAATCGTCGCCGTTTTGGGCGGCCCACGTCCATGCCGACCGCCGGCCGGCGCTGTTGGCGCGCGGCCGCGTTGTCGCCGCTTTGCGCGCCTGGTTCGCCGCCAACGGTTTTATCGAGGTCGAGACCGGCGCGCTCGCCGTCTCGCCCGGCAACGAGACGCACCTGCATGCCTTCGCCACCGCGCTGGTGGGCCCGGACGGCACCGTGGCGCCGTCGCCGCTTTATCTGCGCACCTCGCCGGAATTCGCCTGCAAGAAGCTGCTCGCAGCCGGCGAAAGCCGCATCGTCGAATTCGCCCGTGTCTTTCGCAATCGCGAGCGCGGCGCGCTGCATGCACCGGAATTCACCCTGGTCGAATGGTATCGCGCCGGCGAGTCCTATGGCAGCCTGATGGCCGATTGCGCGGCGCTGCTGCGCGAAGCGGCGCAGGCGGCAGGCACCTGGCATTTTTCCTTCCGCGGCCGCTCGGCGGATGCGTTCGCCGAGCCGGAACGGCTGGCCGTCGCCGAAGCGTTCGGCCGTTTCGCCGGCATCGATCTGTTGGCGACGTTAGGGGAGGGCGAAGGCGACCGTGCGGCGCTGGCCCGCGCCGCGCTCGCGGCCGGCGTGCGCATCGCCGAGGACGACACCTGGGGCGACATGTTCAGCCGCGTGCTGGTCGAGCGCATCGAGCCCAAACTCGGCATCGGTCGCGCCACGATCCTCGACGAATATCCCGCGACGCAGGCGGCGCTGGCGCGGCCGTCGAGCGACCCGCGCGTGGCGGAACGCTTCGAGCTTTACGTTTGCGGCGTCGAACTCGCCAACGGCTTTGCCGAACTGACTGATCCCGTCGAGCAACGCCGCCGGCTCGACGCCGAGATGGCGGAGAAAGCGCGCCGCTACGGCGAGCGCTACCCGCTCGACGAAGATTTTCTGGCCGCGCTCGCGCAAATGCCGGACGCCTGCGGCATCGCGCTCGGCCTCGACCGCCTGGTCATGCTCGCCACCGGCGCCTCACGCATCGATCAGGTGCTGTGGGCGCCGCTGGGGGGTCAATAATGCTTTGCCACGCGGCGCAAAGGTTTGCCGCATAAGAGATCGGTCGCACCAATCGACGATGGTCAACTCAGGCGTTGCGCCGCGGCGCTGCGCGCCCGTTCGCTGCGCATCGACTGCACGAGCACGGCGGCGAGCACGAACAGGCCGCCGGCGGCGCCGGCGGCGACGCCGAGCGCGAGCTCCTGTCCGGAGAACTGCCAGAGGTGGGCGATGGTCAAGAACGTCGCGTCGAAAAAGGCGATCGACACTGCTGCCGGGACGGTGAACTCTTGCAATTGCCGCACCATGGTTGCGCTCCGGAATCGGCTCGAAAATTTTGCCCTGTGGCGGCTGTGCCCGCGGGCAGATACTGCTTAGCTTTGTAACCGATAGGTCTTAGCCGGCGGCTGTTGCGGCCGCTCGAATTGACGGGTCGCGGATCAGCCGATCTTAACCAAGCCGGCGGCGGCCGCGGTTCGGACCGGCCGACTTGGGACGCGTCGGGTGCCGGCGGTGGCCCGCGAATTGGCGCCCCGCCGTGCTATGATAGCGCCGTATTGGCGCATCACGCGCAAAAGCCGAATAACGGGATTTTCAGCATGCCGTCATCGGACAAGAAACTTCGGCTCGGCGCCTTCATGCGCCCGGCCAGCATTCATACCGGCGCCTGGCGCTATCCGGACGCCTGGCCGGACATGAACTTCAACTTCGCGCACATCAAAAGCTGCATCCAGCGGCTGGAAGA
>JASHQS010000064.1 GCA_030038995.1 Xanthobacteraceae bacterium
GGGCCGCCGGCTTGAGCGTGGACAAATCTTCCAGCGTCTGGATGGTGTCGGCCATCACGCGGTCCTCTTGTTCTTGCGGTTTAAGGCCGCGATGTCGATTTTCTCCGGCTGCTGCGCGGCGTGCGGATGCTCGGCTTGCGGATAGACCCGCAAGTTCGCCAGTTGCCGGCGGCCGAGCGGGCCGTGCGGCAGCATGCGCTCGACCGCCTTTTCGACCACGCGTTCCGGAAAGCGGCCGGTCAGGATCGCTTTCGCGGTGCGCTCCTTGATGCCGCCGATATAGCCGGTGTGCTTGCGATAGACCTTCTGCTCGACCTTGCGGCCGGTGAGCACCGCCTTGGCGGCGTTGATGACGATGACGTTGTCGCCGCAATCGACGTGGGGGGTGAAGGTCGGCTTGTGCTTGCCGCGCAGGCGCAGCGCCACGAGCGAGGCGAGCCGGCCGACCACGAGACCGTCGGCATCGATCAGCACCCACTTCTTGTCAATCTCGGCGGGCTTGGCCGAAAAGGTTTTCATGTTCGCGATCCGTCCGGGAAAGGTGGCGGCCGAATGAGCCGCCGCGCGGCGCGCTTGTAATTGCAATTTACCGGCCGGTCAATCGCACGCCGCAAGTTCCGCCAATTTTTTCAAGCAATTGGCCTTACGGTACTATGATACCATCAATCCTTGACAGGGAGCGAATAGGTCGAAGTGGCGTGCGCGACGAGGTCGTCGCCGGCGCCGTCGGAGCGGATGCCGATGTCGCCCACGGCAAGGCGCTTGCCGAGCTTGATCAGCCGCGCCCCGGCCAACAGATCGCGGGGCGCCGGCTTGCGCAGGAAATTGATGTTGAGGTTCGTGGTCACCGCGAGCGGCACCCAGCCGATGGCGGACAGGACCGCGACGTACATCGTGAAATCGGCCAGCGCCATGATGCTTGGCCCGGACAGCGTGCCGCCCGGCCGCAGCGAGCGCGGATGATAGTGGCGGCGTACTATGGCGCCGCCATGCCACAGCTTTTCGATGACGTAACCGCTTTCCGGGTTGAACATTTCGGGGAAATCGGCGGCCAGCCGCGCCTCGAGGTCCTTGCGCGTCAATTGAGGAGCAGCCATCTCAGCGTCCATGTGAGCGCCCTTTCGCTTAAGCCACGTCTTTTACCCTACTTTGCCATCGCTCGCCTCCTCTGGCAGGACAATTCGGATACAATGGGCGCAAGCGAAAGCCAAAGTGCATCCGGAGAGCCCAAAGAAAGCCCAAAGGAACGTCCATGAGCCCGCAAGCCGCCAAAGCCGCCGTCCCCGCCTCCGAGCTGATGTTGCTCCGCGAGGACGTTCACATTTCCGGCGTCGCCGTGCTGACGCTCAACCGCCCGCACGCCCGCAACAGTTTGTCGGAGGCGATGCTGGCCGCGCTCGGCGACGCGTTGACCGCCATTGCCTGCGACCGCGACGTCCGCGCCGTGGTGCTCGCCGCCAACGGGCCGGCCTTTTCCGCCGGCCACGATCTGAAGGAGCTGAACGCGCGGCGTTCCGACGAGGATCGCGGCCGCGCCTATTTCAAGCACATTATGACCCTGTGCAGCACGGTGATGCAGCAGATCGTCATGCTGCCGCAGCCGGTGATCGCGGCGGTGCATGCCACCGCGACCGCGGCCGGCTGCCAGCTCGTGGCAAGCTGCGACCTTGCAGTGGCCTCGCGCGCGGCGAAATTCGCAACGCCGGGCGTCAATATCGGCCTGTTCTGCTCGACGCCGATGGTGGCGCTGTCGCGCAACGTGTCGCGCAAGCATGCGATGGAGATGCTGCTCACCGGCGAGGCGATCTCCGCCGAAGACGCCGCGCGCATCGGCCTGGTCAATCACGTGGTCGAGCCCGGCAGTGAGCGCAATGCGGCGCTCAAGCTGGCGCGGAAAATCACAGCGAAATCGGCGCTGGTGCTCAAGATCGGCAAGGAGGCGTTCTACCGCCAAGTCGAAATGCCGCTGGCCGATGCCTACCAGCACGCCTCCGAAGTGATGGTCGAAAACATGCTGGCCCACGACGCCGAGGAAGGCATCAGCGCCTTCATCGACAAGCGCCAGCCGAAATGGCAGGACCGCTGAACGGGCCGCCGATCGAGATTGCAGGGGCGGCGCAGGCGATGGACCACAATTCCTATTCCGACGTTTACATCCGCGGCATTCTCAACACGGTGAAGACCATCGCCATGGTCGGCACTTCGGAAAAAGATGTGCGGCCGAGCTATTTTGCGTTCAAATATTTGCTGGAGCGCGGCTACCATATGATTCCCGTCAATCCCGGCCATGCCGGCGACACCATGCTCGGCCAGCGTTTTTATGCACGCCTTTCCGACATCCCCGAGCCGGTCGACATGGTCGATATTTTCCGCGCCGCGCCATACGCGCTGCCGATCGTGCAGGAGGCGCTGACGCTCAAACCGCGGCCGCAGGTGATCTGGATGCAGCTCGGCATTCGCAACGACGAAGCCGCGGCGCTCGCGGAATCAAGCGGCATGAAGGTGGTGATGAACCGCTGCCCGAAGATCGAATACGGCCGGCTGTCGTCCGAGATCGCCTGGCTCGGCGTCAACACCCGTACCATCAGCGCCAAGAAGGCGACGATCGGCGGCGTGCAGCGCATGACGCTCAACCGCTCGACCGCGCAGGGCGGCGCCACCGCCGCCGCCGACCGCGCCCAGCGCGAGGACAGCGGGCGGTAGCAACGCTTGGAAGGTCGCCTATCGTCATTCCGGATCGCCGCGCAGCGGCGAGTCCGGAATCCATAACCCCCGCGCTGGGATTATGGATTCCGGGCTCCTCGCTTCGCTCGGCCCCGGAATGACGGCTGCATTGCAATTAAAATTGCGCAGAACTTCGTTGAACCTTTTTCACGCCTGCCCCTTCTAATGCGATGGACCGGCGCGTCGTCACGGCGCCGGTCCAACCGCGCCGTCGGAGGGGACCATGAACCGTTTCACCGAGCGCACCATCGCCACGATCCAGATCGCCGTTGCCATGACCGCCGTCGCGCTTGCCTTGGCGCCGATTGCGGTGCAAGCCCAGCAGGACGCCCGGCAAGCCTGCATGCAGGACGCCTTTGCGTTCTGCGGCCAATTCATCCCGGACCATGAGCGCGTCGGCGCTTGCCTGTTCGCCAACTTGAGCCGCATCTCGCCGGCCTGCCGCGACCTGGTGAAACATTTCACGCCGCGCACCGCATCCGCGCGCTGATCGCTTTCCGATATCCGGCTGACAGAAGATTTATTTCCGGCGCCGCCGTGCCGCCGCATGGCGGCGTTTCCATTCATGCCGTGAAGCCCGCATGCCTTGACGCGCACTGCGGCTCCTATAAACCGGCATTTTCCGCTTCCCCTCCCCGACCAGGATCGGCGCAGAAGGTACGCCCAAAGGAAACGTCATGACCGAACGCATTCCGGGCTTTGCGACGCTTGCGGTGCATGCCGGCGCGCAGCCCGATCCCACCACTGGCGCGCGGGCGACGCCGATCTATCAGACCACGTCGTACGTGTTCGAAAGCGTCGATCACGCCGCCTCGCTGTTCGGCCTGCAAACCTTCGGCAACATCTATTCGCGCATCGGCAATCCGACCAACGCGGTGCTGGAAGAACGCGTCGCGGCGCTCGAAGGCGGCACCGCGGGGCTCGCGGTCGCCTCCGGCCACGCCGCGCAGGTTCTGGTGTTCCACTGCCTGATGCAGCCCGGCGACGAGTTCGTGGCGTCGAAAAAGCTCTATGGCGGCTCGATCAACCAGTTCAATCATGCGTTCAAGAATTTCAACTGGAACGTGGTGTGGGCCGACCCCGAGGACATTGCTTCGTTCGAGCGCGCCATCTCGCCGAAGACCAAGGCGATCTTCACCGAATCGATCGCCAATCCGGGCGGCGTCATCACCGACATGGCGGCGGTGGCAGAGATCGCGCGCCGCGCTGGCGTGCCCTACATCGTCGACAACACGCTCGCCACGCCGTATCTGTGCCGGCCGTTCGAGCACGGCGCCGACATCGTGGTGCACTCGCTCACCAAATTTCTGGGCGGCCACGGCAATTCGATCGGCGGCGCCATCGTCGACGGCGGTACCTTCAACTGGTCGCGCGAGAAGCGCTATCCGATGCTGACCGAGCCGCGCCCCGAATATCACGGCGTGGTCATGCACGAGACGTTCGGCAATTTCGGCTTCGCCATGGCCGCCCGCATGCTGGCGCTGCGCGACATCGGCTCGGCGATGGCGCCGTTCAACGCGTTTCTGATCCTCACCGGCATCGAGACCTTGCCGCTGCGCATGCAAAAGCACTGCGACAACACGCAGGCCGTCGCCGAATGGATCGCGGAGCACCCGCAAGTGGCGTGGGTGAGCTATCCGGGCCTGCCCGGCGACCGCTATCACAATCTGGCAAAGAAATACTGCCCGAACGGCGCCGGCGCGGTGTTCACCTTCGGGCTCAAGGGCGGCTACGAGGCCGGCGTCAAGCTCGTCACCAACGTCAAACTGTTCTCGCACCTCGCCAATATCGGCGACACCCGCTCGCTGATCATCCACCCCGCCTCGACCACGCACCGCCAGCTCACCGACGCGCAAAAGACGCAAGCCGGCGCCGGCCCCGACGTGGTGCGGCTGTCGATCGGCATCGAGGACGTCGAGGATATCATCGCCGACCTCGAGCAGGCGCTGGCGGATTGAATCGGGTGTGGCGAGCATATCCCGCTGGACCCGCACGCGCATGTGGCTGCCTCATGATCGCAGGCTTTTTCGAAGGCACGGAGCTTCCGGCCGAGGGCTGGCGGGAAGCGCTGTGGTCCGATCCTGCCGGCGTGTTGGATGAGTGTGGGCTGAGCACCGGCGCGGTTGCGGCCGATTTATGCGCGGGCAACGGCTGGTTCACTATCTTGGCGAAACAGCCGGCTCGAGCGCGAGCACCTCGCGCGGCGCCCGCTCAGCCAACCGCGCCGCATGCAAGGTCGCGGCGGTGAGCACCAGCATCGCCATCGCCTGATGCGCAAGCGACAGCGAAAGCGGCGCCACTTCAAGGAGCGTCCAGATGCCGAGCGCCGCCTGCAGCGTCACGGCGCCGGCGAGCACCAGCGCGCCGGTGAGCGCCGGGCTTTTTCCGCCGTTCCGCACCGCGTCGAACGCATGTAGCACGGCGCAAATAAAGATCGTGTAGGCCAGCATGCGATGGTCGAACTGCACGGTCAGGGTATTTTCGAAAAAGTTCCGCCACAGCGGCGAAGCGGAAAACAGCCGCGCCGCGTGCGGGAGGAGGCCGCCGTCGATCGACGGCCAGGTGTTGTAGATGTAGCCGGCGCGCAGTCCGGCCACCAAGGCGCCGAGATAGATTTGCGCCAGCACCAGAATGAGAAGCCCGATGGCGCCGATGCGCAGCCGCGTTGCCGCGCCCCCGCCTGCCCGGTCCGCAAGCGCCGGCTTCCTGGTGCCGAGCTGCGCCGCGGTCCACAGTATCGCGACATAGATCACGCAGGCGAGCACGAGGTGGGTGGCGAGCCGGTACTGCGAGACTTCGACGCGATCGGCGAGCCCCGACGCCACCATCCACCAGCCGACCGCGCCCTGCAGCGCGCCGAGGCCGAAAATCAGCGCCAGCCGGCCGCGCAAGCCGGGCCCGATCCAGCCGCGCCATAGGAACCATAGAAACGGCAGAAGAAACGCCACTCCAATCAGCCGGCCGAGCAACCGGTGCGTCCACTCCCACCAGAAGATGCTCTTGAACGCATCGAGGCTCATGCCGTTGTTGAGCGCGCGGTACTGCGGGATTTCCTGGTATCTTCGGAACTCGGCCTGCCATTGTGCGGCGGTGAGCGGCGGCACCACGCCCATCACCGGCCGCCACTGCGTGATCGACAGCCCGGATTCGGTGAGCCTCGTCGCGCCGCCGACCAGCACCATGGCGAACACCAGTGCGGCGACGGCGTAGAGCCACCGTCTGATCGCGCGCCGATGATCCTCGGCCAAAATGCCGATTGGTTTTGCCGCAGCCATCGCGTTCGCTTGTCTGGGACGCGCGGACCATATAGGGCTCTATCAGCCCTCGCAATCACGGCATCGCGAGGCGCGGCGCGATCGACCGATGCAGAAGGTCGCAGCCGAACGCCACCTCTCTTCCACTCGCAAAAAGCATTTGCCGCGGCGACCCCATGCCGATCCGTCTGCGAAAATTTCTAGGCACCATCGCCCTGCTTGTGCTGGTGACCGCGTGGGCGCTCGTCGCCATGGCGCTGGCGCAGGCTCCCGCCATTCACGACAGCACCGCTCTGTCGATCGCCTATTATGTGATCGCCGGGCTGGGCTGGGTGTTGCCGGCCATGCCGATCGTGGCGTGGATGTCGAGACCAGGGGTCAGTAATCAGTAGTCAGTGATCAGAATTAGCCTGCGCGTTTTTCGTTTCTTCTGAAAACTGATAACTGATTACTGATTACTGATTACTGGACTCCACATCGCGGTCGCCGCGCCGGACAGGAGCACGCGCACGTAGCGCAGGCGCTGGTATTCGCCGTTGAGCGAAATGCGCGGCAGCGCGGTCAAGCGCCCGCGGTGGCGGGCGAACAGCACGCCGGGCCGCGTCGTCACCGCGGTCTTGAAGCCGAGCTCGGCGGCGATCGTGAACTCGCGCGGTCCGGCGGAGCTGCGGTCGCCGACCGGAAACGACAAGTGCGCGGGCCGCCGCGCCAGCGCCGCCTCGATCACCGAGCGGCTCAGGTCGATCTCGGAGCGCACGGATTTTTCCGGCAGCTTCGCCAGCATCGGATGGTTCACGGTATGGGCGCCGATAGTGACGAGCGGATCGGCGGCAAGCTCGGCCAGTTCCTCCCAGCCCATGCACAAATCCCTGCAGAACGCCGCCAGATCGACGCCGTAGCAGCCGGCGAGGTTGCGCACCACGTCGCGCAACTCGCTCTCGGTCGGCCGGCCGCGCAGCCACCAATACAGCTCATCATAGAGCCATCGCTTCTCGCCGACCGTGGCGCAATCGAAGGTGCGGTTGCGGCCGTCGATGGCAAGCCCGATGCGCTTGTTGCGGGCGATCACCGCTTCGAGCGCCAGCCACCACAGCTCGCCGAGCCGGTCCGGAAAGCTGGTGGCGACGTAGATGGCGAACGGCACGCCTTCGGCCTTGAGGATCGGGTAGGCGATCTGCAGCGTGTCGCGGTAGCCGTCATCGAAGGTGAGGCAGACGAAGCGCCGGGAAAAATCGCGCTCGACCAGACGGCGGTGCATCTCGTCGAGGCTGACGATGTCGAGCCCGGCGCGACGCAGGTCGGCGATGACGCGGCGCAAAAAACGCGGCGTGATTTCGAGCAGGCGATTGGGCTGAAAGCGGCCCGGCCGCGGCGGCCGCACGTGGTGCAGCGTCAGAATGGCGCCCACCCCGCCGAACAGCGGCTTGAGCAGGCGATGCGCGCCGGTGAAATATAGCGATTCCAGCCCGCCGCGGATGATTGCCGGCTTCAGTGCGGCCACGATGGACGCCTTTGCGCTGTTGCTTCTGCGGCCTGATTATTCGAAGGCGAGGTTGATAATCCTTTGCCGCTGCCGGCGCGGGGTCAACGTCGCCCGCTTGCCTTACCCACCCCGGCCGACGATCAAGGACGCAGCGCCGCTACGCCGCTTCGGCATCGATGGCGCCGGCGCGGCCGCCCGCAAGCACGATCACGTCGTCGAACGCGGCGGCATCGAGCCGCGCGCGCGCGGCTTCGGTTGAGCCGGGCTCGTCGGCGAGCAAGACCGCGCGCGGGGCGATCTCGCCGATCGCCTCGAGGTCGGCGCCCTCGGCGCGCCCGGCATCGACGACCACGTAATCGTAGCTCTTGGCCAACGCTGCCATGCCGGGCACGAGGCGCGGCGAGGACAACACCGCGATGCGCTGGGCCGGCTGCCGCCCGGGCGAAATGACGTGGACGGCCGACAGCTTGTCCTTGCCGATGATGTCGCGGAACGAGGCCGAGCCGTCCGCAAGCTCGGCAAGGCCCGCGGCGGACGGCTCGCCCGACATCAACTTGATCGCCGACGCATTGGCCGGATCGAGCCCGACCAGCACGACCCGCGTCGGCTTTTTGGCGAGCGCGCGCGCAAGCTCGATGGCGGCCTCGCCGCTATCGAGGGCGGCGCTGGCTGCCAGCACCGCGATGCGCCCTATCCCGGCACCGCGCACGCGTTGCGCCACCTCGGCCATTGCGGCGCCGCCCGCGGCAACGAAGCGCCCGCGGTCCTCGCTCGGCACAGCCGCCGCGTCCGGCTCCGCTGCCCGCGCGTGTCGAACGGCGCGCGGCGCCGGCACGGCC
>JASHQS010000065.1 GCA_030038995.1 Xanthobacteraceae bacterium
GGTGCTGATGCCGAGGCGGTCGGCGGCGGCGATGGCGGCGCTGACGTAAGCCTTGGCCTCGCGCGTCGCCTCGCCGAGCGGCAAGCCCTTGGCAAGGCCGGCGGCGATTGCCGCCGCGAACGTGCAGCCGGTGCCGTGCGTATTTTTGCTGGCGATGCGCGGCGCGGCAAGGCGCAGGCAAGCCTGTCCCTCGACCAATAGATCGACACTTTCGGCGCCGCTCGCGTGGCCGCCCTTGATCAGCACCGCACCGGCGCCGAGCGACAGCAGCTTTTGCGCCTGCGCGCGCATCTCAGTTTCGTCGCGCGCCAGCGGCGCGTCGAGCAGCACCGCCGCCTCGGACAGGTTCGGCGTCAGCACGCGCACGTGGCGAGCGAGCCCGCGCAGCGCCGTCATGGCATCGCCGCGCAACAGATCGGCGCCGGTGCTCGCCTGCAGCACGGGATCGAGCACGACGTTGCGGGCGCGATGACGAACCAAGGCAGCGGAGACGGCCTCGACGATCGCGGCATTCGCCAGCATGCCGATCTTCACTGCCGCCACATTGAGGTCCGACAACACGGCATCGAGCTGCGCCGCGACGATCTCCGCCGGCAGGTCGTGCACGGCAACCACGCCCTTGCTGTTCTGCGCCGTGACGGCGGTGATCGCGCAGGCGCCGTAGACGCCGAGCGCCGCAAAGGTTTTCAGATCGGCCGCGATGCCGGCGCCGCCGCTCGAATCCGAGCCGGCAATGGCAAGCGCGACGGGCACGCCCATCACGTGCCCCGCTTGGCCAGCATGGCGTCGACGACCTGCCGCAACGCGCGCGCCGCGGCGGCCGGGTCGGACGCAAGCGACAGCGCCGAGATCACCGCGACGCCGTCGGCGCCGGCCGCGATCACCGGCGCGGCGTTGCCGGCATCGATGCCGGCGATGCCGCAGACCGGCAGCTCCTTGCCGCGCTTTTGCGCGCGACGATGCAGCACGTCGACGATGCGAGCGAGACCTTCGGGGCCGATCGGCGGATTCTTCTGCGCTTTCGACAATGTTGCATAAACGCCGCCGGAGCCGACGTAATCGATCAGCGCGATCGGCGCCGCTTCGGCCTCGCTCAGGTTTTTGACGGACAGCCCGATGAGCGCGCCGGGGCCGAGCAGCCGCCGCGCGTCTTCGACCGCCATGTCGTCCGGGCCGATATGCACGCCGTCGGCGCCCGCGGCGAGCGCCACGTCGACGCGGTCATTGACGACGAACGGCACGCCGAACGGCGCCAACGCCTTTTTGATGGCGCGCGCCTGTTCGACCATCGCCCGCGTCTCGCTCTGCTTGTCGCGCAGTTGCACCAGCGTGGCGCCGCCTTCGGCGCACCGCCGCGCCAGCTCGGCGAGTTCGCAGCCGCCGGCGCGCCCGGGATCGACGATGGCATTGAGCCGCAGATCGACGCGCATCATCTCACCTTGGCCGGTGCGCGCAACGTGGCGCGGTCGAGGCCGTGCAGGCGCGCCACGCCGGCGACAATGTCGGCCAGGTCTTCGACCGGTGCATGCATTTTGGCGCCCATCCTGGTACTGTTGCGACCATACTACGCCCGGAGCCGCCCATGGTCCCCTTTTTCGTGCAGATCAAATGCCAGCTCGGCAAGTCCTACGAGGTCGCCAACAAGCTCGCCGACGCCGAGATCGCCTCGGAGATCTATTCCACCGCCGGCGACTTCGATCTTCTGGTGAAATTCTATCTCGATCAGTCAAGGGATATCGGCCATTTCATCGCCGAGAAGGTGCAGACCATTCCGGGCGTCGCCGACACCCGCACCATCATCACCTTCAAGGCGTTCTGAGGGTCGTTAGAACACGTCATTGCGAAGCGCCCCATCTTCATGAGATTTTCATGAGGTCAGGCTGATCGCGCTCAAGCCATCGTGCCGCACGGTTCAATCCTTCTTTTTCGGCGGCGGCTCAGGTCCTTGGCGCGGCGGCAGCGAGGCGATGTAGAGCGCGATCGCATCGCGGTCCTGCGCGCTGAGCAACGACGTGTTGCTGATGATCTCGGTCATGGCGCCGCCGGCAAAATCGCCGGACGGCTCTTGGCCGTCTTCGAGAAAGCTGGCGATATCCTTTCGCGACCACGGATCCTTGGCGTTGTCGCCCTGCCGCAAGCCGACCGGCGTGATGTTCGGCACCCAGTCCTTGCGGTCCGGGGTCGGGCCGCCGGCGAAGCGCTCGCTGTCGACGATGCCGCCCAAGAAATTGCGCGGGCTGTGGCATTCGGCGCAGTGGCCGGGTCCGTTCACCAGATAGGCGCCGCGATTGTACTCGGCCGACTTCGCCGGGTCGGGCACGAACGGGCCGCCGCGCAGGAACAACAGTTTCCAGAGTCCCACCAAGCGCCGGATGTTGAACGGAAATGCCAGGTCGTGGCTGCGCACCTTGCCGGGCACCGGCGGCAGCGTCTTGAGATAGGCAAACAGATCGCGCACGTCGTCGAGCTTCATGTGGCGGTAGGAAGGGTACGGAAACGCCGGAAACAAATGATAGCCGCCGCGCGCCGTGCCATCCCAGAGCGCGCTGACGAAATCCGCTTCGCTCCAATTGCCGATGCCGTCCTGCGGGTCGGGTGAGATGTTGGGCACGTAGAAGGTGCCGAACGAGGTTGGCAGCGCCAGGCCGCCGCCGAGCCGCGTGCGGTCGACCTTATCGGGGTCCTTGTTGGGCACGGCGTGGCAGGAAGCGCAGCCGCCGGCGTAGAACATGGTTTTGCCGTTGGCGAGGTTCGGCGTATAGGCCGGCAGCGCGGAAGCCGGCACGGTCGCCGGGATGGTCACGATCCAGAACGCGATAAAGCCGGCGACGACCACGACGGCCGCAATGATCACGAGCGTTCGCCGTCGCCGCCGCATCATTGGTTCTCCGAGTTTCCACGCGCCGGCAATGACGCAGTGCTGGTCAATCGAACAGCGCCACCGCGCGGGTCCAGCCGGCGGAGCCGCTTTTTACCTTGAAGGGAAAGCACGCGACCGTAAAACCGTGGTCGGGCAGCCGTTCGAGATTGCACAGCTTTTCCATGTGGCAATATGGGATCTCGCGGCCCGCCTTGTGGCCTTCCCAGATGATCGAGGGATCGCGCGTTTGCAGCCAGCGCTCGCGCATGTGCACGAACGGCACGTCCCAGCCCCAGGCGTCGATGCCGGCGACGCGCACGCCGCGCGAGGTCAAATACAGCGTCGCTTCGCGGCCCATGCCGCAGCCGGCGGTGAGATATTGGTCGGTACCGATGCATTCGCTGGCGCGCGTATTGACGAGCACGATGTCGAGCGGTTTTAACGCGTGGCCGATGCGGCCAAGCTCGGCCTCGACTTCGGCGGCGCTGACGACGTGGCCGTCCGGCAGCTTGCGGAAGTCGAGCCTGACGCCGGGCCGGAAGAACCAGTCGAGCGGCACTTGGTCGATGGTCGGCATCGGCTTGCCGTCGATGGAGCGCGATTGGAAATGGATCGGCGCGTCCATGTGGGTGCCGTTATGCGTCGTCAGTTGCACCTGCTCGATGGCCCAGCCCTCGCGGTCCGGCAGATCGTCGAGACGCAATCCGGGAAACAGCTCGCAGAGGAGCGGCGCGGTCGCCGCGTTGCCGCGGTATTCGATCTTCGGCCGCATGAACGGTGGATCGTAGACGGTGTCGTTGTCGAGCGGCGACGACAAGTCGATCATCCGGCTGGGCAGCCTCATGGCTCTCATTCCCTCGTCATGTATGCGTTGGACGGCTGCAGCTTATCATGAAGAATGCGGCTTGACGGTTCAGCCGTCATTCCGGATCGCAGCGCCGCGGCGCGTCCGGAATCCATAATCCCTGCGCCGGGGTCATCGATTCCGGGCTCGCGCCTGCGGCACGCCCCGGAATGACGATTGGTTCGACAGGCTTGTCAATGCCGCTTGCGCACGGCTAAACGCGAAAGTGAGCAACGCCGTCGAGGAGACTGCATGAGCGAGCAATGGAACAAGTACCAGCGTACCGCGGCGCGCCGCCACGGCCGGCCCGGCCGCGAAATCCGGCCGGCCGGCATCACGGTCGATGTTCACTCCCATGTCGGCGTGCCGGAGGCGGCGAAATTCGTCGAGCCGCACCTCGATTGGGCGACGGTGCCGCTCGCCCATTTCGCCACGCCCGAAACCAAGGCGCTTTCGGCCAAGCAGGAAGCCGACATCGGCGCCTGCTTCCGCCTCGACCGCCGGCTCGCCGATCTCGACGCCATGGGCATCGACGTGCAGACGATCGCGCCGCCGCCGCCGCAATGCTACTACACGGTGCCGCTCGACATCGCCGTGAAGGCGACGCGGCTCGTCAACGACGGCATCGCCGCGTTCTGCGCGCAGAAACCGGATCGCTTAAAACCGTTCGGCACGGTGCCGATGACAGACGGCGCCGAGGCCGCCAAGGAGCTCGATCGCTGCGTCAAGACGCTCGGCTTCGCTGGAATCGAGGTCTTGACCAACGTCGCCGGCAAGGAATTGTCCGATCCGGCGTTCGCGCCGTTCTGGAAAAAGGCCGAAGAGCTCGGCGTGCTGGTCATGATTCATCCGAACGGTTTTACCGACGCATCGCGGCTGTCGCGATTCTATTTCAACAACGTCCTCGGCAATCCCTTGGAGACGACGATCGCACTGCATTATCTGATTTTCGACGGCGTCCTGGCGCGGCATCCCGGGCTGAAGATTCTCGCGGTGCACGGCGGCGGCTATCTCGGCGCCTATCCGGGCCGCATCGACCATGCCTGGGGCGCGCGCTCCGACAGTCACGGCGATCTCAACGAGCCGCCGACCACGTATCTCAAGCGCATCTATGTCGACAGCGTCGTGTTCACGCCGCAGCAGCTCGGCGAGCTGGTACGCACGTTCGGCGCCGACCACGTGCTCATGGGCACCGACTATCCCTACGACATGGCCGAGTACGATCCGGTCGGCCATATTGCCGGCGTCGACGGTTTTGATGCCGCGACCATTGCGGCGCTCGCCGGCGGCAATGCCAAGAAGCTGCTTGGGCTGTAGTCGTAGTAGTCGAAGGATGGCTTGAGCGCAGCGAAACCCATCAGCAGGCTCGTCGGCTGCATGGCGGGTTTCGCTGCGCTCAACCCGCCCTACAACGCTACTTCCGCGCCGGTTGCCGCCCAGCCGCGAAGCCGGTAAATCTGACTGCCGCCGCAAATCGGTCACGGCGCCGTGCGACGGCGGAACGCGATGGCGGAACAACAAAGATGGTGCGGCGGCGCGTCGTAGAGGAGCCGATTTCGCGGCTTGCGGTGTGGTCGCTGCGGCTGGCGCTGTTTTCGCTCGCCGCCACGTTCGTCGCCATCATCATCGTGCGCTCCGGCGCGCTCGACGTGGTGCCGGCGCTGTCGACGCTCGCAGGCGCGCTTTTGCTCGGCGTCGTCGCCATTGTGCTGGCGTTCGGCGCCGGCATCGTGATCTGGCGCGAAGGCTGCGGCGGCGTGCGCCAGGCGCTGCTGGCGGTGCTGATCGGCGGCGCGCTCATCGCCTATCCGGCCTATCTCGGTGTCCAGGCCTATCAGCTGCCGTCGATCTACGACGTGACGACGGACCCGATCGATCCGCCGCAATTCGACACCATCGCGCGGCTGCGGCCGCGTGATGCCAATCCGGTCACCTATGAGGGCCTGTACGCCGCCGAGCTGCAGCACGCGGCCTATTCGGATATCGAGCCGGAAGACACCAGCGCCACGCCGCAAGAGGCCTACGCGGCCGCCCTGAAGGTCATCGCCAAGCGGCGCTGGCGCATCGTCGACCAGCGCCCGCCGCAACAGCCGGCCGCGATGCGCGTTGCCGAGGCGCGGCAGCCGCAAGACCAGGCGGCGTCCGACGGCATCATCGAGGCGGTGGCGCGGTCGATGATTCTCGGCTTCCGCGAGGACGTGGTGGTGCGCATCCGCGCCAGCAGCGACGGCACGCGCATCGACGTGCGCTCGGCGTCGCGCTACGGCCGCAACGATCTCGGCAGCAATGCCGCGCGGGTGCGCGACCTGATCGCCTCGATCGACGACGTTCTCTCCGCGCCGCATCCCGAGAAGGAGCCGCAGACCAAGCCGCCGCCCGATCAGCCGCCGCGCGGCCGATCCGCCGCCGCCAAGCGGTAAGTGCCGCCGATCGCCGGCGGTCCGTCGGTGGCGACGACGCCGCGGGCGACCAAATCCTCCAGATGCGCCAGGGTCGACAGCGCGGCGGCGCCGTTAAGGCGCGGATCGAGCCCGATATAGACCGCCTTGACGATGGTCGGGATGTCGGCTGCGCCTTTGCCGAGCCGATACAGGATCGAGGCTTCGCGCCCGCGCCGGTGCTCGATCAGGAACCGCACGTAACGCGGTGCCTCGCGCACCGGCGCGCCGTGGCCGGGCAGGTACAGCCGTTCGCTGCGCGCGGCGAGCTTGCGCAGCGACGCCATGTAGTCGCTCATGGCGCCGTCGGGCGGCGCCACGATGGTGGTCGACCAGGCCATGACGTGATCGCCGGCGAACAACAGATCGCGCTCCTTGAACGCGAACGCCATGTGGTTGGCGGTGTGGCCGGGCGTCGTCACCGCTTCGAGCGTCCAGCCGTCGCCGGCGACCACCGCACCGTCGGCGAGCGCGACGTCGGGGCGAAAAGCCATGTCGGCCGAGGCGTCGAGGCGGCGCGTCTCGCCGATGTGCAGCGGGCGGGCGAGACGATGCGGCCCTTCGGCAAAAACCGTGGCGCCGGTTGCGGCCTTGATCTTCGGCACCGCGGGCGAATGGTCGCGATGGGTGTGGGTGACGAAAATGTGCGTCACGCTCTCGCCGCGCACCGCGTCAAGGAGCGCCGCGACATGGGCGTCGTCGTCCGGCCCGGGATCGAGGATCGCCACCTTGCCGCGGCCGATGATGTAGCTGACCGTGCCCTTATAGGTGAACGGCCCGGGATTGTTGGCGACCAGCGCGCGCACGTCCGGCGCCAGCTCTTTGGCCTGGCCGGGCTTGAGATCAAAACTCTTGTCGAAGGGGATGTCCTCGCTCATGGGCATGCGGTCAGGCGCGGCGCTTCCTGAGCGTCGAGCAAATATGATGCGTGCGGCATCTGCACCGTGCGGCGCGCAATGTCCAGCGCGGAAGCGATCGCTCTGTCTTGCCAATCGCGCGGACAATCGGGCGCGCAAAAGAATAAAGAATAGAGCCCCGGTGCCGGGAAGCCGGGGCTCCGGCAATCCCATTCGCCCAAATGGGCGATCGAGATCGCCGGTCTTTGCCATGCAAACGGCGGGCCAAATCGCGAGCAGGGAATCAGTGCGGATTCTCAATTCGATGCTCGCGCTGCAAGGGCCTTTGGCTGCGGCGCAGGCGGTCGCTGGCTATTTTGCAGGCACCAGGAAGCGAATAGCGAGTGGCGAGTGGCGAATAGGGAACAGGGAGCAGCAGGGCTTTCATTAGCCATTCGCCATCATCATTCGCCATTCGCTATTCGTCATCGTCATTTGCCATTCGCCCAATCCTAAAACGGCGTACGGCTGCGGATCGCGGCGGCGAGCGTGCCCTCGTCGAGATAGTCGAGTTCGCCGCCCACCGGCACGCCGTGGGCGAGGCGGGTTACCTTGACGCCGGAATCGTGCAGGAGATCGGTGATGTAGTGCGCGGTGCTCTGGCCGTCGACCGTGGCGTTGAGCCCGAGAATGATTTCGTTGACCGCCGGATCGTGCGCGCGTTTGACCAGCGCGTCGATGGCGAGATCGTCCGGGCCGATGCCGTCGAGCGGCGACAGCGTGCCGCCGAGCACGTGGTAGCGCGCGTTGATGGCGTGCGCTCGCTCGAGCGCCCAGAGATCGGCGACGTCGGCGACCACCACGATAGCCGCAGCATCGCGGCGCGGATCGGCGCAGATGGCGCACGGGTTTTGCGTGTCGATGTTGCCGCAGGTCCGGCACACCTCGATCTTCTCGATCGCGGTCGCCAGCGCGGCGGCAAGCGGCGCCATCAAGGCTTCGCGCTTCTTGATCAGGAACAATGCGGCGCGCCGGGCCGAGCGCGGGCCGAGCCCGGGCAGCCGCGCCAGGAGCTGGATCAGGCGTTCGATTTCGGGTCCGGCGGAGATCGCAGCCATCAAAACAATTTCATGCCGGGCGGCAGCGGCAGGCCGCCGCTGAGCGCCTGCATTTTTTCCGCGAGCGTGGTTTCGAGCTTGCGTTTGGCATCGGCATGCGCGGCGACGAGCAAATCTTCGACGATTTCCTTCTGATCGGCTTTGAGCAGCGACTCGTCGATGCGGGCATTACGCATGTCGCCTTTGCCGGACAGCGTCACGGTGACGAGCCCGCCGCCGGCCTTGCCGTCGACCTCCAGGCGCTCGAGCTCGGCCTGCATCGCCTCCATCTTCGACTTCAGCTCCGCGGCCTGTTTCATCAGGTCGTTGAAATCGGGCATTGCTATAATCCTACCGTTTCCCGGGCGCAGCGCAGCACGAAGTGGTGCGCTGCAGACCCGGGACCTTAATAAACGCCGAGTCTGGAACGATCCCGGAACAGCGGTGCACCGCCATAGCGCGTCGCAGACGCGCGTAAACGCGCTTATGGCGCTGCACCGCATCCGGGAAACATCCGCCGAAACTCTCCATCGCTACTCCTACCGTTTCCCGGGCGCAGCGCAGCACGAAGTGGTGCGCTGCAGACCCGGGACCTTAATAAACGCCGGGTCTGAAACGATCCCGGAACAGCGGTGCACCGCTGCGCGCTGCACCGCATCCGGGAAACATCCTCCGAAACTCTCCATCGCTAACTCCTACCGTTTCCCGGGCGCAGCGCAGCACGAAGTGGTGCGCTGCAGACCCGGGACCTTAATAAACGCCGGGTCTGAAACGATCCCGGAACAGCGGTGCACCGCCATAGCGCGTCGCAGACGCGCGTAAACGCGCTTATGGCGCTGCACCGCATCCGGGAAACATCCGCCGAAACTCTCCATCGCTACTCCTAC
>JASHQS010000005.1 GCA_030038995.1 Xanthobacteraceae bacterium
GGCGCGCGCGTCGTCGTCTCCTCCCGCCACGTCGAACCCTGCCAGGAGGTGGCGGCGGCGATCAACGCCACGTGCGGCGACGGCCGCGCCATTGCGGTCGCTGCCAACATCTCGGCGAAGGATGAGCTCGAACACCTGGTCGACGAGACGATGCGCGTCTTCGGCAGAATCGACGTACTCGTCTGCAACGCCGGGTCCAATCCTCACTACGGGCCGATGGCCACGATCACCGACCAGCAATTCCGCAAGATCCTCGACAACAACGTGCTCGCCAATCATTGGCTGATCGGCATGGTTGCACCGCAGATGCTCGCGCGCAAAGACGGCTCGATCATCATCGTCTCTTCGGTCGGCGGTTTCAAGGGTAGCCCGGTGATCGGCACCTACGCCATATCCAAGGCTGCGGACTTTCAGCTTGCGCGCAATCTCGCCGTGGAATTCGGACCACACAACGTGCGCGTCAATTGCATCGCGCCCGGCCTCATCCGCACCGAGTTCGCCCGGGCGCTGTGGGAAAATCCCGACACGCTGCGACGCTCGACCGCCCGCACGCCGCTCGGCCGCATCGGCGAGCCGGACGAGATCGCCGGCGCCGCCGTGCTCTTGGCGTCGCCGGCGGGAAGCTTCATGACCGGCCAGATCGTCGTGGTCGACGGCGGCGCCACCATTACCTGATCGGCAATGAAAGAGGCCGTTCAAGCCGTCGAAGCGGAGTATCACTGATGTCTGATCTGGAACGATTCCGTCGCGAGACCCGTGCGTGGCTGGAAGCCAATTGCCCGCCCGACATGCGCCAGCCGGTCGTCGCCGACGAGGACCGCTGCTGGGGCGGCCGCAGACCGACGTTCAAGTCGGAAGGTCAGCGCCTGTGGCTCGAGCGAATGGTCGCGCGCGGCTGGACCGTGCCGGAATGGCCGCAGCAATACGGCGGCGGCGGCCTGTCGCGCGAAGAGGGCCGCATCCTGCGCGCCGAGATGCGCCGGCTCGGCTGCCGTTCGCCGCTCGATTCGTTCGGTATCTGGATGCTCGCCCCGGTGCTGTTCAAGTACGGCAACGAAGAACAGCGGCGCGAGCACCTGCCGCCGATCGCACGCGGCGAGATCCGCTGGTGCCAAGGCTATTCGGAGCCCAATTCCGGCTCCGATCTCGCTTCGCTGGCCACGCGCGCCGCGGACAACGGCGACCATTTCCTGGTCAACGGCCAGAAGATCTGGACGAGCTACGCCGACAAGGCCGACTGGATTTTCTGCCTGGTGCGCACCGATGAAGCGGCGCCCAAGCACCTGGGCATCAGCTTCATCCTGTTCGACATGACGACGCCGGGCGTCTCCACCAAGCCGATCCTGCTGATCTCGGGAAAGTCGCCGTTTTGCGAGACCTTCTTCGACAACGTGCGGGTTCCCAAGCGCAACCTCGTCGGCGACATCAACAAGGGCTGGGAGATCGCCAAATACCTCTTGGCCCATGAACGGGAAACGGTGAGCAGCGTTGGCCTGCCGGCGGGACGCCCGTTGGGGCAGATCGCCGCCGAGACGCTCGGCAGCCAAGACGGCGTTCTTGCCGACGCCTGCCTGCGCGCCGATATCGCCCGCTTCGAGATCGACGCCATCGCCTTTCAGCTGGCGCTGGAGCGCTCGGGCGACCTCTTGAAGGCCGGCCAGGCGAGCCCCGCCGTCTCCTCCATGGTTAAGTTCTACAGCGCCGAGTTGAACCAGAGACGTCACGAGCTTCTGATGGTGGCCGGCGGCTCGGCGGCGCTGGAATGGGAGGGCGAGCGCTCGCGCAGCGGCGAACGCGCCAGGAATTGGCTGCGCAGCAAGGGCAATTCGATCGAAGGCGGCACCAATGAGGTGCAGCTCAACGTGATCGCCAAACGCATCCTCGACCTGCCCGGCGCGTGAGCGGCGGAGAGCACACATGGCGCTCATTCTCACCGAAGAACAGACCATGGTGCGCGACAGTGCGCGCGCCTTCCTCGCCGACAAGGCTCCGGTCGCGCATTTGCGCAAATTGCGTGACAGCCGCGATAGGGTCGGCTTTTCCCGCGAGCTGTGGAAGGCATTCGCCGCGATGGGCTTTTGCGGCATCCTCGTGCCGGAGGCGCTCGGCGGCTCCGGCCTTGGCCACGTCGAAGCCGGAATCATCATGGCGGAAATCGGCCGCAACCTGACGCCATCGCCTTTTCTGTCGACGGCACTCGTCGGCGCCACTGCGCTGCTGCGCGACGGCAATGCCGCGCGCAATCGCGAACTGTTGCCCAAACTCGCCGCCGGCGATCTCATCCTGACGCTTGCCGTCGACGAGCGCGCCAAGCACGCGCCGGCTGCGACCGCGCTTACCGCCGAGCGGAGCGGCAACGGTTTCAAGCTCACCGGTGACAAATGCTTTGTGGTGGACGGGCACGTTGCCGATCTTTTCATCGTCGCGGCGCGCAGCGCCGGTGCCCCGGGCGAGCGGGAAGGCGTCACGCTGTTCCTGGTCGACGCCAGGGCGCAAGGCGTCGCCGTGGAGCGCACCGTCATGGTCGACGCCCACAATGCGGCGCGTGTCCGCTTCGACGGCGTAACGGTCGATGCCGACGCGGTGCTCGGCGAGATCGACCGCGGCTGGCCGCTCCTCGAAGCCGCGCTCGATGTCGGCCGCGCCGCATTGGCCGCCGAGCTCGCCGGATTGGGCGAGGAGGCTTTCGGCCGCACGCTGTCCTATCTCAAGGCGCGCAAGCAATTCGGCCGCCCGATCGGCTCGTTCCAGGCGTTGCAGCACCGCGCCGCGCGCGTCTTCGTCGAACTCGAGATAACGCAGGCCGCAGTGCTCAAGGCGTTGCAAACGCTGGATGCCGATTTCGAGCGCGCCGCCGCCTTCGTTGCGGTGGCGAAAGCACGCGCAGGCACGAGCGCGACGCTTGCGGTGCAGGAAGCCGTGCAGTTGCATGGCGGCATCGGCATGACCGACGAATTCGACATCGGCCTGTTCATGAAGCGGGCGCGGGTCGCCCAGGAGCTGTTCGGCGACGACGGTTTTCACGCCGACCGCCTCGCCCGGTTGCAGAACTACTGAGGGCTAGGCTACTTGACGTATCAGCGCGTTACGATCGATATCTGCGGAACCTGATCGGCCGCAATGTCCCGAAAAACGACATTCGGGAGGTTGACCGTCATCCTGAGGTGCTCGCCCGCAGGGCGAGCCTCGAAGGATGCGGCCCGAGCGCAACCGAAATCGGGCCTTGCGCGATTTCGGCAGGTTTAGTGTCCAACTCGGCTAAAGCCGATTTGGATGCCGTCGTCCTTCGAGGCTCGACGCGGAGCTTGTCATCGGGCCGGCCGAAGGCCGGACCCGTTGGCGTCGAGCACCTCAGGGTGACGGATATGCATCAATGAAAATCGTGCTGGTATAATTAGCGCAGATCAACGTCCGGCACCGAGAGGTTGGCACAGAGCGCCTGCCGCTTCACACCCGCGTATTGGTGTATTTGCGCATTTCCAGCCGCGCGATCGCCCGGCAATGGACTTCGTCCGGGCCGTCGGCGAGCCGCAGCGTGCGGATGTGGGCGTAGGCTTTGGCGAGGCCGGCGTCGCTGGTCACGCCCATGCCGCCGTGCGCCTGGATGGCGTCGTCGATGATGCGCAGCGCGATGCGCGGCGCCGCCACCTTGATCATGGCGATTTCCAGCTGCGCCGCCTTGTTGCCGACTTTGTCCATCATGTCGGCGGCCTTGAGGCACAACAGGCGCGTCATCTCGATGTCGATGCGCGCCTGGGCCATGCGCTGCTCCCACACCGATTGCTCGGCGATCTTCTTGCCGAAGGCGATGCGGGAGAGCAACCGCTTGGTCATTTTCTCGAGCGCGACTTCGGCGGCGCCGACGGTGCGCATGCAATGATGAATGCGCCCGGGTCCGAGCCGGCCCTGCGCGATCTCGAAACCGCGCCCCTCGCCGAGAATGAGGTTGCCGGCCGGCACGCGCACGTTATCGAGCACGACTTCGCCGTGACCGTGCGGGGCATCGTCGTAGCCGAATACCGGCAGCATGCGGACGACGTTGACGCCCGGCGTATCGAGCGGCACCAGGATTTGCGATTGCTGCTCGTGGCGGGCGCGGCTCGGGTCGGTCTTGCCCATGACGATGGCGATCTTGCAGCGCGGATCGCCGACCCCGGACGACCACCACTTGCGGCCGTTGATGACATAGCTTTCGCCGTCGCGCCGGATCGCGGTTTCGATGTTGGTGGCGTCGGACGACGCCACCGCCGGCTCGCTCATCAGGAACGCCGAGCGGATCTCGCCGGCGAGAAGCGGCTTGAGCCATTTGGCCTTCTGTTCCGGCGAGCCGTAGCGGTGCAGCACCTCCATATTGCCGGTGTCGGGCGCCGCGCAGTTGAACACCTCCGGCGCCCAGGAAATGCGGCCCATCGCTTCGGCGCAAAGGGCGTAGTCGAGGTTGGTCAGCCCGGCACCGTGATAGTCGCCCTCGTCGTGAGCGGGCGCGGGCGGCAGGAATAAATTCCACAGCCCGGCGGCCTTGGCCTTGGCCTTCAGCTGTTCGACGATCGGAATGACCTTCCAGCGCTCGCCTTCGGCGTGCTGCGCCTCGTAGGTCTCGACCGCCGGATAGACATGGGCGTCCATGAAGGCGACGACGCGGTCGCGCCAATGCTTCTGCCGGTCCGACATCGAGAAATCCATGACCTGTCTCTCCCTGGCTTGCCCGACATTAGCATCGCTCGAGCGCCGGCGGGATGCTTCGCCGCTGCGCCCCAGGCGCGAGCCGCCACTGCGGCGCCAGACGAGAGCAAGCGGCAATGTGGAGAATGCCTCCCGACCGGTGCGGCCGCCGGCGACGCCGCGGTCGTCACCACCTCGGTCGTCGGAGCGTCCGGTCTAAAATGAAATCGACGGGCACCTGCTTGCCCCGGGTCAGTTGGTCGTCGGCGCCGCCAAATTTGGCAGTTGCCGCACGCCGATATTCGATGCGGCGGACACTTGGTCAGCCGTTATCGCTGGTTCGACCATGGTCAAGGCTCGCCAAAGCCCTGCATGCTGCAGGCCCCAGCACAAAGGCGTCATATTGGCAATCTATTGGCAATAATCGCCAACTTGTTTAGACACCAGCGCTGCAAATTTCCTGGACCCTCGAGCCGCGAAATGCACCGAATCAACAAAATCACTCCCCTCGAAGTTCGCGATTCCGGCGTCGATATATGTTGCTCCAATCGAGGCAGCAATATCCTTCATGACTGATTTAAATCCCTCTACCAAAAGTGGGATGTCTTCCCCTTTAACGAGCGGCAGAAACTTTCCGGGAGTATCGGCGGGCCGCCAGCCTCTATTGAAAATCTGCCCTATAAAAATTGTCTTTATGTCCCTGGCTTCGTTGATGGCTGCTATCGTCTTTATGTGTTCGGTGAAGACAGCTTCTAGGCGTTCATCTCTACCGGCGACGGGTGATTGTCCCGGGGGTTCGGAAGCCAGGGGAATGCTGTCAAACCGTCCCACAGCTAAGGCGTTTATCAAAAAAAGCAACGGTGAGAACTGTGCTAAAAAAAGCGGGTCTCTGCGCTCGGCAAGAAGCAGTAAGTGAAGATCTGCATATCCACTATCCAGATTCTCAAGATGAGCTTCGACCATTTCATTCCAGCCCTCGTAGTAGACGGCGCACACCGGTTTTTTCCCTATGATATCCTGATAAAATGCGGTCTGAAGCAAGTTTTCCACCGTGCTGTACCCGGGGACGCCCCAATTCAAAATGGTATATTTGTTCTCAAGATCGGACTGTAAGTCTTCAACCCACGTCTCACCCTGGGTTACGCCTAAATCATAGGTAGTCGAGCCGCCATATGCAAAAATAAGCGGCTTGGCCAGATCATCCGCTGTTAGTTCCTTTCCTCTGAGCCCCAGGGAATTGTGGACGAATCTGAGCTCCTGCCCTTCTAATGACGCTACATCCACACCGGCAGCTTTAGCCGTATCTGCCCAGTGCCCAAAGTGCACATGATCCGTATAGCGGTAGTTAGGCCGTGGAACGGATTGCAATAAAGGATGATAAATAGTCGCGGAAGGCGATGTATCTACAGGGTCGTTTTGTGGAAAGAGAGAATAGTGGCCTTTGGGTACTGACACAATTTTGCTTCCCAGGCCCAGACCCAGTTCGATGGTGCACCATAAGAGGATCACGTACGACAACTTGCTCGCTTTGCTGAAAACTGCGCCCATAACCAGCAGAAAGGCGAGATACAAAAAGAAATAAAATCGCGCTGTTCCAAAGCTAAGGTCGCCTCGCAGGAACAAGAATGCGCATATCAGGAAGATCACGCCGAGGAGACATACATTCAATAAGAACGGGACGGCTACGCGGAAGTCAAATGGAGGCCACAATCCGTAGAATTTCCTGACTTCAGTCCAGTTCGTACGCATCCTTGTGCCCCCTCGTCGCCAACGACTTTTGCTGGTCTGCCTCATGCAAGATCGTGTTGCTGATCGCTAATAGATCGAGTTCCGTGACCATGAGGGCAGCTAAAGGCATCCGGGGGGACAGAGCGACCTATTTGCAATAATCGCCAATTTGTTTAGAGACTAGCGCTGCAAATTTTCTGGATCCTCGAGCTGCAAAATGCACCTCATCGACGAAATCACTCCCCCTAAAGTTAGCGATACCGGCGTCGATATACGTTGCTCCAATCGAGGCAGCAGTATCCTTCATGATTGACTTGAATCGCTCAACCAAAAGCGGGATATCTTGCCCTCTAACGAGGGGCAAAAACCACGCGGGAACATTGGGCGGCCAGCTTCGGTTGTAAATCTGCCCTATAAAAATTGTCTTTACGCCCCTGGCTTTATTGATGGCTGCTATCGTTTTTATGTGTTCGGTGAAGACGGCCTCTAGGCGTTCATCTCTACCGGCGACGGGCGATTGTCCCAGGGGTTTGGGAGGCAGCAAGGGAATGCTGTCGAACCGTCTCAGGGCTAAGGCGTTAGTCAAAAGAAGCAACGGTGAGAACTGTGCCAAAAAAAGAGGGTCTCTACGGCGGGCAAGACGCAATAAGTAAAAATCTGCATATCCACTATCAAGATTTTTGATATGAGCTTCGGCCATGTCATTCCAGCCCTCGTAGTAGACGGCGCACACCGGCTTTTTCCCTACAATATTCTGATAAAAGGCAGTCTTCAACACGTCTCCCACCGTGTTGTGGCCGTCTGCACCCCAATTCAAAATGGCATATTTGTTCTCAAGGTCGGATTGTAAGCGTTCAACCCACGTCGCACCCTGGGTTACGGCTGCATCATAGGTGGTCGAGCCGCCATATGCAAAAATAAGCGGCTTGGCCAGATCATCCGCTGTTAGTTCCTTTCCTCTGAGTCCCAGGGAGTTGTGGACAAGTCTAATCTCCTGCCCTTGTAATGACGCCACGTCTACACCAGCAGCTTTAGCCGTATCTGCCATGTCCCCGAAGTCCAGGTGGTCCGTATATGTGTAGTTAGGCCGTGGAACGGATTGCAATAAAGGATGATAAAGATACGCTCGAAACGATGGATCATATACAGGGACGTTTTGTGGAAAGAGAGAATAGTAGCCTCTGGGCCCTGACACAATATTGCTTCCCAGGCCCAGGCCCAGTTCGATGGTGCACCACAAGAGAATCACGTACGATAGCTTGCTCGCCCTGCTGAAAGCTGCGCCGATAGCCAGCAGAAAAGCGAGATACAAAAAGAAATAAAATCGCGCTGTTCCGAAGTTGAGGTCACCACGCAGGAACAAGAATGCGCATATCAGGAGGATCACGCCGAGCAGACATACGCTTAATAAGAATGGGATGGCTGTGCGGAAGTCAAATGGAGGCAGCAATCCGTAGAATTTCCTGACTTCAGTCCAGCTCGTACGCATCCATGTACCCCTTCGTCGCCAACGACTTTGGCTGGTCTGCTTTTTGCAAAATCGTGTTGCCGATTGCTAGTAAATCGAGCTCCGTACCCATAAAGCAGTGGAAGGCATCCTCGGGGGTGCAGACGATCGGTTCGCCTCGCACATTGAATGACGTATTCACCAGAACCGGACAGCCGGTCAGTTGCTTGAACGTGGAAATCAAGCGGTAGTACCTGGGATTGGTTTCCTCATCCACGGTCTGAATCCGGGCAGAATAATCAAGGTGCGTGACCGCCGGAATCTCGGATCGCAGGACATTGAGCTTATCGATGCCAAACAGCCTCTTCTGTTCTTCCGACATCGCCAGCTGTTTCCCCTGCACGACATCGGCAACCAACAGCATGTACGGGCTGTCAACATCGAGCTGGAACCAATCGGGCAGATTCTCCCGCAATACGCTTGGGGCAAAGGGCCGAAATGATTCGCGATACTTTACTTTCAGGTTGAGTTGCCTCTGCATGGTAGGGGAGCGCGGATCGGCGATGATAGAGCGCCCGCCAAGAGCGCGCGGACCGAACTCCATGCGTCCTTGATGCCAGCCGACCGCCTTTCCGTCCGCAAGCGCATGGGCAACCGTGCAAATCAGCTCTTCCTCGGATACCGTCCTGAAGACAGCCCCAAGCTTCGTCAGCCGTCGTTCGACTTCGCATTGAGCGAATTCCGGACCGAGCAACGCTCCCTTCATACTGTCGCTTGGCCTTATGTGCCTTGGGTGATGGAGCATTAGATGGTAAGCGGCGAGAGCCGCGCCCAGCGCGCCACCCGCATCGCCGGCTGCGGGTTGAATCCAGATGTCGTCGAAAATTCCCTCTCGCAAAAGCTTTCCGTTGGCGACGCAGTTCAGCGCCACGCCGCCGGCAAGGCACAGGTTCTTCTGCCGCGTCGTCCGTTGGATATCCCTGGCAAGCCGGATGACAATGTCTTCGGTGACGGCCTGAATCGAAGCCGCAAGATCCATCTCCCGCTGTGTCAGCTCGCTCTGCGGATGCCGCGGCGGCCCGCCAAACAGCGCGTTGAAGCGGCCGTTGGTCATGGTCAAGCCGGTGCAATATTCGAAATACCGCATGTCCAGATGGAAGGACCCATCTTCTTTGATATCAATGAGGTGCTTCTTTATCAGGTCGGCGTAACGCGGCTCTCCGTAAGGCGCTAGGCCCATAACCTTATATTCAGCGGAGTTGACTTTGAAACCGGTGTAGTAGGTAAAGGCCGAGTACAGCAGTCCAAGGGAGTGAGGAAAGTGAATCTCTTTCTGAACGGACACCTGGTTGCCGCTACCCGTAAAGACAGACGTTGTCGTCCATTCGCCGACCCCATCCATAGTAAGGATGGCAGCGGCCTCGAAAGGTGAAGGAAAGAATGCGGATGCCGCATGACTCAGATGGTGTTCGGAAAAGCGCAAGCGTTTGGCCCACTCGACCCCTGCGCCAAGATGCTCTTTCAGGCCATCAACGATTACCACCTTCTGAAAAAGTTTCTCTTTCAGCCAGACCGGAAGCGACGTCGCGAAGCTTCGAAATCCTCTCGGAGAAAACGCCAGATAGGTTTCGAACAGACGTTCAAACTTTAGAAACGGTTTGTCGTAGAAGACGACGTAGTCAATATCCGCAGGCCGCAGACCGGCTGCGCTCACGCAATACTCTGCGGCTTTGGCGGGAAAGCTGGAGTCATGTTTCTTCCGTGTAAACCGCTCCTCCTGGGCCGCGGCGACAATATCACCGTCTGAGACCAGGCAGGCCGCAGAGTCGTGATAAAAAGCCGACAGGCCCAGGATATTCATCGCTCAAAAGAGAGTGTAGATGAACGGCGCGACCACGGTGGATTCCGACACCATCAGCAACGCGACGATGACGATCATAAGACCGACGATCGGAGTCACCCACATCTTCTTGCGAACCCGCAGGAAGGCCCAGAGTTCAGCCATGAACATACCCATGATTTATTTACCTCCTTTCCGGTGCGCTCAAAACTGATTCTTGAACGACTGAGCGGCCTCAATCGGTGAAGTACGGTCAAGCCAATAAGAATTGATCGCGCGACGCTTTAATCGAAGCTCATCACGGCCAAATAGCCGGGTCACAATGGAAACTGGCGTCAGAATGCCAAAAAAGATAATGCCCATAACGATCGGGTTGATGATCTTGCCAAGAACTCTGCCCAAATAAAACCAAGCCTTGTTTAGAGGCGCAAGAACGCGAGGATTCGTGAGTGACAGCATGCCGAATCCGCCACCGGCGATGAAGTACCCGCCATAGGCGATCCAGCTCCGGTGTCCAATGATTCCGCTGACTCCTAAAGTGACAAAAACAGCAGTGAGCATAAGCCCGAAGCTGCGCTCCGTGGGAAGTTTCGGTGGAGACGCGATGCTCATTGCGAACTCCTAGAATGAACGCTGGGAGGCTTACGATTGTCCTTCTGATGCCTGCCGGTGTCAGCCCAGTGTCACGGATGTTTTGCGTTAAGTCGCCCTACTTCTGATGCAAGAGTTCAGGGCCGTTTATGAATTGGCCACGACCTAATAACGCTTCTACCCGCCACGCGCGACGGGACGCATCCCGTTATACGCGTAGTTTGAAACTATTATTCTATAAATTGTAAATGTCAAGAACAATGCAAGCAAGTTGGTAGGCTACCTTGATTAATAAGCGACCACGGCAAAGCCCTTGCCAATCTCGCCGGCGCACGCCGCTTCGATGGTGGCGTTGAGCGCCAATAGATTGTTTGCACAGCGATTTTTGCGATCATGTCGACGACAGAGCCGATCTTCTCGGCCGCTTCGGATAGGGCGTGGATGTTGGCACCGGTGTGCTGCGAGTGCGAGACGGGGTGGCTGGTCATCCCGGCGCTCGCCGCCGTCTGCTCGTGCACGTCCCGGATGGCCACGCTGAGCTCATCGGTCGCTCGCGCAATACGCAATAGAAGTGAGACTTTGCGCGCCGTATCCTCGGCACCCTGGTTTGCCGTGTTCGCTTGGCTCGCTGCCGCGCTCGCAAACTGCGCGAGCTGATCCGATGTCGAGCCGAAGGACCTCACCGCCGTATCCACTGATCGGCGGACACTGTCGATGGCGTGTCCGAACTCCCGAAGGACCGCGTCAAAATGCACTGGTTCGCATCTTTCGGAAAGTCCGGAAAACCGCTACCATCCCGTCAATTCGGGATTGCTCTGGGGGGCCCCGGGTTTTTGCGGGATTTGGGAAGTGACGAACACGACAAAGGGAGGAAATCATGACCATGAAATGGACCGCACTGGCTGGCCTGTCGGCGGCTGGACTCGTCCTGGCGGGCGGGCTCGCGCTTGCCGCCGGGCAATATGGCCCCGGCACCAGCGCCACGGAAATCACGATCGGCAATACCAATCCCTATAGCGGACCGGCATCGAGTTACGGCGTCATCGGCAAATCGATTGCCGCATACTTCGCCATGGTCAACGAGCATGGCGGCATCAACGGCCGTAAGATCAACTTCATCAGCCGCGACGACGGCTACAGCCCGCCGAAGACCGTCGAACAGGTGCGCCAGTTGGTCGAGCAGGACCATGTGGCATTCCTGTTCCAGACGCTCGGAACGCCGTCCAACTCGGCGATCCAGGGCTACTGCAACGACCATAAAGTGCCGCAGTTGTTCGTAGCCACCGGCGCCGCCAAGTGGGCCGATCCGAAGCACTTTCCATGGACCATCGGCTGGCAGCCAAGCTATCAGATCGAAGCGCGCATCTATGCCAACTACATCCTGGCGCACATACCGAACGCCAAGATCGCCGTGCTCTACCAGAATGACGATTTCGGCAAGGATTACCTGACCGGCTTGCGCCAAGGGCTGGGTGCCAAAGCCGACAAGATGATCGTCGCCACGCAGTCCTATGAGACCACCGATCCGACCGTGGATTCGCAGGTCGTTGCGTTACACGCAAGCGGCGCCAACGTCTTGCTGACTGCGGCCATTCCGAAGTTCGCCGCTCAGGCGATCCGCAAGGTCTATGACATCGGGTGGAAACCGACGCATTTCCTTTCGAACGTTTCGGCGTCGGTCAAAGCGGCCCTGCAGCCGGCCGGACTTGATAAGGCGGTAGGCATCATTACCTCGGCATACCTGAAAGAGCCGACCGATCCGCAGTGGCAAAACACGCCCGAATACAAGGCTTGGCTGGCGTGGATGAAAAAATACAACAGCTCGGCCAACGTCGCCGATGCCAACGCCGTGTACGGCTACTCCGTCGCACAGACAATGGTCGACGTGCTCAAGGCCGCGGGCGACAATCTCACCCGCGAAAACATCATGAAGCAGGCGACCACCATTCACGACGAGAAGCTGCCGATGCTGCTGCCCGGTATCACAGTTTCGACCAGCCCAACCGACTATGCACCGATCAAGCAGATGCAGTTGGCGAGGTTCAACGGCACCACTTGGCAACTCTTCGGCGGGGTGATCTCCGGATCCGGCAGCTGACCGCTGCGGCGCGCCGGCCGCGCCTGCGCTCTGCAGTGCCCGGCGACGCCGGCGCCGCATCCCGCGGCGGTTTTGGACAACGTTGGCGCGCGCCGATCGTGTCGGCGCCGCTCCACGTTTTTCGGCGACGGATGCCACGAACGTCAATCGCGCGCGCATTCCGCTGCAAGCGGCAGGAATCGCGGCGCGCCTCGGGTGCGAACCAGTCCGGACGGGGCCTTCTGGTAGAGTCCACGGGCTTTGTTATGGGGATGGTCAACCGCCTCTTCGATAGTCAGCACCGGTCCAAAACAGACGTCACTTCCCTCGAGCAGGCGACGCCAATGGTCGCTGGGATGCCTCGCGAACAACCGAGCGAGCCGTGCCTTCAAACCGCGCCACTGATTGCGATCGTACTGTGCGGCCGGATCGACGTCATCGAGCTGCAGCTTTTTCAGGAGCAGGGCGTAGAACTGCGGTTCCAGTGCGCCGATTGTGATGAACCGCCCGTCCGCACAGACGTACGCGTCATAGAAAGGAGAATCGTAAAACGGGCTGGGCTCTGCCCCATCGATCTGGCCGTTAGCGCGAATCCCTTGCACGATCGTGCCGAGCATTGCGGCGACATCGACGATGGCGGCGTCGACCACGCGCCCGCGGCCGCTGCTGCGGGCATCCAGTACGGCGCTGACCACGCCGAAGCAGAGACCCAGTGCTCCCGCCGCATCGCCGAGTACAGTCGGCGGCACGATGGGTGCCGTACCCGATCTCGCTGACAGCGATAGCAACCCGGTCACGGCGATGTAGTTCAGGTCGTGGCCCGCAGCCTGCGCCAAGGGGCCGCTCTGTCCCCATCCCGTCATTCGCCCGTAAACGAGGCGCGGATTGCGCACCGCGCACGCGGCCGGTCCAAGTCCCAAGCGCTCCATCACTCCTGGGCGGTTGCCCTCGATGAGGGCGTCGGCTTCGGCAATAAGATCAAGCGCGGCAATCACGCCGTTCGCGGTCTTCAGATCAAGGGTGATAGTTTCTTTTCCCTGCCGCAGCGGATTCTCGGTGTTTTCGCCGATCAAAGCGCGATCGACGGACGCGGTGGTTGGGCGGGCGACTACGGTGACGTGCGCTCCCAAATCTCGCAACATGCGTCCCGCCAGCGGGCCCGGGCCGATGGCCTCAAACTCGATGACTCGCAAACCGCGCAGCGGCCTTTCAACTGATTCATCGGTCTGCATATGGTTCGTTCTCTGTCTCCGGCGTCACTGGCACATATAACGAGGTCACGGCAGGAAAGCGGTTCGCTCATAGCGGCGGCGGCGCGGGATAGTCCGGCTGCAGCTTCGCGGCGGCCTCGATCTTGGCCATGGCGGCGAGCGCGACGTGGTCGCGCCACGGCTGCGCGATGACCTGTACCGCAATCGGCAGCCCGGCACTGCCGCGCTCGGTGTCGCGGGCGATGCGGTCGACGAGATCACGACTTGGCGCGCGGTCGCTTTCTTCGTTGGCGCGCACGCGCGTGACCGGCACCACGCCGGCGGGGAAGCCGGTGATATTGGCGAGCGGCGTGTAATTGCCGGGCATCGGCATCATGACGTTGGCGCCGTGGCGCACCGCCGGCAGCGGGTAAGCGGGACAAAGAATGAGATCAATCGGGCCGCCGTCGGCCGCTTCGAGCGAACCCAGAAACTCGCTGCGGAAATTCAACGTCGCCGCGATCGCTCGCCAGTAGTCATCGACGCTGCCGGAGGCGAGCCGCCGCATGGTCGCCGCGGAACGCCGCTGGCCGACGGCATCGAGCAGCGAGCTCACCGCGCCGCGCAGCCAGGGGGGAATCGCGGCCGTGAGCAGCAATTGGCGGATATGCGGATCGCGGCGGTCGGCGCGCAGCATCCGCCGCATGGCTTGCCCACGATCGCCGGAAAGGCAGGCGAAGAAAAGATCGCTCACCTGGCGCAATGGCGGCGGCTGCCAGTCCACCGGCTTGGCGCCGGCTGCGGCGAGGATTTGTGCCGCCTCGATCACGGCACGTCGCGCCGCTGGTGCGGCCGGAAACTCGCCGTCGTCGATGACGCTGGCAAAACGCAAGGTGCTAAGATCGACGCCCGCCGGATCGCCGAGTTCCGGTCCCGGATCGATCACCGGGTTGCGCACCCGGTCGAGCACGCGCAACGCCAGGGCGAGATCGTCGACATGCCGTGCCATCGGCCCGACCTGGCTGACGATGCCGCGCTGGCCGACGGGCAGGCCGTGGTCGCAGTGATCGGGCGTGCGGCCGGCGGTGGGGCGGATCGCGCAAATGCCGCAGAAGGCTGCCGGCACGCGCAACGAGCCGCCGATGTCGTTGCCGAGCCCGAGCGGCGAAGCGCCGGCGGCGATCACCGCCGCTTCGCCGCCCGAACTGCCGCCGCACGACCTTTCCGGATTCCACGGATTGTTGGTGCGTCCGTAGAGCGGATTGTCGGTTTCGGTGTAGATGAGGAGCTGCGGGACGTTGGTCTTGGCGATCGGGATGGCGCCGGCGGCGCGCAACGCCGCCACATAGGGGTCGTCCGCGCTTTCGATCAGATTGCGCCGCGATGGCAGGCCGAAGGTCGATGCCGTGCCGGCAAGATCGAAGCATTCCTTGATCGTCACCGGCAGGCCGGCGAGCGGCGCAAGCGTCTCGCCCCGCGCCACTGCCTTGTCGACCTCCGCCGCGGTCTTCCGCGCGCTGTCGAACAGCTCGACGGTGACGGCGTTGAGCTTGCCGTTGACGGCGCCGAGCCGGGCGATGAAGTATTCGACGACCTCGGCGGACGACAGATCGCCGGCGCCAATGCGCCGCGCGATTTCGCGCGCCGACAGGTCCTGCAGTTTCCCTGCGAGCGGCGCCGTCGCGTTGGCCGAAATATCAGTCAGTGTCACGATTTGAAACCCGGAACCGCGCAGCGGGCACGCGACAAGGTCGATTCATTCGTGCCATTTGTCAATTTGCCATGGGTTCGGCATAGCTCATGCGCACCCACGAGCACTCGAGAAAGGCAATGGCGAGGGAGAACGTTCGCGACCGGAACCTGGCTATCTCGGCCAGAGGTTGAAAGCCATGCGCAGGATGGTTCGGGAGGCGAAAGCTGGCACTCGTATTGGCCTCGCCTGCATCTGTCGGGAGCGGATCGATGCGATGTCCGCCTGCTCTAAAATCCGCTCGGCCGCGCTAGCCGTCGGCGGCGGCCGCCGCCCCACCGCGCGCGGCCGCTGCGGCGCCGCGTGCCTCCCACAGATGATACGCGAACATGCCGACCGCCATGGCGACGACAAACACGACCACGGACGGCGACCGCGTCGCCAAGTTTTCGATCGCCGGTCCTGGACAAAGCCCGACCAAGCCCCAGCCGATGCCGAACAGAGCCGCGCCGGCGACGAGCGGGCGATCGATCGCCGTCTGCTCCGGCCATTGGTTTTGCGCTGCGAAAAGCGGCGAGCGCCGTCGGGCGAGCGCGTAGCCCGGGACCGTCACCGCAAGCGCGGCCGCCATCACCACGGCCAGGCTCGGGTCCCAATTGCCGCTCGGGATCGCCAATACGTCGAGAAAGCCCAGCACCTTGTCGGGCCGGATCATGCCGGAGATCAACAAACCCCAGCCGAACATGAAGCCGCAGAACAGACTTGCGAGTGCGCGCACGGCTCAACCTCCGACCAGGTGTCGCGTCAGCGCGACGACGGTCATCGCCGCAGCCATGAAGATGCCGGTCGCGATGATCGAACGCGGCGACAACCGGGCGATGCCGCAGACGCCGTGGCCCGAAGTGCAGCCGTTGCCGAGCCTGGTGCCGAAGCCGACCAGAAGGCCGGCGGCGGCAATGACGGCGAAATTCGACGGCAGCCGCGGAATTGGCACCGCGTAGCCGGCGAGCGCGGCGGAAAGCGGCGCCGCCAACAGGCCGACGACGAAGGCCGTGCGCCAGGCTCGATCATTGCCGCGCGGCTCCAGCAGACCGGCAAAGATGCCGGTTATGCCGGCGATGCGGCCGTTGAAGCGCATCAGCAGGACGGCAGCAAGTCCGATCAGCGCGCCGCCGATCGCCGCAGAGATCGGAGTGAAATTGGCCATGCCTTGCCTCGTTGCGAAAGTTTGCGAAAGTTCAAAGCGACGGTGTGTCGTTGCCATCGCGCGGCCGGCAAGCCGCGACCAGCAAACAATACGTCGTGAACTTTTTGATCGCAACTATCGCCGCCGCCTGTGCTGGTGCGCTCCGCTGGAGTCGAAAAAAATCATGCGCGCGGCAACGGTTGTCGTAGGCAACGTGCTATCTCCTGAGCTGGTCGCGGAAGGATTTTCCACTGGCGAAACTATCCGCTTCCGACCGCGCGGCGTTGAATCCCGATCACGAGGAAGTGTTAACCGTGACCGGCTCCAGATCCGGCCCCCTCGCGCGCGCATGTGCAACCATTAGGGTCAAGGCGCCGTCAGTGCGACGCGCGCGCATTGCTCCGGCGGGCGATGTCGTTTGCAACGCTGATCGCCTCTTTGCCTATTTGGCGAAGCTGACCGGTTATCGGGACATGAAAGCCAACGAAGTAGATCCCTGCATCATCATCGTTGCGCTCAACGCCAAGCGCGCCATCGTCGCTTGGCAAAAAGCTTCGATAATTCGGGCGATATCCGGTGGCGAAAATAATGACGTCAAACAAGCGCTGCTCGCCGTTATTGAAGACGACGCCGTCCTCGGTCATCGTCGATATGCCCGGCATCACCTTGATCGCCCCCGCGGAAATCTTTTTCGCCGTGCCGACGTCAAGGACGGGAATCTTGTGCGATTTCGCTGCGTGCTCCAAGATACCCTGCCGCGGCCGTCGGATTCCGAATTGCGCCAGATTTCCGAGAGCAAGATCGAGAACGAACGGAATCAACGTGTCGTTGGCTCTTGCCGGCAGCGCACTCGTGGCCATCGCCACCACCTGAATAGGGATGCCAAAGAGATCGCGGGGGACGATGTGAACGCCGCTCCTCACCGCAAGGGTCGGTTTTGCCCCGCCCTCCAGTAAATCGAGCGCGATCTCTGCTCCCGAATTGCCCATGCCGACGACCAAAACACGCTGCTGCCGAAATGGCGCGGAATCGACGTATTCCGCGCTGTGCACGACCCGTCCCTTGAAATTTTCACGCCCCGAAAAGTCCGGCATGACCGGATCGGCATTCATCCCCGAAGCGATCACCACAGACTCGGCGTGAACAGAACTCGACGCGCTTTCCACGATCCAGGCATTTGCATCACGCCGGACCGAGCGAACAGTCTCGCCGAATCGAGGCTTTATATCGAAGGCGGCCGCGTAACTTTCGAGATATCGAACCATTTCCGCCCGCGGAACGTAACGCGGATAGCTCCGGTCAAAGGGCCGGAACGGTAGCGATGAAAAGCGCTTGATCGTATGCAGGTGCAGCCGCTGGTAATGATGCCGCCAGGCAGTGCCGACCTGCTCGCCTTTTTCCAGGATGATGAAGTCGACACCCACTTTTCGCAGACAGGCGCCCACCGCAAGACCAGCCGGACCCGCGCCGATGACCGCAACGTTCGTTTGCTCCATTCGATCCTCCCATTTGGTTCAGGCTACCACAATGACCCGCCGCACCGGGAGCGGCGCGTCAGCGCCTTGCTGCGTTGAGGTCCCAACGTCTAGGGAGCGGCGCGGCGCGGCGATCCGGCGCCTCTGCCTTGCGGGAGGACCGCAAACACGCGAATATAAATTCACCTGGTCGCGCGGTTACGGCACCGCCGGCGGCTCCATGCGAGCAGCGATGGGTGCCTTGCCGAACTTGAAGCAACACAAATCATCTCCGGGGAGGTCATCGATGGCCGCTCACTTATGGGAAAAGTCTTATCCGTCGGGTGTGGCGTGGAACGCGCCGCTGCCGCCGGCGCTCGCGATCGAAACCATCCTCGAGACGGCGGCGACAAGCTGGCCCGACAAAGTGGCGATCGATTTCTACGACAAGACCTTGACCTTCGCGCAGTTGCACGATCTCGCGGCGCGCGCCGCCAAAGGCCTGCAGGCGCTCGGCGTCGGCCCGGGCGTCAATGTCGGGCTGCATCTTCCCAACACACCGCATTACGTCATCTGCTTTTTCGCCGTGCTGATGGCCGGCGGCCGCGTCGCCAATTTCAGTCCGCTGGCGGCGCCGCGCGAGCTCAACTACCAGATCGCCGATTCCGAGGTCGAGGTGATGGTGACGCTCGGCATCCAGGCGCTGTATCCGCAGATCGCCAAGCTCAACGGCACGGCCAAGTTGCGGACCCTCGTGGTGTGTCATCTGGAAGACTTTCTGCCCGGGCCGGTGGTACGGGCGATCGTCGGCCCGCCGGTCGAACGAATCGGCGGCGCCGGCCGGGAGATCGATTTCGGCGCGTTCCTTGCCACAGACGGCGCCTATGTCAGGCATCCGCATGGCCCGCTCGCCGACGAGGTGGCGGTGCTGCAATATACCGGCGGCACCACCGGCGAGCCGAAAGGCGCGATGCTCACGCACGCGAATTTCTCGGCGGTGCTCGACATCTACAATCATTGGATCAGCGCCAGCCCGTTGAACGCGGACGACAGCTCGCTGGTGGTATTGCCGCTGTTCCACATTTTCGGGCTTTCCTTCATCATGCTGCTGTCGGTGAAGTCCGGCACGCCGATGATCATGCACATGCGCTTCGACCCCGATCGCGCGCTAGCCGACATCACGCGCAAGAAGATCACGATCTTCGCCGGCGTGCCGACGATGTATACGGCGCTGGTCAATCATCCGAAGATCAAAGAGTTCGACCTGTCGTCGCTGCGGCAATGCGCATCGGGCGGCGCGCCGTTGCCGGTCGAAGTGCTGCAGCGCTTTCGCGGGCTCACCGGTGTCACCCCGCGCGAAGGCTACGGGCTGACCGAGACGGCGCCACTCGCCACCCTGCAGGTGAACGGCGCCGCGCCGCGCCCGGGAACCGTCGGGCTGCCGGCGCCGCATACCCTCATCGAGTTCGTCGACCTCGAGACCGGAACGCGGGTGCTGCCGGCGGGCGAGAAAGGCGAGATCTGCATCACCGGCCCGCAAGTCATGAAGGGTTATTGGAACAAGCCGGGAGCGACCGCGGACGCCTTCCGCGGCGGACGATTTCACACCGGCGACATCGGCTTCGTCGATGCCGACGGCTACGTCACCCTGGTCGACCGCAAGAAGGACATGATCCTGACCGGCGGATTCAACGTCTTCCCTCGCAACATCGAGGAAGCCATCTACGAGCACCCGGCGGTCGCGGAAGTGACGGTGATCGGCATCCCGGACGCTTACCGTGGCCAATCCGCCAAGGCCTTCATCGCGCTCAAGCCCGCGCAGCCGGCTTTCAGCTTCGACGAACTCAAGGCCTTTCTCGCCGACAAGCTCGCAAAATATGAAATGCCGACGGAGATCGAATTCCGCACCAGCCTGCCGAAGACGCCGGTCGGCAAACTGTCGAAAAAGGAACTGCTGGCGGAGGAATTGGCCAAGCGCGAAGCGGCCGCGCAAGATGCGCGCCGGCTCGCGAGGTGAGGAGAGTGCGGGCTACGCCTTTGCCTTGGCAAGCTGCGCCTTGAGCGCGTAGAGCGCTTCCAGCGCCTCGCGCGGCGACAGCTCGTCGGGATGGAGCGCGGCGAGCGCTTCGACGATGGCGGTGAGTGCGGCGTCCGGCGGCGGCGCGGCGGCCGCACGCGCGGCGGCGAACAGCGGCAGGTCGTCGATCAGGCGCTGCGCCGGCGCGCTGCGGTCATGCGCCTCGAGCTGCGCCAGCACGAGCTTGGCGCGCTCGATCACGCGCGGCGGCAGGCCGGCGAGTTTGGCGACCTGGATGCCATAGGAGCGGTCGGCGGCGCCGGGCACCACTTCGTGCAGGAACACGACCTCGCCCTGCCATTCCTTGACGCGCATGGTGGCGTTGTGCAGCCGCGGCAGCTTGGCGGCGAGCGCCGTCATCTCGTGGAAATGTGTGGCAAACAACGCACGGCAGCGGTTTTGCTCGTGCAGGTGCTCGATGGCGGCCCAGGCGATCGAGAGGCCATCGAAGGTCGCGGTGCCACGGCCGATCTCGTCCAGAATGACCAGCGCGCGTTCGCCGGCCTGATTGAGGATCGCCGCGGTCTCGACCATTTCGACCATGAAGGTCGAGCGGCCGCGGGCGAGATCGTCGGCGGCGCCGACGCGCGAGAACAGGCGGTCGACCACGCCGATGTGCGCCGCTCGCGCCGGCACGAAGCTGCCCGCCTGCGCCAGCACGGCGATCAGCGCGTTCTGGCGCAGGAAGGTCGATTTGCCCGCCATGTTCGGCCCGGTGACGAGCCAGATGCGGCCGGCGGCCTCCGGCCTCGCAGCGGGGACGGGCGGCGACAAATCGCAATCGTTGGCGACGAATGGCCCCCCATCGCGGCCAAGCGTCTGCTCGACCACGGGATGGCGTCCGCCGCTAATAGCGAAAGTGAGGCTGTCATCGACCTGCGGCCGCACGTAGTCGCGCTCGACCGCAAGGTTCGCCAGGCCCGCCGCAACGTCGATGGCGGCCAGCGCCTCGGCGGCTTCCTTGATGGCAGCGCTTGCCGCTGCGATGTCCGCGGCTCGGCGATCGAAGATTTCCAATTCCAGCGCCAGCGCCCGCTCGGCAGCATTGGCGATCTTGGCTTCCAATTCGCCGAGTTCGGTGGTGGTGAAGCGGACCTGCCCGGCCGTGGTCTGGCGGTGGATGAAGGTCGCGTTGAGCGGCGCGCCCATGAGTTTCTCGCCGTGCTGCGCCGTCACGTCGACGAAGTAGCCGAGCACGTTGTTGTGCCGGATTTTCAACGAGCGGATGCCGGTCGTCTCGACGTAACGTACCTGCAGCGCGGCGATGACGCGGCGCGATTCGTCGCGCAACGCCCGCGCCTCGTCGAGCGCGCCGTCATAGCCGGGGCGCACGAAACCGCCGTCGCGGCGATAGGCCGGCAGCTCGTCGGCCAGCGCCCGCGAAAGCTCGGCGGCGAGCGCCGTATCGGGCCGACGCAGCGCCGCCGCGGCCTGCGCCAGCTCGCTCGGCCCATCCGCATAGTCCGGCCCGATTGCCGCGATGGTTGCGGAAAGCTCCCCCGCCGCCAAGATGCCGTCGCGGATCGCCGCGAGATCGCGCGGGCCGCCGCGGCCGATCACGACGCGCGCCAAGGCGCGGGCGAGATCGGGCGCGGTGCGCAAGCTCTTGCGCACGTCGCCGCAGATCGCGCCGTTGGCGACCAACGCCTCGACCGCGTCGAGCCGTCGCGCGATCGCCGCCGGATCGGTCAGCGGCGCGGCGAGCCGCTGCGCCAAAAGGCGCGAGCCGGCGGCCGTCACGGTGCGGTCGATGGCGCCAAGCAGCGAGCCGCGGCGCTCGCCGGCGAGCGTGCGATGCAGTTCGAGGTTGGCGCGCGTCGCCTGATCGATGGCGAGCGTGGCACCGGCCGCTTCGCGCACCGGCGGCGACAGCGGCGGTCGTTTGCCGATCTGGGTGCGCTCGACATAGGTGACCGCCGCGGCGGCCGCGGTCAGTTCAAGGCGCGAAAACGCGCCGAACGATTCGGTGGTGGCGACGCCGAGGAAAGCGGCGAGCCGGCGCTCGGCAGTGGCGCCGTCGAACACGTCGCGAGCAAGCGAGGTGAGCGCCGATGCGGTCGGCAAGGCGCGCCAAACAGGCGCCAGCTCGGCATCGGCATAGAGCGCGTCGGCGACGATGATCTCGCCGGGCTCGATGCGGGCGAGCGCGGCGGCGAGCGCTGAGCGCTCGCATTCGGCGACGCGGAACTCGCCGGTCGAAATATCGATCCAGGCGAGCGCGAAGCGGTCGTCGCCGGCGGAGGCGCGGGCGCGCGCCAGCGCCAACAGATAATTGTTGCGCCGCGCGTCGAGCAGCGAATCCTCGGTCAGCGTGCCGGGCGTGACGAGCCGCACCACGTCGCGGCGCACCACGCTCTTGCCGCCGCGCTTGCGCGCCGCGGCCGGATCTTCGAGCTGCTCGCACACCGCGACGCGATGGCCGAGCGCGATCAGCCGGTGCAGATATTCGTCAGCGCGTTCGATCGGCACGCCGCACATCGGGATGTCGCGGCCCAAATGCTTGCCGCGCTTGGTCAGCACGATGCCGAGCGCGCGCGACGCCACCTCGGCGTCGTCGAAGAACAGTTCGTAGAAATCGCCCATCCGGTAGAACAACAGGCAATCCGGATTGGCGGCCTTGATCTCGATGTACTGCTCCATCATGGGCGTGACGCGCGCGCCATTGTCGCCGGCTTGCGGCGGCACGCGGCCGGCAGCGTCGGGCACAAGTTCGGGTGCGTCGTTCATGATGGGGCGGGCAGCGTCCATTTTGCGCTGCACACGCTAGCAGATGGCGTGCCGGCTTGCATCGGCCTGCGGCGCATTCTCCCGCACTAATGCCCTGCGGCACCGCGATTCTTGTGCTCGGCCGCGCTGCCGCCTGCGCTGCCGCCTTGGCAAACGGCGGCAAAGGTGGAAGGATTGCGTTGTACGTCGGAAACACGACGGATCAGCCGCGCACGCGGCCTCAAAAAAAGGGAACGCCATCGACACGTAGCTCGAACATCCAGGGAGGGAACGCCAATGGTAGCAGCTACCGATGTCAATCATGCGCTCACGCCGGATCAGCATGCCCGCGAGCTGCGCCGCGCCGTCGTCGCGGCGACGGTGGGCACCACGATCGAGTGGTACGACTTTCTGCTCTACAGCACGATGGCGCCGCTGGTCTTCGCCAAGCTGTTCTTTCCGCACGAGGCGGCGCTGACCGCGACGCTCAACGCGTTCGGCATCTATTTCGTCGGCTTTATCGCGCGCCCGATCGGCGCGTTCATCTTCGGCCATTTCGGTGATCGCGCCGGCCGCAAGTCGACGCTGATCTTCACGCTGGTGCTGATGGGGGTGTCGACCTTCCTGGTCGCGTTCCTGCCCGGCTATGCGCAGATCGGCTTGTGGGGTGCGGCGCTGCTGACGATTCTCCGCTTGATCCAGGGAATCGGCGTCGGCGGCGAGTGGGGCGGCTCGGTGCTGCTGTCGATGGAATGGGCGCGCCACAACAGGGAGCGCGGCTTTCTCACGTCCTGGCCGCAGTTCGGCGGCCCCGCCGGCTTGTTCCTGGCCAACCTGGCCGTTCTCATCTTCAGCCTGGTCTCGGGCGACCAATTCCTGGTCTGGGGCTGGCGCGTCCCATTTGCGCTCAGCATCATTCTGGTCGCGATCGGCCTGTGGATCCGGCTGCGCATCCTGGAAACGCCGGTGTTCCGCAACCTCGTTGCCGAGGAGAGGATCGAGCGGGCGCCGATCGCGGAAGTCTGCCGCAGACAGCCGGGCACGATCGTGGCCGGGCTGCTGGCGCGCACCTCCGAGCAGGGCCCGTTCTACATATTCACCGCCTTCATCTTCACCTATGTCGGCGCGGGTATGCATAATCTCGTGCTCGCGGGCGTGCTCGCCGCGGTCTGCGTCTCGGCGTTCACGATTCCGTTCAGCGCCCACCTCTCCGACCGGATCGGGCGCAAGAAGATGTACATCATCGGCTGCGCCACGATGGGGGTGTTCGGCTTCATCTATTTCGGCCTCCTCGACACCCAATCGTCGGTATTGATCTTCATCGCCATCGTGCTGTCGCTCATCCCGCACGACATGCAGTATGGGCCGCAGGCGGCGCTGATCGCGGAAAGTTTCACGCCGCGGCTGCGCTACTCGGGCGCCTCGATCACCTATCAGCTCGCCTCGATCACCGCCGGCGGGCCGGCGCCATTGATCGCCACCGCGTTGTTCGCCACCTACCATTCGGGCATGCCGGTGGCGATCTACATCCTGATTACGGCGGTGATCTCGATCGTCGCGACCACGTTCCTGAAGGAATATGCCGGCAAGGACGTGACCACCGAATACGATGCGCAGGAGGCCGTCGCGCGCGCCGCGACGTGATTCTCTCTCTCTCTCTCTCTCTCTCCCCGCTTGCGGCCGCTTGCGGGGAGAGGTTACGTTACTTTACCAACTTCTTGCCGGTGACGGTTTCCAGATTCTTGTAAAATACCTGATCGCTCGTCGGCTTGTCCATCTTCAGCGATTCGATAATGCGCAGCGTCTCGCGCGGGAACATGGTGCCGCCCTCCGGATCGAACGGGCAATCGGAGGCGAACACGATCTTGTCGATCGGGAAGAACTCCATGCCGCATCTGGTCGCCGGCTCCGCCGTGAAGGCGGCGGTATCGGTCCAGAAGTCATGCTTGAAATAATCGAGCGGCCGCTTCTTCAGGCTCTTGCGCAAGCCGACATAGTCGTGATCGGTGGTGCGGTTGCCCATCACGTCGTTGCCGGGGCCGAGCCGGCCTTCCAGCATCGGCACGATGCCGCCGAAATGGTGGGTGATGATTTTCAGATTGGGGAGCGTGTCCATGACCTTGGAATAAACGAGCCGCAGCATGGCGCACGCGGTCTCGTAGGACCAGCCGATGGTCCACCAGATCTCATAGAGCGATTGGCTTTCGTCGAGATAATCCGGCGTCTCGGCGCCGCGCGCCGGGTGCAGCCAGACCGGCGCGCCGAGTTCGTTCATCTTGTTCCAGAACGGCCGGTATGCGGGCCGGTCGAGCGGCTTGCCGGCGACGTTGGTGTAGATCTGCACGCCGAGCGCGCCGTTCTTGAGCGCCCGCTCGGCCTCGGCGACGCCGGCGTCGGACGCGGCGAGCGACACCTGCGCCACCCAGCCGGGGAAACGATCGCTCTCCTTGGCGATCAGCTCGGCAAAGCCGTCGTTGATGATCTTGCAGAACTCGTCGATGTCGCGCGGGCTTTTGGCGAAGCGCTCGATCGGCGGCTGTGGATACGACAGGATTTGCTGATAGTCCTTGTGCCCGTCGACGATGCGCTTGCGGAAATCGAGGTCGAACAGCCCCGGCAGCGAGCGGATGCGCTTGCCCATGTCCTTGTAGTCGCCGGCGACCTCATTGAGCTTGTCGAAGAATTTTTTCGGGAAAAAGTGGGTGTACGCGTCGATACGCATGCGGTTTCTCCTGGTGGCGGCAAGGCTTCTAGCATCGGTGTTCTGGTCCGTCACCCTTCAGGGCGAGGATGATGAGTCGAAACAGAAAACCCTTTCATAGTTCGGCAGACCATTGCGGTCCATGAGGCAATGCGACGAAGCCCGATCCGCGGCCAAGCACGGACGGCTCATGAGCCGCCCGGCTCCGCCAGCGGGCCTTGGCGCAGACGAGTGAGATCGAAGCGGTCGATCTCGCGCAGGAGTTCGACGAACGCGCGCGCACCGTGCTCAAGCGCCGCCTCGCCCTTGGCGGCAGTCGCCGTTGTGGCGTCGCCGAGGGCGCCGCTTTGATGCAGGTCCTGGGTCATCCAGGCGAAGCCGGCGGGGCGATAGGCGGCGAGCCATTTGAACTCGCGCGCCATCGCCACCGAGGCGGGCGTTGCGTTCGCGACCTTGTCGGTGCGCACCGTTTCGGGCTGCGCCGCGAGCATCAGCGAGGTTTCGACGTCGCCGCCGTGGATGCCGTGCTTTCTTTCCTCTGCCGAGAACGCACCGTCCGGATAGCCGAAGCGGTGCCAGCCGACGGTGACCGCCAGCATGCCGAGCCGCGCCCGCAGATCGCGCGCCACCGATTCCATCGCCGCGACATTGCCGCCATGGCTGGTGACGAGCACGAGCTTGCGCACGCCGGCGCGCGCCAAACTCCCGCCGAGCTCGGTCCAGGCCGCGACCGCGGTCGCGGTCGACAACGTCAGCGTGCCCGGAAAGGACAAATGCTCGGCGGAGACGCCGACGCGCTGCACCGGCAAAAACGTCACCGGCAGATCGTCCGGCAGCAATTTGTGCACGCGCGCCAGATAGGCTTCGGCGATGTAGGTATCGACGCCGAGCGGCAGGTGCGGGCCGTGCTGCTCCACCGCCGCAAGCGGCAGCACGGCGATCCAGCGCGCCGCGGCGGCGCCGGCCCCGGCAATGTCCTGCCAGGTCATTTCGATCCAGTCGCGCTTGGGCAGCGTCATATGAACTCCCGTCATCCTGAGGTGCTCGGCGCCAACGGGTCCGGCCTTCGGCCGGCCCGATGACAAGCTCCGCGCCGAGCCTCGAAGGACGACGGCCGCTGCGCTGGGGCCGGAATCCTTCGAGGCTCGCTTCGCTCGCACCTCAGGATGACGGTCAACATTAATGCCCTTGGGGTCATGAGAAGTCAGCCGGGCGGGTTTTTTGCGGCGCCATGCTGTATTGTCGGGGCGCCGATGAAAAGGGGCAAACCATGCGCTTGGCAAGCTTTTTGGGGCGAACGTCGTTGACGGGGATTTGGGCCGCCGCAGCCGCGGGCGCGGTCGCCGCCCTCTTCGTCCCCGCTCCGGCGCAGGCGCTCGACAAGGTCGCATTCGGCACCAACTGGGTGCCCGAGCCCGAGGAGGGCGGCTTCTATCAGGCGCTGGCCGACGGCACCTATCGCAAATACGGCCTCGACGTCACCATCGTGCCGGGCGGGCCGAACGTCAACAACCGCATCCTGCTGCCGGTCGGCAAGATCGACTTTTACCTTTCCGCCAATACGCTGCAGGGTTTCGATGCCGTCGCCGAGAACGTGCCGACCATCGAAGTCGCCGCGCTGTTTCAGAAAGACCCGCAGGTCTTGATCGCGCATCCGGGCGTGCAAAAATTCACCGATCTGAAAGCCCTGACACTGTTCATCTCCAAGGAGGGCATGGCGAGCTATTACCAGTGGCTCAAGGCCGATTACGGTTTCAAGGACTCGCAGGTCAAGCCGTACACCTTCAATCCGCAGCCGTTCCTCGCCGATCCGCACAGCGCCATGCAGGGCTACGTGACCTCGGAGCCGTTCGCCATCGAGAAGGTCGCGCATTTCAAGCCCAAGGTTTTTTTGCTCGCCGATCAGGGCTTCTCCGCCTACTCGACGCTGATCGAGACGCGGCGCGATCTGGTCGACAAAAAACCCGATTTGGTGCAGCGCTTCGTCGATGCCTCGATCATCGGCTGGTACGACTACATCTATCACGACAACAGCGCCGGCAACGCGCTGATCAAAAAACTGAATCCGGAGATGACCGACGATCTATTGGCCTATTCGGTCGGCGCCATGAAGCAATACGGCATCGTCGATTCCGGCGATGCCGCGACGCTCGGCGTCGGCGCCATGACGGATGCGCGCGTGAAACGCTTTTTCGATGAAATGGCGCGCGCCGGCGTGGTCAAGCCCGGCCTCGATTACCGCAAAGCCTATACGCTGCGCTTCGTCGACCAGAAGGTCGGGCTGGATTTGCGGCCGCGGTAGGTGGCGCACCGCGACCTTCCAGGGTCGCTTGGCGCCGTTGCGATCGACGGCCTTCTCTGGTCGCTGTTCCAAGCACCTCAAATTCCCGCGAACCAGTTAAAGCCCTGCTTGCTCCAGAACGTTTCGCGAAAGTCGTTCGTTACTTCGATCGTCCTGATCCACTTGGCGTTCTTGTAGCCGAGCTTGGTCGAGGTGCGCAGCCGCAACGGATAGCCGAACGGGTCGGCGATCGGCGCGCCGGCATATTTGGTGGCGAGAATCGTCTGCGGATGCAGCGCGCACGCCATGTCGATGCTCTCGGTATAGTCGTCGTTGCAGATGAAGTAGACATATTTGGCGGAAAGATCGGCGCCGACGCGCTCGAGAAACGCGCGCAGGTTCGGGCCGGACCATTGCCCGATATAGTCCCAGCCCTCGACGCAGATGTGGCGGATGATCAATTCCTGCTCGGGCAATCGATAAATCTGCCGCGCGGTCCACGGCCGCTTGTCGGCGATGCGGCCGGCCAGTTCGAGCTGCCAGCTCCCGCCATCGACCGGCCGGACATTCTCGATGTCGTAATAGGCGTTGAAGCGCGGCGGCTTGACCACCTGCGACGGACTGAAGGTCGGCGCCAGGTGCACCTTTCGGAACAGCGCCGACTGCACGCCGTCGTTCCACGCCGACACCGCGCGCAGCGTGCTCTGCACCGCCGGCTCCTCGCTGACGTCGCAGCCGGTCAAGAGCGCGAGCGCGCCGAGCGAGAGCGTGCCGCGCAGCACGCCGCGGCGATCGATCGCTTCGATCAGTTTGCGGTGTTCCTTCAGCACGCTTCGGCCGATCGGCTTTTTCGGCCGGAACAGCGGCGGCTTGCGTGGGCGAATCGCCATCGGATCACCGCCTCATTGGCTTGAATCCGGCGTGGGCGCTACAGGCGCCGGCGCGGCGGCGAGCGCCGGTGCACCACGCATCGTTGGCCCGCCGGTGATCATGGCGACAAAGCTCTGCGGCACCAGCAAAGCCAGCGTGACGTGGACCAGGATGAAGGCGACGATCGCCGCCATGCACAGGAAATGAATGATGCGAATGACCTGAAAACCATGGAACACGGCGGCGAGTTCGGAGAACTGCACCGGCTTCCACAGGCACAACCCGGTGATGACGATGAGGATGCCGACCAGGATGACGCCGAGATAGAGAATTTTTTGCACCGCGTTGTAAACGGCAAGGTCGTCGTGCGTCAGGCGAAAGCGGAGCGCGTCGCCAACCGTGGCGAAAATCTCGCGCAGGCGGATCGGGAACAGTTTCTGCCGGAAGCGCCCGGTGGCGACGCCGTAGGCCAGATAGGCGATGCCGTTGAGTCCAAAAATCCACATGCCGAAGAAATGCCATTGCAGGCCGTATTGCGCCCACTTGCCGATCACGATCCAGTCCGGGAAATGCAGCCAGCCGAGGATCACGTCGTCGTTGTAGATTTTCCAGCCGCTGCCGATCATGATGAAGATGGCGATGGCGTTGATCCAATGCATGATGCGCAGCGGCAGCGGATGCAGCCGCGCCGGCTTGCGCGCGCGCCTTGGCGCGATCTCAGGCGTAAGTGACTTGACGGATGGCGTCGACATCGAACACACTTCAGCGGTCGTTGGAGCGGCGAACGGGCAAACAGTCGCGGCGAATGGCGGCCGCGAACCTTCCCCCAACCGTGCTCGCACCGTATGGGAGCGAGGACCCCGGTGCAAGCAGCATCGCTTCACAAAATCGCGCAGCGTTGTTGATTTCGGAGATCGCCGAATGAAAATTAGATTGACGGCTTGCGGCGTCGCATCGAGCTTGACGTTTGCCGGCATCCTCGCCTCGGCAAACCCGGCTACGGTTTGCGCGCAAGCCATGATCCCGCCGACCGGCATGATGGACGCGCAGCATCCGATGCCGATGAACGAGCGCTATCTCAAACGCCTGCCGCAGCCGGTGCGGGTCGGTGACCTGATCGGCCTGCCCATGCTCGACGAACAGGCGAATACGCTCGGCACCGTGCGGCAGGTGGTGCGCACCACGCAGGGGCAGATCGAACTGGTCGTCTCGTATAGCCGCTGGTGGGGCTGGTTCGGGCACCCGGTCGCGGTGCCGCTCGAAGTGGTCGGCATCGAAGGCCGCCAGCTCGTCTCGCTCGACATGGACCCCGAGGAATACGCCAAGGCGCCGGCCTTCAACGACCCATCCGCCACGGCGCTGCCCGCCGACGCGACCATCCGCGTGGCGCTGGGGCGTAATTGATAATGGAATCGGCGCGGTTCATCCGCTCCTTCCCGCGCAAGCGGGAATCCAGGAGCCTGCAAACGCTGGCGCCCCGCTGTCGCGGGGAGGAGCGGGAGGACGATCGATCACGAAATGGTGAGGCGGATAACTTTTCGGTGTTTGCCGACTTGAAAGGGTTGAGCTGAAATTGATTGGCGCTTTGCCGGGCGGCTTGCCAAGCAATCCCAAGCAATTCGTTTCAGTGCGTTGATGCCGGATCGCATTAGGTTCGGAGGGGGACATCGCATGGATGCGATCAGAGCGGGCCGCGAGGCGCATTCTGCCGTTGCGGCGTCCGATTTTATTGATCGCAAGGCCGGCGTGGCGGCGAGTTGCGGCATCGCCGTGATGGCGAAAGCGTCGGCGCCGGGCCGTGCCAAGACGCGGCTGGTGCCGCCGCTCGATTACGACGAAGCGGCCGCGCTCAACACCGCGTTTTTGCACGACGTCTTCGACAACATTCTGCTCGCCACGAGCCGCGCCGCGCGCGACGCGACCGTCGCCGCCTATGCGGCTTACGGTCCGCCCGGCTCGGAGGATTTTTTCCGCAGCCGCTTTCCGGGCGTCGATCTCATTCCGGCGTGGTTTTCGGATTTCGGCGCCTGCCTGTTGCACGCGATCGAGCAGATGTTGGCGCGCGGACATAAAGCCGCGGTGGTGCTCAACGCCGACAGCCCGACCTTGCCGACGGCGTTGCTCAACGAGGCTGCGGCGGCGCTGGCGCGGCCCGGCGACCGTGCCGTGCTCGGCCCATCGAGCGACGGCGGCTATTATTTGCTCGGGCTGAAAGCCGCGCATCGCCGCCTGTTCGAGGACATCGCCTGGAGCACCGAACGCGTCGCCGAACAGACTCGCGAGCGGGTGGACGAAATCGGGCTCGAGCTGCATCTGCTGCCCGAATGGTATGATGTCGACGATCTCGCCGGCTTGCGGCGGGTGCATGCGGAGATTTTCCACGGCGACGCGGCGATCACGCGCGACGGCGCCGCGCCGGCCCCGCATCGGGCGCGGCACACCGCTTCATTGCTGAGCGACTTGTGGCCGGACGGCGTGTTCGGCCGGCGCCGCAAGCCACCCAGGCCGATTGCCGGCGCGCGCGGGCGGCCCGCGGCGAGCGGCGCGGCGATTTGAGGAGCCGCGGCCTTGGACCGCACTGCATCCCATCGCACGATCGATCCGCAGCGCTATTTCGAAAGCGTCGCGACCGCGAGCGAGCTGCCCGAGCACGAGCCGGTCTGCCTCTATCTGGAGACTACCAACCGCTGCAATCTTTTGTGCACGACATGCCCGCGCACCTACGAGGAGCTCGAGCCGCCCGCCGACATGAGCTGGGAGCTGTTCACCTCGATCGTCGACCAGATCCCGCAGTTGGCGCGCGCCGTGCTGCACGGCGTCGGCGAGCCGATGCTGGTGAAGAATCTGCCGCGCATGGTGCGTTATCTGAAAGACCGCGGCACCTACGTGCTGTTCAACACCAACGGCACCGTACTCAACGAACGGAACGGCCGCGCGCTGATCGCCGCCGGGCTCGACGAGCTGCGGGTGTCGTTCGACGCCGCCAACGCCGAATCCTACAAGGCCATTCGCGGCAAGAATTTCTTCAACCGCATCCTGAAAAACGTGCGCGCGTTCCGCGAGCTGCAGGAGCGCGAGGGTCAGCAAAAACCGCGCGTGTCGGCCTGGCTCACGGGCTTGCGCCAAACGGTCGAGGAGCTGCCGGATTTCGTGCGGCTCGCCGCGGCAACCGGCATCAAGGAAGTGCACCTGCAGCGGCTGGTGTTCTTCAACGACAACGCCATCGGCCTGGCGCGCCCGGACCAGGCGCTGTACGAGCGGCTTTCCGCCGCGGAAGCCACGCATATCGACCGCGCCGCCGCGCTCGCCAAATCGCTCGGCGTCGTGTTCTCCGCTTCGGGCGGCGCGTCCGAGCCGGGCCTCAGTCTGAAGCGCCAGGACAACGGCTCGCCGTGGTCGCTGTGCCGGCGGCCGTGGACCGTGATGTATTTCACCGCCAACGGCCGGGCGCTGCCGTGTTGCATCGCGCCGTTCGCGCAGCGCGGCTACGAGAATTACACGCTCGGCGACGCCACCCAGCAGACCTTGCGCGAGATCTGGACCGGCCCGGCGTATCAAAATTTCCGCCGCGCGCTGAAATCCGACCAGCCGCCCGCCGCGTGCGCCGGCTGCGGCTTGCGCTGGAGCTTGTAGTCACGTCATTGCGAGCCGAGCGAAGCAATCCAGTTGCCCCCACCCTTCTCTCCCCCGCAAGCGGGAGAGGGAAGGGTGGGGGGTTGCTTCGTCGTTTCGCTCCTCGCAATGACGGAAGCCCAGAGGTTTCGCCACGCCCGTCACCGTCATCATTCCCACCTTCAACGAAGCCGAATCGATCGGCGCCGTCGTCGCCGAACTGCCGCGCGCGCTGGTCGATCGCGTCATCGTGGCCGACGGCGGCAGCCGCGACGGCACGCCGGCGCGTGCGGAAGACGCCGGCGCGGAGGTGATCGATGCCGGCCGCGGCTATGGCCGGGCCTGTCTCGCCGGCGCGCAGGCGGCGCGAGCAGACGACATCCTCGTGTTCATGGACGGTGATGGTGCCGATGATCCGGCCGCGATTGCCGCGATGGTCGAAGCGATCCGCTCCGGCGCGTATGATTTCGTCATCACCTCGCGGGCGCGCGGCAAGCGCGAGCCCGGCAGCATGGCGGCGCATCAGCTCGTCGCCGGCCACCTCGCCGGCTTCCTCACGCGGCTCCTCTACGGCGTGCGCTACACCGATATGTGCGCGTTCCGCGCCATCCGCCGCGGCACGCTGCTCGATCTCGGCATGCGCGAATTGACTTACGGCTGGAACCTGGAAATGCAGATGCGCGCCGCACGTGCCGGCCTGCGCGTCCTCGAAGTTCCGGTGGATTACCGCAAACGGCTCGGCGGGGAGTCCAAGGTCGCCGGCTCGCTCGCCGGCTCGCTCAAGGCCGGCTTTCGCATCCTGGCGACGTTCGTCCGCGTTGCGTTCGAGCCGGCAGGCCAACGCAAAGCGTAGCGGGACGGGCGCGAAAACCGCGATTGGCGTTGGCCGGCCGCGCTTCCTCTTTCCTCCGCACCGCAATTTAGTACAGTGCCGCCCGCCACGCCGGAAAGGAGAGGATTGCGGCTATGAAGGAAGACGCCGTCAGCTTTGCATCGGCGGGCCTGCGCCTGCACGGCGTGGTGAGCCTGCCGGACGGCTTGCGCGCGGGCGAGCGGCGCGCCGCGTTTTTGGTGCTGCACGGCTTCGGCTCCAACAGCGACAGCCCGACCTGCATCGCGCCGGCAAAGGTGCTCAACGAGTTCGGCTACGTCACGCTCCGCTTCGACATGCGCGGCTGCGGCAAGAGCGAGGGCGAATTCGGCCGCGTCATCTGCCTCGAGCAGGTCGAGGACACCGGCAACGCCCTCGAATTTTTGTCCAAGCATCCCAACGTCGAGCCCGGCCGCATCGCCGTGATCGGCTCGAGTTTCGGCGGCGCGGTCGGCGTCTATGCGGGCGGCACCAATCCGCGCGTCGCCGCGGTGGTGTCGAACGGCGGCTGGGGCCACGGCGAGCGCAAATTCCGCGGCCAGCACACGACGCCGGAGGCGTGGGCGAAATTCACCAAAATGCTCGAAGAGGGCCGCGCCCACCGCGCCCGCACCGGCCAATCGCTGATGGTGCCGCGCTACGACATCGTGCCGATCCCCGACCACGTGCGGGCGAACCTGGAGCGCCAGGGCGTCGGCATGCTGGCGCCGAATTCGGTGGAAATGTTTCCCGCCGAGACCGCGCAGAGCATGTTCGATTTCCGCGCCGAGGACGTGGTCGGCAATATCGCGCCGCGGCCGCTCTTGCTCATCCATGCCGCCAAGGATTCGGTGACGCCGACCGAGCAATCGGTGGAAATGTTCAAGCGCGCCGGCCAGCCGACCGAGCTGCACCTGTTCGCCGGGCTCGACCATTTTCTGTTTGCGGAAAAATCGACCCGCGTCTGGAACGTGCTGCGGCAATGGCTCGACACGTATTTCCCGGCGACGAAATGATAAAAACCCGCTCGTCCCAGCCAAAGCGCATAGGCGCTAACATAGGCCAGTTTCCCGGCTGCGGTGCAGCGCGAAGCGGTGCACCGCTGATCCGGGACCGTCCCAGACTCCGCAACTTGTTACGATCCCGGGTCTGCAGCGCACCACTTCGCTGCGCTGCGTGCTGCGCTGCGCCCGGGAAACACAGCTATGTTAGCGCCTATGCGCGAAAGCGGGGACCCAGTTGGCTTGCTTCTTCATTCGAGAGTACTCTCTGGATTCCCGCTTTCGCGGGAATGAGCGGAATTTCGCAGGCCATTTTTTGATAGAACCGCTGTTTCGGAGTAGCAATTGAGCGAAAACATCATCGTGTCCCACGACGAGCTCCGCCGCTTCATCAGCGATGTGCTCGCCGCGCAGGGCGCCAGCGAAAGCGACGCCGGCGCGGTGGCCGACGGCCTGGTGTGGGCCAACCTGCGCGGCGTCGATGGCCATGGCGTGTCGCGGCTGCCGAATTACCTGAACATCCTCAAGCGCGGCGAGATCGACTTAAAGGCGCGGCCGAAGCTGACCCACGACCGGCCCGCGTCCTTCGTGCTCGACAGCTTTTTCGGCTTCGGCCCGGTGGCGTGCATGCAGGCGGCGGCGCTCGCGGTCGAGCGCGCCAAAAACATCGGTGTGTGCTTCGGCCTGGTCCGCGAAACCACGCATACCGGCGCCATCGGCCGCTACGCGCAATGGATCGCGCAGCAGCATTGCGCGGCGCTGGTGCTCGGCGCCGGCCCGGCGCTGATGGCCTATCACGGCGCGCGCGTGCGCAGCATGGCAACGAGCCCGGTCGCGATTGCGGTGCCGACCGGCGACGGCGTGCGCCTGCTTGATATGGCGACGAGCACGATTTCCAACGGCAAGATTCTTCAAGCCAAGCAGACCGGCACGCCACTGCCGCCCGACACCGTGCTCACCGCCGCCGGCGAGCCGACCACCGATCCGAACAAGGCCGAGATTCTTTTGCCGCTCGGCGGCCCGAAGGGCTCCGGCCTCGGCTTCATGTTCGAGATGCTGACCAGCGTCTTGGCCGCGGCGCCGATCCAGGCCCGCGCGCTCGGCCCGGAACAACGCCAGCGCCACGTCGCCAATCTCGCCGTGCTGGCGATCGATATCGAAAACTTCCGGCCGCTCGCCGACTTTGAAAGCGACGCCGCCGCGCTCGGCACCATCGTCAAGGCGCTGCCGCGCCAAGCGGGCTTCGACGAGATCACGCTGCCCGGTGAGCGCTCGAGCCGCACCGAAGTCTTGCGCAAAAAGTCCGGCATTCCAATCCCGGCAAAGCTGTGGGAGGAGCTGGAGCGGATCGCGGCGGCGAACGGGGTGACGCTGCCGGCGTCGCGGTCCGGATGATTGACCCGTCATTCCGCGGCCGGGCGAAGCGAGGAACCGGAATCCATAATCCCGGCGCAGGGCTTATGGATTCCGGTTTGCCGCTTCGCAGCGCTCCGGAATGACGAGCAAAGCTCAGCCGGTCTTGCGCCTGATCGGCGACTTAAAAGAACTACGCCCCGGCGAGCCGCAGCCCGATCAGGCGGTCGAGCGCGGCGGGATCGGCGAGCAGTTGCGCGGAGGGGCCGGAATGCACGATGCGGCCGCGTTCGAGCACGAGCGCCGATTGCGTGAGCGACAGCGCGACGTCGGCGTGCTGCTCGACCAGTATGAAGGCGCCCTGGCCCTCTTCCATCATGCGGCGGATCGCAGCGGCGAGCTCTTCGACCACGATCGGCGCCAAGCCTTCGAGCGGCTCGTCGAGCAAGAGCAGCGCCGGATTGGTCATCAGCGCGCGGGCGATCGCCAGCATCTGCTGCTCGCCGCCGGACAATTGGTTGCCAAAATTGCGACGGCGCTCGGCAAGCCGCGGAAACAGGTCGTAGGCCGCGGCGAGCGTCCAGCGGCCGTCGCGCGCGGCGACCGTGAGGTTTTCCTCGACGGTGAGCGTGGCAAAGATTTCGCGCTCCTGCGCCACCCAGCCGATGCCGGCGCGGGCGCGGCGATGCGGCGGCTCTCCGGTGATGTCGGCGCCGCGCCAAGCAATGCGGCCGCGCGCGATCTGGGTGTAGCCCATCAGCGTGAGGATGAGCGTCGATTTGCCGACGCCGTTGCGGCCAAGAACAGCGAGCGAGCCGCGCTCGGGCAGATCGAAGCCGACGCCGTCGAGCACGATGCCGGCGCCGTAGCCGGCGCGCACATCGCGCAGCGAGAGGAGCGGTTCAGTCATGCGATTGGTTCACCGACTTAAAGCGCCGCGACTCAATTCCGCTCATTCCCGCGAAAGCGGGAATCCAGAGAGCACTCTCGAATGAAGAAGCAAGCCAACTGGGTCCCCGCTTTCGCGCATAGGCGCTAACATAGCTGCGTTTCCCGGGCGCAGCGCAGCACGCAGCGCAGCGAAGGGGTGCGCTGCAGACCCGGGATCGTAACAAGTTGCGGAGTCTGGGACGGTCCCGGATCAGCGGTGCACCGCTTCGCGCTGCACCGCATCCGGGAAACAGGCCTATGTTAGCGCCTATGCGCTGTCGCGGGGACGAGCGGGTATGGGGCGCTCGTCGCATCATCGCAGCGCCCCGCGCTGCCGCTCGCCGAGATACACGGCGCGCACGCGCTCGTCGGCGGCGATTTCGGCCGGCGTGCCTTCGGTGAGCACGCGGCCGCCGACCATGACGATGACGCGAGAGGCGAAGCGAAACACCAGCTCCATGTCGTGCTCGATGAATAGTACGGTGATGTCGTGCGACAATCCGGCGATGGCGGCAAACAAATCGTTGCTCTCGTCGCGCGGCACGCCGGCCGCCGGCTCGTCGAGCAGCAAGACCTTTGGCCGGGCGGCCAGCGCCAGCGCGATTTCCAGAAGGCGCTGCTGGCCGTAGGCCAGCTCGCGGGTCGGGCGATGGTAGACGGCGGCGAGCTTGAGCGTGCCGAGGATGCCGTAAGCCTCGTCGACCTCGTCGCGATAGGCGGTGAGCGGCCGCCACCAGGTGCGGGCGACGCCGCGGCGCTCGCACACCGCAAGCGTCACCGATTCGAGCGCGGTCAGATTTGGGAACAGCGAATTGATCTGATAGGTGCGTACGAGGCCGCGGCGCACCCGCTGCTGCGGCGGCAGCGCGGTGATGTCGTCATCGCCGAGCAGGATGCGGCCGGCATCCGGGCGCAGCATGCCGGTCATCAGATTGATCAGCGTGGTCTTGCCGGCGCCGTTCGGCCCGATCAGCGCGTAGCGCACGCCGGCCGGCAGGTCGAGCATGACGTCGGCGGCGACCACCAGCGAGCCGAACCTCTTGTTGATGCCGCGCGTCGACAGCGCCATCGCCGTCGCCGCCATCGCGGCCGCGCTCACGGCGCCTTCGTCCACGGCCGCTTGCGCGCCACCGCCGCTTTCAGGCGCTCGGCCACAAACGCCACGCCGCCCAAAATGCCGGTCGGCAGAAACATAACGACGCCGATGAGGAGAAGGCCGATCCAAAAATACCAATATTGCGGGTTCAATCCGGAGAACTGGTCGCGCGCCACCATATAGACGACGGCGCCTACCAGTCCGCCGTAGAGCCGGCCGGTGCCGCCGATGATCAGCATGACGAGGACGTCGGCGGAGCGCTGAAAGCCCAAGACTTCGAGCGAGACCGTCTGCGTCGTCTCGGTCAGCAGGGCGCCGGCGATGCCGGCGATGCCGGCGGCGAGGGTGTAGATGGTGCGGCTGTGCGAGTGCACCGGGGCGCCGATGGCCGGCATCCGATGATTGTTCTCGCGGATGCCGCGCAACGCCAGCCCGAACGGCGAATGGACGAGCCGCCGCGCGATCAGGAAGATGACGAACAGCACCGCAAGCGAGTAGCTATAGGCGGTGTAACCATAAAGGTCGAAGTCCAACGTCTGCAAGATCGGCCAAGTGTTGATGCCTTGCAGGCCGTCGAAGCCGCCGGTGAGCCAGCCCGCGCTGTTGGCCGCCTCCTGCAACAGCAGGCCGAGGCCGAGCGTGATCATGATCAGCGCCAGATGGCGAAAGCGCACGATGACGAAGCTGGTGACGTAGCCGAACAAACCGGTGACAAGTCCCGCGATCAGCAGTCCGCTGAGCGGTTCGCCCCAGCCCCAGACCGAGAGCAGACCGGCCGTATAGGCGCCGACGCCGAAATAGGCGGCATGGCCGAGAGAGATGATCCCGGAAAAGCCGAGGATAAGATCGAGCGACAGCGCGAACAGGCCGGCGATTGCGATCTGGCTCGCCAGCACCAGATAATCCGGCGTCAGCACGAACGGCAGCAGCGTGGCGAGCCAGAAGGCGATCTCCACCCAACGCCAGCGGACTTGCGCCTGCAGATGACCGTGCGGGCTGGCCGCGGCGTCGGTTCCGGCGTCGGCCGGACCGGCGATCGTCTCGCTCGTCACCTACCGTCTCCCGAACAGGCCGCTCGGCCGCCAGGTGATCATGACCAGCATCACCAGATAGATCAGCACCGAGCCGAGCGCCGGGATGTAGTATTTGCCCGCCATGTCGGCGACGCCGAGCAGCATCGCCGCGGCGAAAGTGCCGGCGATCGAGCCCAGCCCGCCGACCGCGACCACGATGAGGACGTAGATGACGTAGGTCAGCGGAAACGACGGATCGAGCCCGAGCATGTTGATGGCGAGCGCGCCGCCGAGTCCGGCAAGACCGCTGCCGAGCGCGAACGTGACGGAAAACAAGCGCTCGACGTCGATGCCGAGGCCGCGCGCCATGCGCTGGTTGTTGACCGCGGCGCGCACCTGAGCGCCGAATCGCGTGGCCTCGACCGTGACGACGAGCAGGATGGTGATGGCGAGCGCGATGGCGATCAGCACGAGGCGATAGACGGCTAAATCGAGCCCGCCGAACTTGATCGAGCTGTTCAGATAAGCCGGCAGGTGCACCGGCTGCAGGTCGGTTCCGAACAGGTAGGCCGCCGCGGCGATCGACACGAAGACGACGCCGATGGTGATCAGGCACTGCGGCAGCTCACCGGCATTGTAGAAACGGCGGAAGAACAGGCGCTCCAGCACCACGCTGAGGGCGGCGGCAGCGATGAACGCCACGGGCAAAGTGGCAAAGAACGGCCAGCCATACGTGTTCATCAACACGACGCAGACATAGCCGCCGACCATGGCGAAGCTCAAGTGCGCCAGGTTGATGAAGTTCATCATGCCGAGCGTCACCGAGAGCCCGACCGACATCAGAAACAAGAGCATCCCGTAGGCGATACCGTCGAAGATTACGCCGAGAACCGGGGGCATGGCGGCGGCCTACGGGAGTTCACCAGGGCACGGCACTATCACGTGCCGGCGGTCAGTTCCCCCGATATGCCGGGTTGCCCGGATCCTCGACGTTGGGGATGGTGTCGATGACCACATTGCGCAGCCCATCGGCTGTCTTTTCCACGCGGCGGATGTAGATCGTCTGCACGATGTCGCGTGTCTTCGGGTTGATGGTGATGGGGCCGCGCGGGCTTTGCCAGCTCATGCCCTTGGCGGCGGCGATCAGCGCTTCGCCGTCGGTGTTGCCTTTGGTCTTCTCCAGCGCGGCGTAGATCAGATGCATGCCGTCGTAACCGCCGATGGAGAAGATGTCGGGAGTGCGATGGAACTCGGCTTGATAGTCCTTCACGAACTTCTTGTTCAGCGGGTTCTGAAGATAGTAGTCGTAGTTCTGGGTGGTGAGGAAGCCGATGCCCCCGTCGCCGATGGTCTTGAGCGCGCTGTCGCTGGTCAGTTCGCCCTGCCCCAGGATTTTCGTCTTTTTCGGATCGATGCCGCGTTCGGCGAGCGCCTTGGCGATCGCCGCCGGCTGCGCGCCGCCCGGCACCCAGATGTAGATGGCTTGCGGATGCAAGTCCTTGGCGCGTTCGACGAAGGACGAGAAATCGGGATTGCCCACGGGGAAGGCGACCGAACCGACGATCTTGCCCCCGCCGTCCACGACGCCCTTGGCAAACCATTTCTGGGCGTCGATTCCGGGGCCGTAGCCGGAGTACATGGTGTAGACGTTCTTGATCCCTTGCTGGACCACCCACTTGCCGAACGGGTAGTTCTCCTGCGGCGTGGTCACCGAGGTGCGCACCATATAGGGCGACTTGGTGATGATGATGGAGGTTGCCGCGTTCATGACCACCATGAACTTTTTCGCTTCCTTGGACACGTCGCCGCCCGCCAGTGCGTTGGGCGTCAGAATCCAACCGGCCAATATGTCGGCGTGGTCGCGCACGATCGCTTCCTGCGCCAGACGTTTCGCCACATCGGGGGCGATGCCGCCGGTGTCCTTGCGGATGATCACGATTTTCTTGCCGGCAACGGTATCGCCGTTCTCTTTCATGTAGAGCTTGATGGCGTTATCCATCTGCGTGGCGGTGTCGGCGAACTGGCCGGAATAGCACATGATCAGGCCGATCTTGATCGTGTCGGCCGCGGCGGCCGGATAAAGGCCGAGCGCCGCCAGCGCGAGGCCGAAAAACGCACAGGCGCAGCCGATGACGACTTTTTGCATGACTTCCTCCCAGCGTTTGCGAATGGTCAAACCCGTCCGCGGCGCCTATCCTCGTTCAGGTCGCGGCCGAGTGCAACGTGCCAAAATGCGCACCGCAGGTGGGACGCGGCCCGCTGCGGGCGCCAAGTTGTCTTGAGCGCGCAGCATCTGTTGAATGGGCCACAGCCGCACGGGGGAGAAGAGCATGGCAGCCGCCAAGACCTACGAAGCCGCATGCGGCAGTTCCTCGACGAAAAGAGCTATCGTCCGGGCTACGGCCACTTCAAGCGCAAGCGGGCGAGCGCATGATCGTAGCACATGATCGAAGGGTGGGTTAGCGCCGCAGGCGCGTAACCCGCCAAGCAGCATGGTGGGTTACGCCGCTTCGCGGCTAACCCACCCTACAAAACCTACAAAGCGATCGACATGGAGCAACAACAAAAAACCACCGGCACCATCGATGACGATGCGGTCGCGCATTTTGCCCGGCTCGCCGGCCAATGGTGGGATCCGCGCGGGCCGTGGGCGACGCTGCACCGCTTCAATCCGGTGCGCCTCGCCTACATCCGCGACCAGGCCGCCGCGCATTTTTCCCGCGATCCGGCGCGGCTCGACAGCTTGCAGGGCTTGCGCATCCTCGACGTCGGCTGCGGCGGCGGCGTGCTGTGCGAACCGCTGGCGCGGCTCGGCGCTGCGGTGGTCGGCGTCGACCCGGTGGCGCAGACGATCGCCGCCGCGCAACACCACGCCGGCGCGGCCGGCTTGGCCATCGACTACCGCTGCACCACCGCCGAGGCGCTGGCGGAAAGCGGCGAAGTTTTCGACGTCGTGCTCGCCATGGAGGTCGTCGAACACGTCGCCGACTTCAATCTGTTCATCGAACAGGCGGCCGCTTTGGTGAAACCCGGCGGGTTGATGTTCGTTGCCACGCTCAACCGCACCATCAAGAGCTTTGTCCTGCTGATCGTCGGCGCCGAGTACATTTTGCGCTGGATTCCGCGCGGCACCCACCAGTGGGACAAATTCATCACCCCGGACGAACTGGAAATTGCGCTCGAACGCAGCGGCCTCTCGATCACCCACGAGACTGGCGTGATCTACGATCTGCTTGCTGACCGCTTCCAGCTCTCGACCGACATGGACGCCAACTACATGGTCGTCGCGGAGAAAGCCGCGTGATCAACCTTCCGAGCGCGAGGGTTGAAGCGCGTCGGGTGGCGCCGTCGATCGCAACGGCCAGCCAAAGCTTCGAAAGGATTTTTGTGTCAAGGGTCTTCGACCGCCGAAGGCGGCGCTTCGCGCCCTTGACACAAAAATCCTTTCGAAACACGGACTGCCGTTGCGATCGACGGCTTTCTCTGATCGGGAAGAAAACGACCCGAATCAACTTGCTGCAAATCGTATGATCGTTTTTCCCTGGCTGTGGGCGATCTTCACAATCGTCGCGGCGTTCTTTCAGACCCTGCGCAACGCCATGCAGCGCGAGCTGACCGCGAGCCTCGGCACCGTCGGCGCCACCCATGTGCGTTTTCTATTCGGCTTTCCGTTCGCGGTGATTTTCCTCGCCGGCCTTGCGTTCGGCACCGACGTGCCGCTGCCGCGGCCGGGCCTTGCGTTCTGGCCGTGGGTGATCGACGGCGCCTTTGCCCAGGTCGCCGCCACCGCGTTGATGCTGGTCGCCATGGGCGAGCGCTCGTTCGTCGTCACTATCGCCTACATCAAGACCGAGCCGATCCAGGTCGCCATCTTCGGCCTGATTTTCCTCGGCGACGCCGTGACCTGGCCGATGATGACGGCGATCGTGGTCGCCACCGCCGGCGTGATCGTCATGTCGGCCCCCCTCCCTTCCCTCCCCCGCAAGCGGGGGAGGGAAGGGAGGGGGATCGGCGGCCTGCGCCCGACCCTGATCGGCCTTGCCTCCGGCGGCATGTTCGCGCTGTCGGCGATCGGCTACCGCGGCGCCATCCTGAGCCTGCATCTGCAAAATTTCGTCATGGCGGCGACCTTCACGCTGGTGATCGGGCTCGCCATGCAGGCGATCCTGCTCTCGGCCTATCTATGGCTGCGCTCGCCCGCGGTGCTGACCGCCATCATGCACTCCTGGAAGCCGTCGCTGTTCGCCGGCTTCATGGGCGCGCTCGCCTCGCAATTCTGGTTCCTGGCGTTCGCGCTCGCCACTGCCGCGAGCGTCCGCACCCTGGCGCTGGTCGAAGTGCTGTTCGCCCAGTTCGTGGCGCGCTTTGCCTTTGCGCAGAAGACCACTTTACGCGAGGCCGTCGGCATGGTGCTGGTCATCGCCGGCGTCGTGCTGCTGATTTTCGAGTATTAAACGTCATTCCGGCCGAGCGAAGCGAGAGCCGGAATTCATAATCACAGGCATTGCGGCGCAGGCGCAGGCGCAGGCGCGCGAGCAGGAGCAAGATCAGGACTTGCCGTGACTATGGATTCCGGGTTCGCGCCTTCGGCGCGCGCCCCGCAATGACGCAGCGAATCAATTATGATCGTCGGGCAGCACCGGCAGCGGATGGAATTCGATGCCTTCCTCGTGCAGCGCCTTGGCTTCATCGGGGGAGGCTTCGCCGTAGATCGAGCGATGCTCGATCTCGCCGTAATGCATCTTGCGCGCCTGCTCAGGAAAGCGCGGACCGACATAGTGCGCGTTCTTGGTAACGTGGTCGCGCAGCTCCTTGAGCTTTTTTCGCAACTCGCGTTCCTGCGGCGACATCATGGCGACTGCCGATTTGCCTGGCGGCGGCGGCAAGGCCGAGACCGCTGCTGGCGGCGGCGTCGGCAGGGCAGGCGAGGGCGGCTGCGGCTGTGGCGATGGCGGAGCGGCTTCCGCGGCGTCGGCGCGCGCCAGCCGCGGCGCCATGATGGCTTTCTCCACCTTGGTCGAGCCGCAAACCGGGCAGCTCACCAGCCGGCGTTTCTGCTGCTTGTCGAAAGCCGACGAATTGGCAAACCAGCTCTCGAAGGCATGGCCTTCGGCGCAGCTCAGCGCGTAGCGGATCATGGCGCGCCCCGGACCGCGTGCAGATAGGCCGGCTCGGCCATCGGCTCGACCAGCTCGAAGCGGCGGCCGTGGCGCAGCGACGGAATCTTAGCACGCGCCGCCGCGGCTTCGGCGGGGTCGATCTCGGCCAGCACCACGCCGGGCTCGGTGCCGCCTTCGGCGAGCACGCGGCCCCATGGATCGACGATCAGCGAATGGCCGTAGGTCTCGCGGCCGTTCTCATGCTTGCCGCCCTGCGCGGCGGCGAACACGAAGCAGCCGTTCTCGATGGCGCGGGCGCGAATGAGCACGTGCCAATGCGCCTCGCCGGTCTGCCGCGTGAACGCCGACGGAATGGCCAGGAACGACGCGCCGGCCTCGGCCAGCGCCCGGTACAGCGCCGGGAAGCGCAGATCGTAGCAGACGGTGAGCCCGAGCCGGCCCCACGGCAGATCGGCCACGACGGCAAGCTCGCCCGGCCGATAGGTATTGGATTCGCGGTAGCTCTCGCCGCCGGCGAGATCGACGTCGAACATGTGGATCTTGTCGTAGCGCGCGGCGATCTCGCCGTTGCGGTCGATCAGAAACGAGCGGTTCACCGCCTTTTCGGGCGAAGCCTTGACGGCGAGCGAGCCGAGATGAATGGTGATCGCAAGCTTGCGCGCCACCTCGCACATCGCCGCCAGCGTCGGATCGTGCTCGTCGGCGAACAGGCTGGCGAACAGGCGGTCGCGCTTGACCTCCATGATATTCGTCATTTCCGGCGTCTGCACGTAATCGGCGCCGGCGCGCTTGGCCTCGCCGATCGCGGCCAAGACGGCGTCGAGGTTGGCGCGCGGATCGCGGCCGGAGCGCATCGCGACGAGCGCGACCTTGAACCTGCTCGACGCGCTCATGCCGGCTCGCCCTCGGCTTCGGCGAGCAAGGCGTCGAGCTTGCCGGCCTGTTCGAGCGCATAGAGATCGTCGAAGCCGCCGACGTGAGTGGCGCCGATGAAAATCTGCGGGAACGTGCTGCGTCCGTTGGCGCGTTCGATCATCTGCCTGCGGATTTGCCGATCGCGGCTCGTGTCGATCTCATGGAAAGCCACGCCTTTGCTGGACAGCAGTTCCTTGGCGTCCTGGCAAAACGGACAGTAAGGAATCGTATAGATGTCAATGGTGGCCATGATCGGCAAATATAAGCGCTGCCTTAAGCTTTCCCTATATGGACGTTCGCGCCGGATCGGCAACTCGGGCGAACACCAGCACGTCGACATGGGCGGCGCCGGCGCGGTTGAGCGCGCGGGCGCAGCCGTCGACCGTCGCCCCCGAGGTCAAGACGTCGTCGATGAGGACGAGGCGCCGTCCGGCGACCGCGGCCTTGCCGGATTCCGGCACTCGGAATGCGCCCTGGATGTTTTCGGCGCGCTCGGCGCGGCTTAGGCCGACCTGCTGGGCCGTGGCCTTGACGCGCTTGAGCGCGCCCGCGGCCACCGGCACGCCGCTTTCGGCCGATACCGCCGCGGCCAGCATTGCCGATTGGTTAAAGCGCCGCGCCCATTGCCGGCGCCAGTGCAGCGGCACCGGGACGAGCGCATCGGCCTCGGCCAGGACCTCGCGGCCGGCATGGCTGATCCAGCGTCCCATCATCGGCACCAGATCGAGCCGATCGCCATATTTGAGCGCGTGCACCAGGGCCCGCGAAATCTCCTCGAAGCGCACCGCGGCGCGCGCCCGGTTATAGGCCGGCGGATCGGCGATCGCCGCCATGGACAGCACGCCCGGACCCGGATCGTACTGGAACGGTATGCCGAGGCGCTCGCAATAGGGCCGCGTGATGAAAGACAGCTTCGACCAGCATACCGGACACAGGCCGCTGCCTTCCACCGGCTCGCGGCAAGCTGCGCACAGCGGCGGCAATGCCATATCGAGCACGGCGCGGCAAAACGCCCGCGCCGCGTTTGCGCTGCGCCGCGCGCGCGTGGCAAGAATCAAGCCCGCCGACCCCATCATGACTGCACCGTACCCCTTTGCCGCGGCGTTGTCATTGGGCTGTGAGGATCAACGCACTGAAGGCCATATTGTGCTCAAAAACTCATATGCTGGATCGACGGCTTTCGTTGATCTCCACTGCCGCTCACACGATGCGTTTTTCGTCATTATCTGAAGTCCAGGTCGTAGTAACGATCGCAGGCAGGCAATGCCCGAAGGTCCGCTCATTTTCGATCGCGCGTTGATCCGCCGGCGCCGCCGCCGCGCCAACAATCTCGGCGCGGCGACATTTTTGCTCGATCGCGCCGCCGAGGATTTGGCCGACCGGCTCACCGCGGTGCTGCGCCGGTTCGATGTTGCGGTCGACCTCGGCACGCCCGGGGCGGCCTTGCGCAAGGCGCTGACGCGGCTCGGTGCGGTGGGCACGATCGTTGCGGCCGGCAGGGCCGATGCCGAGCCCGAGCCGGCAAACGCTGACCAGATGATCGTCGTCGCCGACGAGGAGGCGCTGCCGTTCCGTGATGGCTCGCTCGATCTCGTCGTCTCCGCGCTCGTGCTGCAATTCGTCAACGACCTGCCGGGCACGCTCATCCAACTTCGCCGCGCGCTCAAGCCCGACGGATTGTTTCTCGCCGCCCTGATCGGCGGCGACACGCTCACCGAGTTGCGCCAAGCCTTTGCTGCGGCCGAAAGCGAGCTTGAGGGCGGCGCTTCGCCGCGCGTGGCGCCGTTTGCCGATCTGCGCGAGCTAGGCGCGCTGTTGCAGCGCGCCGGCTTCGCGCTGCCGGTGACCGACGTCGACCGCGTCTGCGTGCGCTACGATTCGGTGTTCGCCCTGATGCACGACCTGCGGCGCATGGCCGCCACCAACGCGCTCATCGAGCGTCGCCGCACGCCGCTGCGCCGCGCCACGCTCATGCGCATGGCCGAAATCTACGGCCAGCGCTTCGCCGATGCCGACGGCCGGCTGCGCGCGACGTTCGAGATCGTCTGGCTGTCCGGCTGGGCGCCGCATCCGAGCCAGCAGCAGCCGCGGCGTCCCGGCTCGGCAAAGACGCGGCTCGCCGATGCGCTCGGCACGCGGGAAATGTCGGCGGGCGATAAGGCCGGGCGGTGACCGTCTCGAACGGCGAATAGCGAGTAGCGAGTGGCGAGTGGCGAGTAGCGAGTAGCGAGTAGAGGAGCCGCACGACCCCATTCGCTATTCGCCACTCGCAATCTACTTCATCGCCGTGGCGACGCTGGCGTAGAGGCCTTTGACGCTCGAGCCGAGACTCACGATGGTGGTGGCGATCGCCACCGCGATGCCGGAAGCGATCATGGCGTATTCGATCGCGGTGGCGCCGCTGTCATCGCGCAGGAAACGGCGGAGGTTTGCCTTGCTGATCGCTTGCGGTACTCGGTCGAACATTTTGGACGCCCCTGGCTTCTGTCGATCATAACAGCGTTGCAAGATGCGGGATCAGGGGTTCGTCGGCAGGCGGCATCGGATAGTTGCGCAACTCGTTCGGCCGCACCCATTTGAGCCTCTGCTGCTCCCGCGCCATGACGATCCCTTCCCAGCGCCGGCAGACATAGAGCGGCATGAGCAGGTGGAAGTCGGGATACGGATGGCTCGCGAACGTGAGCGGCGCGAGGCACTCCTCCTTGACGACGATTCCCAGCTCCTCCCTCAGCTCGCGGATCAGGCTCTGCTCCGGCCGCTCGCCCGCTTCGACCTTGCCGCCGGGAAACTCCCACAGCCCCGCCATCGCCTTGCCCTTCGGGCGCTGCGCGATCAGCACGCGCCCATCGGCATCGATGAGGGCGCAGGCGGCAACCAGGACCAGCTTGACGCTCACGGCCTGCCCTCGATGTAAACAAGCGCTGGTAAAGGCAGCTTCAATCCGATCCGACACGGCGTCGGAATCGCCTTCAGGGTTAATGCAGATTTAACATCGAATTGGCGCGCGCTGGGCGCAGGATCAGCGGGTATGAGCAACATTCACGTCCCCGCTTTCCCGGCCAATTCCAGCACCGTGTCGGCGAACGCGCGCGGCGCCTCGGCCGGCGGGTTGTGGCCGACCCGCGGCAGCACCCGGCGCGTGAACGGGCCGGTGAAGAAGCGGTGATGGTGCTCGGACGCGGCGGGTGGCGCAACGCCGTCGACCTCGCCCTGGAGCGCAATGGTCGGCACCGCGATCTTCGGCTGCGCGGCGAGTTTTTGCTCGATCGGCTCCAGCGCCGGATCGCCGGGCGCATAGCCGAAACGGTGGCGATACGACTGGATCGTCACGTCGACAAAATGCGGATTGTCGAACGAGGCCGCGCTGCGCTCGTAAACCGCGTCGTCGAACGTCCAGAGCGGCGACCAGATTTGCCAGATGTAGCGGACGAGCGCGCGGCGGTTTTGCGTCAAGCCGGCGCGGCCGCGTTCGGTATGAAAGTAATATTGATACCAGAAGCGATGCTCCTGCGCCGGCGCCGCGGGTTTCACCGAAGCGGCAATATCCTGGACGTTGTAGCCGTTGCCGGTGACGAGCCCGATGACGCGCTCGGGCCACAAAGCGGCGACGATGCAGGCGGCGCGGCCGCCCCAATCGTAGCCCGCCAGCACGGCGCGGGCGATGCCGAGCGCGTCCATCAGTTCGCGCAGATCGTCGCCGAGGGCAGCCTGCTGGCCGGAGCGCGGCGTCGCGGCGGAGAGGAATCGCGTGGCGCCGAAGCCGCGCAAGTACGGCACGATCACCCGGCAGCCGGCCGCCGCGAGCAGCGGGACGACCTCGTCGTAACAGCGCGGATCGTATGGCCAGCCGTGCAGCAAAATGACCGGCGTGCCGTCGGCACGGCCGCTTTCCTCATAGGTTATTTCGAGCGTGGTTGTCCGAATCTTCCGCAGTTCGCGAATCACAGGGATAGCCTTGCTATTATTATCGCTCGCAGCGATATTACCACATGAAGCGGGTTGTCTTCACCCCAGCGGCGGCCCGACAATGGGTTAAGCTCGCAGCACAAATCCGGCAACGGATTGACGGTCCACTGATGGAGTTCGCTGCCAGCGGCAGCGGCGACGTAAAGCGGCTTAAGGGGCGGCGCGGCGCGCGTCTTCGGGTCGGCGACTGGCGCGTAATCTTTTACGAGGAAGGCGCCTCAATTGTGATAGTCGCGGTCGGGCACCGACGAGAAATATATGACTGAGGACTACTCATGAATGTTCGCTTTCAAAAGACCTCCCGCGGAGAAGTCGCAATCATGCCCCGCCGCGAGTACGAGGCCCTTGTCGCGAAGGCCAACGAGGCCGAAGAGGACGCGGGCACGGCGCGGCTGGTTGCCCGTGGACGGAGCGAGATTGCCGCTGGCGCGCCCTTGCTGCCGAAAGAAGTCGTCGACCGCCTGGCCCGCAATGAAAATCCGGTGCGGGCGTTGCGCGAATGGCGTGACGTGACGCAACTGAAGCTGTCTTCGCAGACCAAACTCAGCCAAGGCTACATATCAGACGTCGAAACCGGGCGTCGAAAGGGCGCCGTAGCCGCGCTTCGCCGTATTGCCGACGCACTCAACGTGCCGCTCGATCTTCTGGTTTCATCCTAGGATCGATAATCCCCGTTGATCGCCACATATTCCTTGGTGAGGTCGCAGGTCAGCACGCGGTCACGTCCCTTGCCGAGGCCGAGTGCGACTTTCAGTGCGATCTCCGGCTTTTTCATCGCCGCCGAAACCGCGGCCTCGTCATAGGCCGGATCGCGCTCACCCTTGTGAGCGACGCGGATGCCGCCAAACCAGATCGACAGCCGGTCGCGGTCGGCCGGCTCGCCGGCCTTGCCGACCGCCATGACGACGCGGCCCCAATTGGCGTCCTCGCCAGCGATCGCGGTCTTGACCAAGGGCGAGTTGGCGATCGACAGCGCGATGCGCCGCGCCGAACGCTTGGATCTGGCGCCTTCGACCACGATCTCGACCAGCTTGCGGGCGCCTTCGCCGTCGCGCGCCACCTGCTCGGCGAGGTCGGCGAGCACGTTACAAAAGCTCTTGCGGAAGGCCGGCAGCCGCGGGTCGCTCAAGCGCGTGATCTTCTCCACGCCGCGCAACGCGGCAGCGCCGGTGGCGAAGGCAAGGAGCGTGTCCGATGTCGAGGTGTCGCCGTCGATCGTCACGGCATTGAACGTATCCTCGACGCCGTCGCGCAAGAGGCCGCGCAATACCGCGGGCGCGATCGGCGCATCGGTGAACACGAAGGCCAGCAGGGTGCCCATGTCGGGCGCGATCATGCCGGCGCCTTTGGCGATGCCGCAGATCGTCACTGCGGTCGCGCCGAACCGCACCATGGCGGCGGCGCCCTTGGGAAACGTGTCGGTGGTCATGATCGCCTTGGCGGCCGCTTCCCAGCCGCCCGGTGCCGCATCCGCAGCAAGCCGCTCCATGACGTCGGAGAATCTTCGAGCGTCGAGCGGTTCGCCGATAACGCCGGTGGATGCCAGAAAAACCTTGTCGGGCTTGCAGCCGACCGCAGCGGCCGCAATGTCCGCCGTCATCGCGGCAGCCGCCTTGCCCGACCTGCCGGTAAATGCGTTGGCATTGCCGGAATTGACCACGAGCGCGCTGGCGTCGCCGCCCTTGATGCGGGTGCGGCACCAATCGACCGGCGCCGACGGACATTTCGAGCGCGTCAACACGCCGGCGACCGCGGTGCCGGGGTCGAACACCGCGAGCAGCACGTCGGTGCGGCCGGGATAGCGAATGCCCGCGATGGCGGTCGCGAGCCGCACGCCGGCGACCGGCGGCATGTCGGGAAAAGACGCGGGCGCGAGGGGAGAGATGGCGGGTGGCATGGCTAAGCGTCATTCCGGGGCGCGCCGAAGGCGCGAACCCGGAATCCATAACCACAATTAATACAGGTTGTCCCAACCGGCTGTGGTTATGGATTCCGGCTCTCGCTGCGCTCGGCCGGAATGACAACAAAGCTTTTTGGCGCGCTCCGCAAGAGGGTAGCGGCCATTACTTCTTCACCGGCGCGGCGGGATTGAGCGCGCCGCTGGGCGCAGCAGGCGCCGGCGGCTGATCGAGCCGTTCGATCTTGGCGGTCTTGCGCAAGTTGTCGACCAGCTGCGCCTGGGCGCGGTGCGCGACAAAATTTGCGATCTGGTCCTTGACCTGATCGAAGGTCGGCGTCGGCTTGATGCGCTTGTCTTCGACCTTGATGATGTGCCAACCGAACTGGGTGTGCACCGGATCGGAGATTTGGCCCTTTTCAAGCTTGAACGCGGCTTCGGCGAATTCGGGCACCATCTGGTCCTTGGTGAAATAGCCGAGATCGCCACCGTTCGCCGCGCCCGGATCCTTGGATTTCTCCTTGGCAAGCGTCGCGAAGTCGGCGCCGGCTTTGAGTTGCGCCTCGATCGCTTTGGCTTCCTCCTCGGTGGCGACGAGGATGTGCCGCGCATGCACCTCCTCTTCGCCCGCCATCTTCTTGACCGCCTCGTCATAGACCTTGTGCATGGCGTCGTCGGTCTGCGCGGCCTTTCCGGCATTGCGCAACAGCGCCTCCATCAGAACCTTGTTGCGCTCGAATGCGACCTGGCGCTTGACCGCGGGCTTGTCGCCCAACTGCTGCTGCTCGGCGGCCTGCGCCAGGACGATGACATCGGCCAGGTAGTTGATGAGGTACTCGCGCTTCTGCTCTGGCGCCATCTGCGCCGCCATGCTGGTGCCGATCTCCTCCTCGGCTAAGGCCAGATCGCTCTGCCGGATGTCGATGCCGTTGGCGCGGGCGATCACCGGATCGGAATCCTGCGCCCGCAGTGTGGCGGCTGGCACCGTGAGCGCGGCAACGAGCGCGAGCAGGCCAAGCGGACGGGCGAGGAAGGCGCATCGTGAGGTCATCGGGGATCATCCTTGTGCCGCGGGCGCATCGCCCGGATCGACGTGGCGGCCCTTAAGACGCTGCGCCATCGCCGGCCTGGCCGGCTGAGCCGGTTCCGAAAAGCCGCTCTTGCGTCTGCGCGTGGCCGGGCGGCGCTCGGGCGCGGACACTCGCCGAATTGGGCCGCATTGGCAATCGAAGAATGAACCGACGGCCTTAACGAGCGCGTGAATTTCCGGTCGCATTGACAAGAAAACCACCCCCTCATATCTGTGTCGGAGAGTTTGGGGACCGTCGCTTCGCATGTCCCGGTTTGCATTGTCGCCTCGCAGAAACCCGAATAGCGCCGCATTTTCCGCAACTTGGCCACTGCACCATCGCGACGAGACGAACCATGGGCGCCGGGGTTGCGGACAGCATCGCACGCGTAGCGCCGTGTCGGGTCCAGCACCAAGCGGAAGGATGATGTTGCGATGATCGGCGCGGTCGCCCGCAGGCTGTTCGGTTCCGCCAATGACCGGCGCATCCGCTCGTATCGGCCTCGCGTCGAGGCGATCAACGCCCTGGAAGGCGAGCTCGAGCAGCTCGCCGACGAGGCGCTGCGCGAGCGCACCGAAGCGTTCAAGCGAGAACTCGCCGAGGGCAAGGCCCTCGACGATATCCTGGTGCCGGCCTTTGCCACCGTACGCGAAGCGGCCAAGCGCACGCTCGGCCAGCGCCATTTCGACGTGCAGTTGATCGGCGGCATGGTGCTGCACGAGGGCCGGATCGCCGAGATGAAGACCGGCGAAGGCAAGACGCTGGTCGCGACGCTTCCGGTCTATCTCAACGCGCTCGCCGGCCGCGGCGTCCACGTCGTCACGGTCAACGATTATCTGGCCAAGCGCGACGCCGAGTGGATGGGCCAGATCTACAAGTTCCTCGGGCTCTCGGTCGGCGTCATCGTGCACGGCCTCGACGACGAGCAGCGCAAGAAGGAATACGACTGCGACGTCACCTACGGCACCAATAACGAGCTGGGATTCGATTATCTGCGCGACAACATGAAGTACCGGCTCGAGGACATGGTGCAGCGCGGCCACGTCTACGCCATCGTCGACGAGGTCGACTCGATCCTGGTCGACGAGGCGCGTACGCCGCTGATCATTTCCGGCCCGCTCGACGACCGCTCCGAGTTCTACAACACGATCGACGCCTTCATCCCCAAGCTCGACAAGTCCGATTACGAGGTCGACGAGAAGCAGCGCACCGTCAACCTCACCGAAATCGGCATGGAACGGATGGAGCAATGGCTGCGCGACGCCGGCCAGCTCAAGTCGGATTCGCTCTACGACGTGGAGAACGTCTCGGTCGTCCATCACGTCAACCAGGCGCTGCGCGCCCACAAGCTGTTCGCCCGCGACAAGGACTACATCGTGCGCAACGGCGAGGTCGTCATCATCGACGAGTTCACCGGACGCATGATGCCGGGCCGGCGCTATTCGGAAGGCCTGCACCAGGCGCTCGAGGCCAAGGAGCACCAGCCGATCCAGCCGGAGAACCAGACGCTCGCCTCGATCACGTTCCAGAACTACTTCCGCATGTACGAGAAGCTCGCCGGCATGACCGGGACGGCCATGACCGAGGCCGACGAGTTCATGGACATCTACAATCTCGAAGTTCTGGAAATTCCCACCAACATGCCGATGATCCGCGCCGACGACGACGACGAGGTCTATCGCACCGCGAAGGAGAAATACCGGGCCATTCTGGCGCTGATCGAGGACTGCAAGATGCGCGGCCAGCCGGTTTTGGTCGGCACCACCTCGATCGAGAAATCCGAGCAGCTTGCCGAGCTGTTGCGCAAGCAGGGCTGGGAGCAGCACGACTTCTCCGATCCCAACGCGTTTGCCGCGCTCTATTCGGGCGACGAAGGCGCTTCCAAGGCCAAGGTATTCGCCATCCTCAACGCCCGCTATCACGAGCAGGAGGCCTATATCGTGGCGCAGGCCGGCGTGCCCGGCGCCATCACCATCGCCACCAACATGGCGGGTCGCGGCACCGACATTCAGCTCGGCGGCAATGCCGACATGCGCATCCGCCAGGAGCTGGCCGCGATCGAGGACCCGCGCGAGCGCGAAAAATCGCCGGGCGCCGCGGAGATTCACGGCCAGGTCGCGCGCCTGAAGGAGAAGGCGCTCGCCGCCGGCGGCCTCTACGTGCTCGGCACCGAGCGGCACGAGAGCCGGCGCATCGACAATCAGCTTCGCGGCCGCTCCGGCCGCCAGGGCGACCCGGGCCATTCGAAATTCTTCCTGTCGCTCGAAGACGATCTGATGCGCATCTTCGGCACCGACAAGCTCGACGGCATGCTGCAGAAGCTGGGCTTGAAGGAAAACGAGGCCATCATCCATCCCTGGATCAACAAGGCGCTGGAGAAGGCGCAGCAGAAGGTCGAGGCGCGCAATTTCGACATCCGCAAGAACATCCTCAAGTTCGACAACGTCATGAACGACCAGCGCAAGGTCATCTTCGACCAGCGCGTCGAGTGGATGCAGGACGAGGTGGGGGTGGAAGTGGTGGCCGACATGCGCCACACCGCGATCGACGATCTGGTCGCCAAGCACGTGCCGGAACACGCCTATCCGGAGCAATGGGACACGCCGGGCCTGCGCGAAGAGCTCAAGCGCGTGCTCGGCCTCGACCTGCCGGTCGATGAATGGGCCAAGGAAGAGGGCATTGCGGACGAGGAAATCTTCACCCGCGTCGAAAACCGCGCCGACGAGCACATGGCGGCGAAGGCGGCCCAATGGGGCCCCGACGTCATGCGCTACATCGAGAAGTCGATCCTGTTGCAGACGCTCGACCATCTGTGGCGCGAGCATTTGATCATGCTCGAGCATCTGCGCCAAGTGATCGGGCTGCGCGGCTACGGCCAGCGCGATCCGCTCAACGAGTACAAGGCCGAGGCATTCAGCCTGTTCGAATCGATGAGCCAGAGCCTGCGCGAAGCGGTCACCGGGCAGCTCATGCGCGTCGAGGTCGTGCCGGCGCCGGAGCCCGAAGAGCAGCAAGCCACCATGCTGCCGGTCATGGAGGCGCACAAGGCCGATCCGCTCACTGGCGAGGACGAAATGGCGCTGGCGGCCGCCGGCGGCGAAACCCTCGCCCGCTACGGCATCGGCCGCGCCAGCGCCGCCGGGTTCGGCCGCTCCGGCCCGGCCATGGCCGCGGCGATGGGCTCCGCCCCGGGGCCGGCGCCAGCGCGCAATCCGCAGGACCCGACGAGCTGGGGCAAGGTCGACCGCAACGAGCCGTGCCCTTGCGGTTCAGGCAAGAAATTCAAGCACTGTCACGGCAGGTTCCAGTAACAGGGATCAGTAATCAGCCATCAGTAATCAGACGGCACCGCCGCTATCTGATTACTGATTACTGATTACTGATTACTGATTACTGATACCTGATACCTGATCCCTGACTACTGGATCGCCCAACGGCTGTCGAAGCTGCCGGCGGGCACCATGGGCTGGGCGCCGCTGATCAGGCCGTTGCCGCCCGCCGGCGGCGCGAACGCGGTCGCCTGTTGCTGCGGCACCGGCGCCGGCTTGGCAGTTTGCGCCAGCTGCGGCTCGGGTTTGGCCGGCTCATTGGGTTTCGGCCGCAAACCTGCGGCAGCGGCCGGACCTTCATGGGCCGCGGCACGCGGCCTTGGCGGGATTGCGCCGACGTTGGCCGTCTGCATGGGAGCCGGCGCATTGGCGGCCGGCGGCTCGGCATCGTGCCGCGACGCGAACAGGCTGCCGAAGAAATTCCGCAAGCCGCTGCCGGGCGGCGCCGGCGGCTCGGCGATCGCGGCGGTCGTGTCGGTCTCCGAGCCCGGCGGCGGCGAAATCGCCGGCGGCAGCCGCCCGGGCTGCAGCGGCGGCACGTGCAAATGACCCTCGTTGTCGTAGGTGTAGGTCGGATTGTCGAGCTTGGCGACGAACACGCGGTTCATGCCGCCATCGGTCCCGGTATTGAGCGGCGCCACCGGCACGTTGTCCTTGACCAGCTGCGCAAACACGTACTCGTCGTGGCGCTGCTTCTCCAACGCCGCCTGGGCGATCGTCGGATCGATCTCGTATTGCGGACAGCGGCCGGTCGGCGTGAAGTTGAGCGGCCTGGTCGAATTGCCCGGCGGCACGGCGTCGAACACGTAATGGCGGTCGCAGACGTCGACCTTGGGCTCGAGATGCGACACCTCGAAATGGTCGTAGCCCTGCTTGATCATCTGCCAGAACGGCATGTTCGGATTGTTGCGGTGCCGCGCCAAATTGGCCGGCGTCATGCGGAACGGATAGGCCTGGATCTGAAACTCTTTCTGGCCGCCGAGAAACGCCTCGCGCGCCAGCGCATAGATCTCGCCGATCTCCTTATCGGTCATCGCGTAGCAGCCGCGCGACGAGCAATCGCCGTGGATCATCAGGAAGGCGCCGTGGCGGTTGTTGGCCCGGTCGTAAACATTGGGAAAGCCGGTATTGATGGCGAGGTAGTAGTTGGAATTGGGATTCATCAGGCCGGGCGTGATCGGATAAAAACCTTCGGGGGCCTGGCGATCGCCTTCCTTGACCTTCGGCCCGAGGTCGCCCGACCAGCGGCAGATCGGATAGACTTTTAGGAGCGCGTAGCGGCCGCTGGTGTCCTCTTTCCAGACCTCGAGCTCCGATTCCTCCTTGAAGATGCGGATGAGGATCGGCGAGTCCTTGGGCATGTTCTTGGCCTGGAGCTCCGCCAGCATTTGCGGCGACAACTCCTTCATCGCCCGGGTCGGCAGGTCGTAACCGTCCTCGCCGAAACAGCCGGCAAGCGCCAAGGCACCGGCGAGAACCGCCAACGTCGTCAGCGCGCGCCAAAAACGCGGCGCGCGAACCTCAGCGGCGCGGTTCAATGCGATACTCCCCGACGGATGGACCATCCCCGTGCCATCACTGGTCCCATGGTTATCCCTTAGGGGTGGCTTTCGCAAGACGGACGGATGCCCGCGCAGGGTGGCGCTGCGGATGATAACGAACGGTAAACTTTCGACAAATTCGCCCGCAGAATCCAAGGGCCTAGCAATGATTGCGGCAAGCCCTTGCGGCGCGGGTCGTTCGGCCGCGGTGAATCGATCCCGGCAAAATCGTGGCGCCCGCATGGCGCGGGACAAATGCGAGGACAGAATCGAACCTCAAGCCAGCGTGCGTCCGATCGCAGTGAATTTTTCCCGCCGTAGCCGCACGATGGTGGCCCGGTCGAACGCGCGCAATTCAGCGAGCGCAGCGCCGATCGCCTCTCCGGTCGCCGCAATTGCGGACGCCGGCTCGCGATGCGCGCCGCCGACCGGCTCCGGCACGATCGTGTCGATGACGCCGAGCCGCAACAAATCCTCCGCGGTGATCTTCATCGCCGCGGCGGCATCCTGGGCGCGCGCCGTATCGCGCCACAGAATCGAGGCCGCGCCTTCCGGCGAGATCACACTGTAGATGGCGTGCTCGAGCATGATCACGCGGTTCGCGGTGGCGATCGCCACGGCACCGCCGGAGCCGCCCTCGCCGATGATGACGGCGACGTTCGGCACGCCGATTTCGAGGCACGCTGCGGTCGAGCGGGCGATGGCCTCGGCCTGGCCGCGCTCCTCGGCGCCGATGCCCGGATAGGCGCCGGCGGTGTCGATCAGCGCAATCACCGGAATGTCGAAGCGGTCCGCCATGCGCATCAGGCGTGCCGCCTTGCGATAACCTTCCGGCCGCGCCATGCCGAAATTGTGCTGCAGCCGGCTTTCGGTGTCGGAGCCCTTCTCGTGGCCGATGACGCACACGCTCTCGCCCTGGAACCGGCCGAAGCCGCCGAGAATGGCGGCGTCCTCGCCGTGCTTGCGGTCGCCGGCGAGCGGCGTGAAATCCGCGATCAGCGCCGCGATGTAGTCGAGACAATGCGGCCGCTGCGGGTGACGCGCGACCTGCGTCTTCTGCCAGGCCGTCAGCTCGCCGTAGAGTTCCTTGAGCGCGGCCGCCGCCTTGGCCTCGATCCGGCCGATCTCCTCGCCGATGGCGATGGCGTCGCCCTCTTCCTGCAGCGTGCGCAGTTCCTCGACCTTGGCCTCCAATTCGGCCACCGGCTTTTCGAAATCGAGATAGGAGCGCATCAGGTGAGAAAATCCAAGACCTATCAAGTCCAGAGGACAGATGGCGCCTGATGTTTGCCGAACAGTGTCAAGTCAAGGAAGTTCGTCGGCTGTATTCACACATCATCCTTCTTCTAGCCAGCGAATTTCCTCCTCGACGACGGCTTTCAGCGGTTCCAAGGAGTGCTTGAGCGCATTCCGGAAGTTGTAAGACCGTAGCGGGTCGCCCGGTAGCGAGTGTTGCGTAAGCCGACGGCAACGCCGGCTACGAAGCGTACACAGCAATGGCATGGGGCGTGCGATGGAGCCACGAAATGCTCTTATCACAGGGGCGGAGACTGTCGGGACGGTCGAACGCAACATGAGCCATGCCGTTAAGCGAGGCATGGCCACCCCGTCGGGATCAAAGACCACATCACGCGCAAAGGGATTGCGTTGGAACCTGGGAGATCCATCCCGCGTCTGGCCTGCGTGGCCACGCCAAGTCGCCGACGCGATAATAGCCCGGCCTCAAATGCAGCACGCCGTACGCTGCGGCGGCGTAATCGATCGCCCGTTGGAACGCTTTCGACCAATCTTCGGGGGCGTTGGGCAAAAGTCCGAGCGCGCCCCCCTCGACGGCAGCACGCGGAGCAGTATCTCGCGGCATCGGCGTGTTGGCGCCGCCCTGCGGCTCGGCTTTTTGCCGCCGGCGCGCCCATGCCGGTGACGCCGCGGCGGGCATGGCCGCCGCTGACGCCCATCAAATGGCGTGCCGATAGCCTGTCCCAATCCGGTACAGCCAAAACGATACAGCCAAAACCTTGCCACTGGCAGTGCGCGCCGCTATATCGGCTGGGCCGCAGGGGAATGTGCGGGTTCCGGCGCCAAATCGCTAACGCGGAGACACGGCGGATCGGCCTACCCCTGTGTACGGCTCAGGTGAGGGCGCATAGCTCAGTTGGTAGAGCAGCTGACTCTTAATCAGCGGGTCCAAGGTTCGAGTCCTTGTGCGCCCACCAAC
>JASHQS010000066.1 GCA_030038995.1 Xanthobacteraceae bacterium
CGATAGCGCTGCCAATGGCGAGGATTGCCAGGACGATTTTCCATTGTGACATAAATTATTCCCCCTTCTGGAACGTTGGATATTTCGATCATTGCCCGCGCATGTGGCGGCGATCCAGTAGGACAACCTACCACAATTTAAGTCGGCACAATCGGATTTTCCGATAATCCGAATCTCGATTTACCTGAATTGCCCACCCGGCCAAACCGGGAGGGGCAGCCGTGTGGGTCCAGCCGAAAGAACACAAGGTCGTTGGCTCCGCGCTGGCCGCCGCTCGGAAACGTGCCGGGCTGACCCAGGCACAATTGGCTAGGTCGCTGCGGAAGCCCCAATCGTTTGTGTCGAGTTATGAGCGCGGGCAGCGACGCCTGGACCTACTAGAGTTCTTGCGAATTGCGGACGCCATCGGCGCCAACGCGACTGCCGAGTTCGAAAGCATTCAGAGAGCCGCAAAGCGAGGCCGTCGTTAGGGCCTCTACCTCTTTCGCAGTCGCCACCTCTCTGCTTACTAAGCGCTTACTAAGGCGTTAGCGTCTTGGGAATTGTCTTGTGAAATCAATGTGGTAATTGGGAGTTTGGGCAGTCCCCCAGACTGGTGCGCTAACCGGGCTGCGCTACGCTCCGAACTCGCGGCTGACCATAGTAACCCGGTGTTATACCAAGCGCAATTAATGTTGACCGTCATCCCACGGTACGGAATCCAGGTTAATGACGCGCGTTAGCAGCATGGCTTGGAGGTCTAAAGAGTCGAATCCCTCGGCCGAGACTCGCAGGAGGTGCGAGTTCTGCGGCAAGCAGATTGGAGTCTGAACTCCGATGGAGCCGCAGCTTGGCCAGAATCACAAGTTCTGTTTCCTGCCGTTAACCTGAGTTCCGAGCCGTGACCGTCATCCTGAGGTGGCCGCGCGCAGCGCGGCCCTCGAAGGATGCGGCCCGAGCGCAACCGGAATCGGGCCTTGCCCGATTCCGGCGGATTTGGTGTCCAAATCGGCCAAAGCCGCTTTGGATGCCGTCGCCCTTCGAGGCTCGCTTCGCTCGCACCTCAGGGTGACGGATATGAGTCAGCGAAATTACGCTTGGTATTAGCTGCGCAACACGAGCCGTGCTGGCGCCTCGCGGCTAAGCGGCGGCGGTGACGCGGCGGTGGCCTCGTCAGGCGCGAGATCATCCCGGTCAGCGGCGCCCCGGCGGCAGGCGTTGATGGTGGCGGCGGTGAGGCCCCAGATGAGGCCGAGCAGCAGGAAGAAGTGGCGCCAGTGGTCGGTGTCGACGATGAAGCCTTCGCAAACTTCGCCGACGAAGGCCGCGTAGGCGGCGATCAGATAGGTCTGCCACGGCGTAGCGATGATCGCGGCGCGAATGCCGATCACGAGCGTGACCAGGACGAGCGTCAGATAGGCGGCACCGCCGAGCCAGCCGTAGACCAAAAAGCCCTGCATGTAGACGTCATGCTGTTGGGTGCCGAACAGGCGGCTGAACTCGAATGGGCCGAGCCCGTTCGCATGGTCGATGATTTGGCCGAGCGCGAGACGCTGCTCCCAGAAGCGACCGCCCGGGCCGACGTCGTAAGGCTGGATGGCCTTGGCGCGCTCGAGAAAGAGATCGCGCACCGCGTCGATCGAGATCAGCGCGGCGACGACGAGCGCCACGGCCAACGCGGCGCCGATGCCGAAGAGCACGATGCGGTAGCGCATGCGCGGCTCGGGCGTGACGGCGAAGAGGAGCGCCATGGCGACGATTGCCGAGACGGCAAAATGCATCCAGGCGCCGCGCGAAAAGCTCAGGAACAAACCGCCCAGCAACGCCGCGGCCACGAGCAGGCCGCCGAGCCGGACGCCGCGGGTCATCAAGCCGACGATCAGAAGGAGCAGCGGGAAAACCAGGAACGGTCCGAACACGTTGGGGTCCTTGAAGGTGGCGCTGACCCGGTCGTTGTCGAGGAAAATGTCGTAGTGGGGGACGAGGTGAAAGAATCCGGCGTAGCCGGCCGCCGCCGCGATCAAGGCGGCGAGCAGATAGCCGCGGCGCAGAATTTTCAGCCGGATGGCGTCGCCAGCGCCGAACAGGCAAGCGAACAGGATACCGGCAATGCCCAGATAGATCGACGTTCCGGCGTACTGAACGGCATTTTCTTGATTGCCGACCTGGACGAGCGACAATAGCCCGCCAAGGAGCCAGACCAGGATCAGGATCAGGAGCGGCACCAGCTTGCGGTCGAACGACACGCGCGCGGCGACGCTGGCGAGGAGCAGCACCAGCATCAGCCCGTCATGCGGCGACGGCTCGACGAAGGCGATGGAACTTGACGCCAGCGTGACGAACAGCGTGACATTGAGCAGGCTCCGGCCGAGCGCCGAGCGGCTCCCGCCATCGCCGCTGAACTCGCCGAAGGCGGCGTCGATCGCGCTCAATAGGCGCTCTCCCAATTGAACAGCGCGAACGGCGTGCGCGCCAAGATGTAGAGGTCGAACAGGATCGACCAGTTTTCGATGTAATGGAGGTCGTGCTCGACGCGGCGCTGGATTTTTTCCTGGCTGTCGGTCTCGCCGCGCCAGCCGTTGATCTGCGCCCAGCCGGTGATGCCGGGCTTGACGCGGTGGCGGGCGAAATAGCCGTCGACCGCCTCGTCATAGATGCGGTTCTCGGCCTTGGCGTGCACGGCGTGCGGCCGCGGCCCGACCAGCGACAGATTGCCGGCGAACACCACGTTGAACAGTTGCGGCAGCTCGTCGAGGCTGGTCTTGCGGATGAAGCGGCCGACGCGCGTCACCCGCGGATCGTTCTTGCTGACCAGGTGCTGCGCGGTGGCGTCGGTCTTGTCGACGTACATCGAGCGGAACTTGTAGACCTCGATCA
>JASHQS010000006.1 GCA_030038995.1 Xanthobacteraceae bacterium
TGCTCCCCTCCCCCTTGCGGGGAGGGGTTGGGGGTGGGGGTCGTGCGGTTTGGCGCAGCCCGCGAACTCCCTCCCGACCCCTCACCCCGACCCTCCCCCGCAAGGGGGGAGGGAGAAGAAGCGTCCGCAAACTCCGCGACCGCCAATCCCTCGGCGAGCTTGAGCGCGGTCTCCAGCGAATCCGCAAGCCGCGCGGCGATGTCGGGCCGCACCACGATGCGGTCGACCACCACGTCGATGTCGTGATTGAATTTCTTGTCGAGCGCCGGCACCTCGGCGATCTCAAAAAACTTGCCGTCGACCTTGACGCGCTGAAAACCCTTTTTCAGATAGTCGGCGAGCTCCTTGCGGTACTCGCCCTTGCGGCCGCGCACCACCGGCGCCAGCAGATAAAGCCGGGTGCCTTCCGGCAGCGCCATGATGCGGTCGACCATCTGCGACACGGTCTGGCTCTCGATCGGCAGCCCGGTCGCCGGCGAATAGGGCACGCCGGCGCGCGCCCACAAAAGCCGCATGTAGTCGTAAATCTCGGTGACGGTGCCGACGGTCGAGCGCGGGTTGCGCGAGGTGGTCTTCTGCTCGATGGAAATGGCCGGCGACAGGCCGTCGATCTGGTCGACGTCCGGCTTCTGCATCATCTCCAGAAATTGCCGGGCGTATGCCGAGAGGCTCTCGACATAGCGGCGCTGGCCTTCGGCATAGATGGTGTCGAACGCGAGCGAGCTTTTGCCCGAGCCGGACAGACCGGTGAACACCACGAGCTGGTCGCGCGGGATGTCGAGATCGACATCTTTGAGATTGTGCTCGCGCGCGCCGCGGATGGCGATGACGCGGCGATCTGGACGGGCGGTGTTTTTCTTTTCGTTTTTGTCGGGGCCGGCGTCGGGCATCGGCAAGGGGTTCCATTCCGCGTGGCTACGGCCAGCTATTGTCGGGGAGCGCCTGCCGAACGTAGTGAGAACGCGCCGCGATTGCCAGTCCGCGTTACGCGCTATGCCCGGATTTCACGCTTTTGGCGAATAGCGAGTGGCGAATGCAAGAGAAGCCGCGGATATTCGCCATTCGCTATTCGCTATTCGCGGGTGCCGTGCGCCTCCGCGTTCGAGCAAAGCCCGCCCGAAATTGACAAAGGCCGGCATCCTGCCGGCCCTTGCCGCTCGCTTCCAGCCCGGTGCGGTACGCAATACTGGCAGCAGTGCCACTGCCGCTTCCGTCCGGTTGAAGCGATAATCGAAATCGATCGCCGACGTCCGCTTCTGACCGTCAGAATCCGCCGAATTTGAAGTTGAGGCCGGCGCGCACCAGGCTCGCATCGAACGAGACCGGGACGGTAATGGGAATCCCGCACGTCGCCACGGAACAGCTGAGCGAACCGTTGCCGAGATCGACGAACAGATATTCGACCTTCGCGGTGAGATTATTGGTCAGCGCATATTCGATGCCGCCGCCGGCAGTCCAGCCAAATTCATTAGTGTCGGTGGAGAGGCTGACGCCACCTGCAGACAACGTGGCCTTTACATTGCCAGCGGCGCCGCCAGCTGTGGCGTAAATGAGCGCGCGGTCGAACGCATAGCCGACGCGGCCGCGCAGCGTCGCCAGCCACTCGTTCGATGTTTGACAAGTGGCTGGGCTGCATACGCCCGCGCTGCCGCTGATATCGGTCCAGTCGCCGTCCGCCTCGACGCCAAACACGAATTGGCCAGTCTGGAAATTGGCGCCGATCGTGCCGCCGACGAGGGGGCCGTGGACATCGAAGTTGCCGGTGGTCAGAGGAAAGCCGACCGCAGAACTGAAGTCCCAATTGCTGTCGCCGAACCCGTAGCCGCCGTTGACGCCGACGTAGATGCCGCTCCAGTTGTAGACCGGCGCCGCGACTGGAACGTAGGTTGCGGGCGCTCGCGGCGGCGGCGGTGCAACCGGAAGATCGGCGGCGAGGGCCGGGACTGCAGTAAGCGCCATTGCGGCGGCGAGAACGATGCGCTTCATACCAAACTCCTGTCCTTCCACTGCCCCCGAAATTTTCGGCTTCGTTCAAGGCCCGTCTTCAAGCGGACCCGCGGGCTTCCCTGTACGCCAATAAGTATCTGATCCAACTCCGAAATGATGTTACCCAAATGCCACAACGGGCGACTTTCCGCAGTCGCTCTCCGGCGCGTCGCGGCGTCCTGCGCCGATCAGGAGTTTCTCCAGCGTCCAGAGCGCGTTCTGCAGGTTTTCCCCTTGCATCTGCGCTTAGAACAAAATAAGAACATAGACGATGGCCGTTGTCAACGCGTCTGGCCGATCCATGTGGATAAGGCGGTCGGCGGTGCGATCGGCCTTGCGGTGGGCCGGTCGGCCGGTAGGGTCGTTGCCGGAGCGAGAGCGATACGGAAAGCGAAAGAGCGAACGGAGCAAACCATGGCGGGCAGCGTCAACAAAGTGATCCTGATCGGCAACCTCGGCGCCGATCCCGAAATCCGTCGCACGCAGGACGGCCGTCCGGTGGCCAATCTGCGTCTGGCCACCTCCGATAGCTGGCGCGACAAGGCGACCGGCGAGCGGCGCGAGCGCACCGAATGGCACCGCGTGGTGATCTTCAACGAAAATCTGTGCCGGATCGCCGAGCAATACCTCAAAAAGGGCTCGAAGGTTTACATCGAAGGCGCGCTGCAGACGCGCAAATGGCAGGATCAGTCCGGCCAGGACCGCTATTCCACCGAGGTAGTGCTGCAAGGCTTTCGCGGCGAACTGACCTTGCTCGACCGCGCCGACCGCACGGGGGCGGGCAGTGGCGGGGGCGGCGGGAGCGGCGGCGAATTCGCCGCCGACCAGGGTGGCGAGTTCGGCTCGGCCGGCCCGACCCGCAAGGTCGCGGCCGCCGCCGCCGTCGGAGCCGGCGCCGCGCGCGGCGACATGGACGACGAAATTCCGTTCTGAATCGGTCGATGAGCGACGCCTTTTTGCGCGCCGAGCGATGCAGTCTGGTCGGCTATCGCGCAGGCTGGACAGCGCCCGGCGCCGCGCTTGCCGCAATGATGCCGCCATGCGGGTCCTGGTCACCGGCGCCCGATCGGCTCGCGAAAGCTCAGTCGTGCCTCAGGCCATCTCGACGCTCCTGACGCTCGCCGTCCTGGACGATCGCTCATGGATCTGAACGTCATCTACGCCACCAAGTTCGTGCATGTCGTCGGCGCGTCGGTGCTGCTCGGCACCGGACTCGGCATCGCCTTTTTCATGTTCAAGGCGCACCGCACCGGCCATTCCGGCGTGATCGCGGTGGTGGCGCGCTTCGTGGTGATCGCCGACTTCGTCTTCATCGCCACCGCATTCGTGGTGCAGCCGGTCAGCGGCTTTGCGCTGGCCTGGGCGATCGGGCTCACGCCGCTCAACGAATCCTGGATCGTGGCGTCGCTCTGGCTTTACGTGCTGGTCGGGCTGTGCTGGCTGCCGGTCGTGTTCATCCAGATGCGCATCCGCGACCTCGCGCACCAGGCGGCGATAAAATCACAACCGTTGCCCAGGCGTTATTATCGCCTGTATCGGATCTGGTTCTGGCTGGGCTGGCCGGCTTTCGCCGGCGTGTTGGCGATATTCGCGCTGATGATCTGGCAGCCGCATTGGTATTGAGCGCGGCCGCCTCGACGAATGCAGCGGTGGGACGTAACGCCTCAGCCGGCAAGCGCCAGCGCCTCGTCGCCGGCTTGGTCGTAGCGCGCGAGCGCGTCCAGTGCGGGCCCGGCCAGCACATAGGTGAGGCATTGCGGCAGCGGCCGAAAGCCGGCGCGGCTGTAAAACGTCTGCGCCGCAACGTTGTCGGCCCGCACCGTCAGCTCGACAATGGGGCTGCCGATCTCGCTGGCGAGCGCGGCAACGCGCGCCATGAGCGCGGCGGCGATGCCATGCCGGCGGTGCGCCGGCTCGACGAATAAATCCTGCAGGAACACGACCGGGCCGTCCCAGCCGGTGATGGTGCGGCGGCTGCAGGTGGCCATGCCGACCACGGCGCCGCCGACCTCGGCCACATAGGCGCAAAATCCCGGATGCGGTCCAAAACCGTCGCGCAGCCAGTCGGCGGCGCCGGCGCGAACGGCATGCAGGGAATCCTCGGCTTTGGCCAACAAACGCTTGAGCCGCATCAATGCCGCGACGTCGGCGGGTTCGGCGGCGCGGATGCGAAAGGCCGCCGCCCGTGATGCGTCGTTTGTTTGATTATCCATGCCAGGCCGACACTTGTGCCGCGGTCTCGATGCTGTTTGTTTGGAGTGCCCGCAGCAACACGCGGTCCGACCGAGCATGACCCGCGATGGTTAATGAGTAGTGAACCCCCGTCGCACCAAGCTAGAGCAGATCTCGCTCATGTAGCGCCACTTCCCGTCATGCGCGGGCTTGACCCGCGCATCCATGCGGCCCCGACGCAGCATGGATTGCCGGGTCAAGCCCGGCAATGACGAACCGAGGAGTCGCGATTCGATCGGAGCGGAACATGCTCTAATGAGCCGCCGGGACGGTCACTCGAGGAAGTGGGCAGGCGGTTGCCTCGGGGATCGTGCTGTCGACCGGCGGTTTCGGATAATACTGGGTATTTTGTTGGACGGATTGGGCAACCTCTGTCCCCAGAACCAGCTCGATGAGCTTGATTGCTTCGTCGAGTCCGGAAGAGATTCCGCCGCCGGTAAGCCGGTTGTGGTCGAGACAGAAGCGTGGATGACCGGCGGCGACTTTCACGTTCGGGAATCGCTCCTTGAAGCAGGGCAGAAACGCCCAGTGCGTCGTCGCCTCGTAGCCGTCAAGCAATCCCGCAGCGGCCAGCAACATCGCGCCCTCGCAGACCGATGCCACGTATTTGGCGCGCCGGCTTTGTCGGATCAAAAAATCCAGATAGGTGCGCCGCGGGTCGCCGATCAGCCGCGCCAGCGCGTCAGGGTCGCCACCGGGTACCCAGAGCACGTCGTAGGCACCGGCATCCGCAAATGTCTTCAGCACTTCGAAGTAGAAGCCCTTGCGGAACCTGAACGGGCCGCGGGCATGCGCGACGATCTCGATGTCGAGTCCCGCCCAGGTAAACATTTCAAACGGACCGGTAACGTCAAGCATATCGACGTCGTCATAGACCGGAATGCCCACGAGCATAGTGTTCTCCCGCGTGTTGAGCGAACGCAACGGTCGACGACGTGCCGGATCGACCGCACACGCCGACTCTACTTGTTCGGCTTCGCACTTTGAAGTAGAACTTGGCAAATCAGAAACATGGGCCGGTTGCCCCCGCAGGGCACTTTGGGGTGACGTACGATCATGAGCAATGGCGCAGCACTGCGAGTCCGCAGATCGATCATCGAACTCCAGGACGAGTACAGCAAGGGCAACAAGAAGCCGCTCGAAGACCTGATGCGGGCCTGGAAGGGCATCAAAGAGCTGCCGCCGGACAATCCAAACTCATTCTTCGTGATCGGCGGTTATCACGGCGAACCGTTTCGCGGCGCCGGTTGGGGCAATGCCTCGTACTGGGGCGGCTATTGCATGCACGGCAATATCCTGTTTCCGACGTGGCACCGCGTCTACCTGTTGCGACTGGAAGACGCGTTGCGCAGCATTCCGGGTTGCGCAGACGTCACCCTGCCGTTTTGGGACGAAACCAGCGACGCCTCGGCGACGACCGGTGTTCCCTGGGCGCTCACCAACGAGAATTTCACGCTCGACGGCAAAACAATTGCCAACCCGCTTCGCTCATTCGTTTTTTCCGCCAACATCACCGACAATATCAGTGGCGACGATCCGAATTACAGCAAGCCCAAAGGCTACGAAACGGTGCGCTACCCGCTGTCCGGCCTGATGGGTCCCGATGACATTGCCAAAACCAAAGCACACAACGCCCAGTTTCCCGATTACGGCACAAACGTTCAGCTCCTTAATCAGAACATCGTGGCGTGGCTGACCTCGGTCATTGTCGTCAAGGGGCAGGTGATCCAGACACATGTCCGCAAGAAGTTTCAGGATTGCTTGAACGCGCCGAATTATACCGTCTTTTCAAACACGACCTCAGCCGCCCAGTGGAATGAAGATCTTGCCACCGGAGCGGTGCCGATCGTGCCGCTGGAATCGCCGCACAACAGCATCCATCTGGCGGTAGGCGGCTGCGACATTCCGAACTACGACCGTTCGCCGATCGAAGGCGCCAACGGCGATATGGGCGAAAACGACACCGCTGGGCTCGATCCGATCTTCTTTTTTCACCACGCCTTCGTCGATCGCGTGTTCTGGCTATGGCAGAAAAAGCACGGCTGCACCGACCATCTCGAGGTTATTGCCGGATATCCCGGCACCAACTCCGTGGACAGCCAGGGGCCGACGCCCGGTGTCGCGCCGAATTCCTGGCTGACCTTGGAGTCGCCGCTTGATCCTTTCAAAAAGCAGGAGGGCGGACGGGAGCGGCCTTATATCTCGCTCGATTGCATCAACATCGAGAGGCAGCTCGGCTACACGTACGGGTCCGGGTCGCTGGAACAACCGATTGCTATGGCGGCTCTGCTGCCGGACCGCAGCAACAAGGTCGTGCGCGTATCGGGGATCAATCGGTCGGCGATCCGTGGCTCATTCATGATTTCCGCCTACGCAGTCATTGACGGCAAAAAACAACATTTGGGAACCGAGGCGGTGCTGAGCCGCTGGCACGTCGCCGGCTGCGCCAATTGTCAAACGCATCTTGAGGCCAAGGCCTTCATCGGCTTGCAGGGCCTGCCTCGTGTCGTCGCCGACAGCGCCGAATATCAGGTCGAGGTGCGCACGCGCGACGGTCTGTTGACGCAGCCGCGTGCGCTCATGGCCGCGCTGCCGCGGCGGACGGCGTTCCGCTTCGACGTACGATAGCGCGCGGCCCGCTGCGCCTATCCCGCAAGGACGGCGCGGATGCCGTCGACCACGTATTGCACCGCGAGCGCCGCGAGCAGCACGCCGAGCAGGCGGGAGAGCACGATATTGCCGGTCACGCCGAGCACGCGGCCGAGGCGCGCCGCGAACAGGAAGGCGAGGCAGCAGCACGCCGCAACCGCAACGACGACCGCCAACAACAGCCCGAGCAGCAGCGGATCGTGCTCCGCCCGGCCGGCCAGCAATACGGTCGCGGTGATGGCGCCCGGCCCGGCGAGCAACGGAATCGCCAACGGAAAAGCGGCGATGTTGCGCGCCCGCTCTTCCAAGGCCTGCTCGGCGGCTTCGCCTTCGCGGCGCATGCGCACCCCGAACACCATCTCGGTGGCGATCGAGAACAACAACAGGCCGCCGGCGATGCGGAACGCCGACAGCGAGATCGCGAGCCGCGCCAACAGCCAATTGCCGATCAGCGCCGCCCCGATCAAGATCGCGCCAGCGATCAGCGCGGAGCGCGCGGCGACCTGGCGGCGCAGCGATGCCGAGAGGCCTTCGGTGATGCCGATGAAGGTCGGCGCCAATCCGACCGGATCGACCACGACGAACAGGGTCACCAGCGCCGATATGACGTAGTCGAGGGCCATGGGTAAGGAGCTTGTTCGCAGTCGCCTTATTGAGCTTTTCTACCCTGGCTATCAGATGATTTCGATACCGCCATATAGCTCGATGGCGGCGGCTTCAGCCAGGCGATAAAACCTTTCCGCCGAGTTCGAATATCACGCCATCGCAGGCGACAGCGCCACCCGAGTGCGGGCGATCTGTCTCGCACAGCAGCCTTCGTTTCAGGGAACCCGTCAGGCGCAGGAGGAAAAACTTGTCGGGCGTGTCGCCTCCGCCACCGCGAGATGAGTTCCTTTGGCTACGCACTTTTCGGCTTTATCTTCACTGCGAAGGCGCTTAATAATGCACGGCGAGGTTGCGTCGAATTCGGCCGAGAGTATCGCATGATCGGAGATCGGATGAGGAAAGGTCCCTTCGAAGAATTAAGTCGCGAAACCATATACCAAAGCAAGTGGCTGCGCCTGGACGAGGCTCGCGTAGAAAGACCAAGCGGTGGTCGCGGTATCTTCAGCATTGTGTATCTAAAGCCAGGAACGACAGTGGTGGCGCTGCATGAAAATCACGATGTTCTTCTCGTAAAGGAGTACAAATACGCGGTTGAACGAGAGACTATTGAATTGGTCAGCGGCGCAATTGAAGATGGCGAAACACCTGGACAAGCAGGATTACGCGAATTGAGAGAGGAGACGGGATATATCGCTCAAAAAATCTGGTCGCTGGGACGCACTGATCCACTCACTACAAGTGTATCGTGTGTCAACCATATCTTACTGGCGGAAGGCCTTATATTTAACCCAATGAACGGGGTTCAGGAGGATGCTTTGGAATCTTTCGCGGTTCCGCTTGTTGAGGCCATGCGAATGGTCGAGGAGGGGGTGATCACACATGCTGCAAGTTGTATTGGAGTACTAAGAGCTCAACGATTCCTAGAACAACGTGCCAAAGTTTCGGGATAACTCTTGCGACTGAGAGCATGAACATCGTCGGCTACTTGCATGGGCGCGACCCGTCTGCCTGCCTCTTGAGAGATGGCAAAATCGTTGCGTATGTCGAAGAAGAAAGACTCATACGGCAAAAGCACGCCACAGGCATCTTTCCTATTCGGTCAATCGAATTGTGCCTGAAGCAAGGGGGAGTGTCGCCGAGAGATGTCGACTGCTTCGCGTTTGGATATGACGCGCCTCGTTTCAGCAACGGTGAAATTGCGAACTTCTACGAAAGTATCAATCGAACATACCCGCCAGATCCCGCCACACGTTCTTGGCAGCTGACAAATTTACGAAAACACTCAATAGCGGCGCTGCAATCACGACTCGATTTCGAGCTTCTTCGGCATTTTGGAACCAAGGAGAGAAACCTGCTGCGCTTCTATCCGCATCACCGTGCTCACGCGGCCGCGGCTTTTCATTTGGCGCCATTCGACGAAGGTCTTGTATTGATACTGGATGGTTCCGGAGATCATCAGTGTACGACGATCTGGCATGGCTGCGGCAACGTTCTCAACTTGTTGTACGAAATAAATATTCCACATTCACTCGGCTGGTTCTATTCCGCTGCTACCGAATATCTTGGATTCGAGGCCTATGATGGTGAATACAAAGTAATGGGACTGGCCGCTTACGGGCGCCCCAACGCAGTTCTCAGGAAGGCAATCAGCTGCATGCTTGCCTCCGGCCCTGCCGCGTTCGATTACACACTTGAATGCAAGTACATCCATTGTGGACCACACAGCTATTCTGGCCGTTTCACTGATCATCTGATCGACCTGCTCGGCTTTCCGCCGCGATCGCAATATGAGCCTTTGACCGCCGTTCACGAAGACTTTGCGTACGAGACACAGTTATCGTTGGAAGAAACCGTTCTCCGCTTGCTTCGGCATTTCCGACGTATCACGGGATTGAAAAACCTCTGCGTCGGCGGAGGCGTCGCACAAAATGTGAAAATGAACGGCCGAATTCATGACGAGCAATTGTTCGATCAGATTTTCATTTTTCCCATTCCGTCAGATTCAGGGACCAGCGTTGGTGCGGCGCTCGGTGTCTTTCAAGACGAAACGGGTCGTCTGCCTTCGGAACGCTTCAGTCATGTTTATTGGGGGCCATCGTACAGCGATGCTGAGATTGAAACAGAATTGCTCTCGTGTGGGGTGCCCTACCAAAGGGTGGAAAACATTATAGAGATTACGGCGGTGCTTCTGTGCTCCGGCCATATTGTTGGATGGTTTCAAGGCGGCATGGAGGGTGGACCGCGGGCGCTCGGAGCGCGCTCCATTCTCGCGGACCCGCGGAGTGCCAAAAGCCGAGATCTTGTCAATCAAGCAATCAAGTACCGAGAATACTGGCGGCCTTTCTGCCCAAGTTTGACGGAAGAGAGCGCCTTTCGTTTTGTCAAATCTCCCTGTTCCGCTCCTTTTATGATCATGGCCTTTGCAGCGACCGACGAGGCTTCGGATGCAATTCCCGCGGTCGTTCACGTCGATGGCACAATGAGAGTTCAAACAGTCGATCCCACATCAAATCCTCAATTCTATCAATTGCTCAAAGCGTTTGAGGCCAAGGCGGGCGTGGGTGTGCTGCTCAACACGTCGTTTAACATCAAGGGCGAGCCGATGGTGTGCTCGCCCAAGGATGCTCTGCGTACGTTTTGGTCAACTGGGTTGGACGCGCTTGCAATCGGCAATTTCTTACTGACAAAACCGATTACGCCTTATCGATAAAACATTTGTCTTTGTGTTGCTGAAAAGCCGCACTCCCACAGAATGTCATAAATGTAGTTGAAAAAGCCCCACGCATCCTTGTCAGACACGGTCTGGAGATGGTTCAACCCGTGGTCGAAAGTGCGATTAGATGTGACTGCGCAGGTCGTGCCGGACGCGTGCCGGCAGTCGCTGCGGCAAAGTGGGTGGGGCGTCGTGGTAGTCTCGGAACCCGGTGTGGTCGAAATCGCATCGATTTCGTCACCCCAAAGAACTATTTGCCGATCGGTCCGATTTTCGGGTCTGGGTCTGCATACTGGAATTTGGTCAGAGGTAACCATTGAGCCGGCGCCCATTAATTACGGCATCCGCTTTAGTTCTAAGGAAAAGCCGTTGAAAGAGCTTCGCCTAAAGAAAGGGGGAAAAACTGATTTCGTGTACGAGTCCAATCATACTGTATCAGTGTACTCAGATGGTGCCTTGTTCATATGCGTCGAGCATTTAATGTCGTGCTTGCACGCCTTACAAATTACCAACGCTCGTGTCCGTTTTCTCGCGGGTGAGGAATTCCCCATTGTCGATGGATCCGCTGCTCCAATATTGTCGCAGCTTTCCAGCGGCGGGATTGTAGATCAATCAGCGCCGGCATCGGCTTTTTTTATCCGAAAACCACTACGCGTAAGCGACAGTGAAGGCAGACAAATTTGGGCGAATCCCGCGCCAGAGCTTATTGTGCATGCGCACATAGACTTCCCCCACCCGATCGGACAACAAAATTATTCGTGCGTAATCAACGAAGCTACATTCTGTGAGGAGATAGCGGACGCTAGAACCTTTCTGCGAGATTCTGTCAGTCAGATACCGCTTGAGCTAGTCCGCGCATCGCGCCTTCGCGGCTTGGCAGGGCCTCCGATCGAACGGTGTCAGGCGGTCGTTTATGATGATCAAACCTATCTATCCAGGCTAAGGTTTAAGGACGAGGCGGTTAGACATAAAATCCTGGATTTCATAGGCGACATCTATACCGCCGGTCGCCCGGTATGTGGTGAGTTTCACGTGTTTCGGCCAGGACATTCATTCTCACTGAAATTTGCAAAGTTGCTGCAGCAGGCAGCGGCCATCCCGCGAGCCATTGAGAGTAGCGCGCAAACGGTTGCGCCAGGTAAGGTTGACCTCGGTACGCTAGGGGATGCTGCGTAGCGTCAGGCTTAAGAGCTTGTTGAGCGGCGCTGCCGGCGGCGTTCTATTCCAATCTTACGTATGTACCGTTCTGTTGATTGGCCGGAGCCTTAATAGCGGAAACGGCGGCTACCTGTTTTTCGATTTCGGAGTGTGACCATCGCAATGCTATCCCCATCTTCGCTATGCAGGTGATGGCGCGGCTCCGAATTCTCATGGCGACGAAATGGGCATTGCGGAATACGGCGGCGGGTGTGCGGGGACCCGTTATTCGCGCCAGAGCTTTTACCGATGCCGCCCAATAGCACCGCTCAGGGATGGTCAGTTCGGCTGCCGAGCGCTTGTTGAAAAGCACGATGGGACAAAGATTGCCCGCAACCGATAAACGAAAGCCGCTTCCTATCGACCCTCGTGCGCACGGAACTGCTTCGGCCGCAAATTTGTCGCGCGAATTGGCATCAGGCAAGAACTGCGCCGTAAAGACCATGGTGCGGAATCCGTTGTCGAGCTTTGCCAGGATGCCGAGCCTTCCGGGAATGCCGCGCAGGTTTTTTACCCCGGTCTCGATTGAATTCGATCCGCCGACTCTAAAGCCCCGCAAGGGAGCAAGTGCCCATCCTTTCAAATTGATTCCGGACAGCGTTTCCCACGACGCCTGATAGTCCCCCTCCATGATGCTGAAATAGGGCCTCATCAGCTCCGCTTCGCTTGCGCTAAGCGGAGCTGATAAAATCATGCGTTCCTCTCCGCTACAGCTGATATCTCTGGGCTCGACCAAAATCAGTATGCCATCAGCTGAAATGGACGGCTTCAATGTCGCGCAGCTCCAGTCGTGCATGATGGGCGCGGCTACTGATACGGGAACCATGCGGCGAATTGCAGATCGCACTACAGCGTCCGTAAAGGCTGGAGCGCTCACGTGCAGCATTACGACAGCGAGTGGTCCGAACAAGATCGCGTTTCTAAGGCGTCTAAACATGCTGCGAGATTTATTTGCGAGAAGACCACTGCGTCGCCGCAGCTTCGGTGCGATTTCGTGGCATGCCCCGGACACCTATCGGCGAACAGCCTCCTACCGTAACTATTATAAGTGACAAACCGCTGAGAAGATGGGTTCCGCGGACGCAGCGGCTTTAGAGCGGGCCCTAACCACGGCTTGAACCTAAGCCGCTGAATCCCCACATAAAAATAGCTCACCGGACGGGCCTCTTGCGGGTGGCGCGCCGGGGCTGAATCAGCTAAGCAGAACGATCCTTAGGACTGCGCGAGAGTACCTTGGCCGACAACGACGACAGAGCGCCGGACGGCACCGGCAACGATGACATTCGTCCCGTCTCCATCACCGAGGAGATGAAGAAGAGCTATCTCGATTACGCCATGAGCGTGATCGTGGCGCGCGCGCTGCCTGATGCGCGCGACGGGCTCAAGCCGGTGCATCGCCGCATCCTTTATTCGATGCACGAGAACGGCCATACGCCGGACAGGAAATATGTGAAATGCGCCCACGTCGTCGGCGACGTGATGGGCAAATACCACCCGCACGGCGACCAGTCGATCTACGACGCGCTGGTGCGCATGGTGCAGGATTTCTCCATGCGCCTGCCGCTGATCGACGGCCAGGGCAATTTCGGTTCCGTCGACGGCGACAACCCCGCGGCCTACCGGTACACCGAGTGCCGGCTGGGCCGGCCAGCCATGGAACTCCTTCGCGACATCGACAAGGATACCGTCGATTTCCAGCCCAATTACGACAATTCGCTGCGCGAGCCGCTGGTGCTGCCGGCCGGCTTTCCCAACCTTCTGGTCAACGGCGCCGGCGGCATCGCCGTCGGCATGGCGACCAACATTCCGCCGCACAATCTCGGCGAGGTCATCGACGCGTGCATCGCGTTGATCGACGATCCGGCGCTCTCGATCGATGACCTGATCGCCATCGTGCCGGGCCCGGATTTCCCGACCGGCGGCATCATTCTGGGCCATCAGGGCATCCGCGCCGCCTATCACCTCGGCCGCGGCTCGATCGTGATGCGCGGCAAGATGCGGTTCGAGACCTTGCGCGGCGAGCGCGAGGCGATCGTGTTCACCGAAATTCCCTATCAGGTGAACAAGGCGCATCTGGTCGAGCGCATCGGCGAATTGGTGCGCGACAAGAAGATCGAAGGCATCGCCGCGCTGCGCGACGAATCCGACCGCGAGGGGTATCGCGTGGTGGTCGAGCTGCGCCGCGACGCGGTGCCTGACGTGGTGCTCAATCAGCTCTACCGCTTCACCGCGCTGCAATCCTCATTCGGCGCCAACATGGTGGCGCTCGAGGGCGGCCGGCCGCAGCTGATGAGTTTGAAGGACCTGCTCGCCTCCTTCGTCGCGTTCCGCGAGGAAGTGATCTACCGCCGGACCAAACACCTGCTCGGCAAGGCGCGCGACCGCGCCCACGTCCTGGTCGGGCTCGCCATCGCGGTCGCCAATATCGACGAGGTGATCCGGCTCATTCGCGCCGCCAAGGACGCCACCGAGGCGCGCGACCAATTGATGAGCCGCGATTGGCCGGCGCGCGACGTCGCCGCCATGGTCACGCTGATCGACGATCCGCGCCACAGCGTGTCGGCGGACGGCACCACCCGGCTGTCGGCCGAGCAGGCCAAGGCGATTCTCGATCTGCGGCTGCAGCGGCTCACCGCGCTCGGCCGCGACGAGATCAAGGCCGAGCTCGACAAGCTTGCCGACGAGATCGCCGATGACCTCGACGTGCTGCGCTCGCGCGCCCGCATCCAGGCGATCGTCAAAGAGGAACTCGCCGCGATCAAGAACGAATTCTCGACGCCGCGCAAAACCCTGATCGTCGATCAGGAAGGCGAGATGGAAGACGAGGATTTGATCCAGCGCGAGGACATGGTCGTCACCGTCTCGCATGCCGGCTACGTCAAGCGCGTGCCGCTGTCGACCTACCGGGCGCAGCGCCGCGGCGGCAAGGGCCGCGCCGGCATGCAGACCCGCGAGGAGGATTTCGTCACCCGGCTGTTCGTCGCCTCGACCCACGCGCCGCTCCTGTTCTTCTCGTCGCGCGGCCAGGTCTACACGGAAAAAGTCTGGCGCTTGCCGCAGGCGGCGCCGCAGGCCCGCGGCAAGGCGCTGATCAACATTTTGCCGCTGCAGCAGGGCGAGACCATCACCACCATCATGCCGCTGCCGGAGGACGAGGCGACCTGGAACACGCTCGACGTGATGTTCGCCACCACGCGCGGCACCGTGCGCCGCAACAAGCTGTCGGATTTCGCCGACGTGCGCCGCTCCGGCATCATCGCCATGAAGCTCGACGAGGGCGATTCCATCGTCGACGTGCAGATTTGCACCGAGAACGACGATTTGCTCCTGACCAGCGCCGCCGGGCAGTGCATCCGCTTCCCGGTCGACGACGTGCGGGTGTTTTCCGGCCGCACCTCGATGGGCGTGCGCGGCATCAATCTCACCGACGGCGACAAGCTGATTTCGCAGTCGATCCTGCGCCACGTCGAGGCGACCGCCGAGGAGCGCGCGGCCTATCTCAAGCGCGCCCATGCGGTGCGCCGCGGCACGGGCGGGGAGGGCGAGGAGAACGGCGGCAATGGCGGCAACGGCGACGGCGAGGAAGCGGCTGGCGCCATCGAGCTCGGCCAGGAGCGCTACGCCGAACTGTCCGCCAAGGAGCAATTCGTGCTGACGATCTCCGAAAAAGGCTTCGGCAAGCGCACCTCGTCCTACGAGTACCGCACCACCAATCGCGGCGGCAAAGGCATCGTCGCCATGGCGGTCACCGAGAAGAACGGCCGCATCGTCGCGTCGTTTCCGGTCGAAGACAGCGACCAGATCATGCTGGTCACCGACGGCGGCCAGCTCATCCGCTGCCCGGTCGACGGTATCCGCATCGCCGGCCGCGCCACCCAGGGCGTCATCGTGTTCACGACCGCCGAGGGCGAACGCGTCGCCTCGGTGGAGCGGATTTCCGAGGAGGGCGAGGACAACGGCGCGGAGTGAGCTCGCAAGCGCCGGGGGCGCATTATCGTAAGCTGCCGGCGTGTACTTGTAACACGGCGGCCAACATTCGCTTCGGGGGAAAGCGGACATGACGCAAACCTCCGAGAATGAGCGCTTTTCGCCCCGTGACGAACGTCGCGTGGTTGGATGTGCTGTCGTGCGTGGCTGCCGTCGCCCCTCCAGGTGTGCTATTTTGCGTGCCCGGCGGCTGATCACGAGGCTGGACCGGGGCAATGACGCGGGGCTCCAAAGCGGGCAGCAAGCCACTTGGCGGGCGACGTCGCCAGACGCCGGGCCGGAAGCGTCACAGTCGCCGGAATGCGGTGCGCCGCCGCGGCGTCGCTTCCGTCGCCGGCCGCAGAAGGGTTGTCGTCTCGCGGCTCGATCGCGAGCTGAAGGAGGTTGCGGAGCAGCAGGTTGCCACCTCGGAAGTGCTCCGGCTCATCAGCAGCTCGTCGGGCGATATCCAACCCGTATTTGCCAGCATATTGGCGAGCGCCGTACGGCTCTGCGCCGCGCACAATGGCGTCATCAATCGCTGGGACGGCGGCGCCCTGCACCTCATAGCGACGCACAACATGCCGCAGGCCTTCATCGACGTGCGCAACCAGTCGCCGTACCGTCCGCATCAGCACTCCGCCAGCGGCCGCATGCTGGCGAGCAAGGCGCCGGTTCACATTGCCGATCTGTCCGAGGACCGGTCATATCTTGAAGGCAACCCGCCGACGGTCGCGGCTGTTGAAGTCGTCGGCATAAGGACGACCTTGGCGGTGCCGATGTGGAAGGGCGATGAGCTGGTCGGCTCGATCTCGCTCGGTCGCAACGAAGTTCGCCCCTTCACCGGCGGGCAAATCGAAGTCGTGCAAAATTTCGCCGCCCAGGCAGTCGTTGCCATCGAGAATGCGCGGCTGCTGCACGAGCTGCGGGAGACGCTGGAGCAGCAGGTCGCCGCCGCCGACGTCCTGAAGATCATCAGTCGCTCGACATTCGATCTGCAGACCGTCCTCGACACCCTTCTTGAATTGGTCGTCCGGCTGTGCGGCGCCGAACTCGGGGCTCTGCATCCCAAGCGGGCGAATTTCCGGGCCTTCGCGACTTACGGCGGGCCGGCGAGCCACAATGAAGTGGCCTCGACCGTGCTTTTCGAACCCGACAGCGGCAGCGTCATGGGACGAACGGCGCTGGAGGGCAGACCGGTCCAGGTCGCCGACGTGTTAGCCGATCCGGAATACCAGCTGCAGGCCGCGCAGCAGAAGCTCGGCTACCGCACATGCCTCGGCGTTCCGCTCTTGCGCGACGGCGAGCCGATCGGCGTCATCGTGCTGATGCGCTCCACTGTTCGCCCCTTTACCGACAGGCAAATCCAGCTGGCACAGAATTTTGCGGACCAGGCCGTCGTCGCCATTGAAAACGCCCGGCTGTTGACCGAACTGCGCCAGCGCACCGATGCGCTCAGCCGCACGGTGGCGGAGCTGCAGCGCGAGCGGAAAAATAAGCTGATGAATCTGGAAGCCATGGCGGCGTCGATTTCTCACGAAGTCAGGCAGCCGCTTGCCAGCATCGCGTCGAACGGCGGCGCCGCCATCCGCTTTCTCGGACATGCGCCGCCCAATCTCGAAGAAGTGCGCTCGGCTTTGAATCGGATGGTCAGCGAGAGTCACCGCGCCAGCCAGGTGTTCGATAATATCCGCGCCTTGTTCGAGAAAGCCGAGCAGGGACATGAGTCGATCGATGTGAACGATCTGGTTCGCAGCGTGCTGAGCGGCCTGCAGGGAGAGCTGGACGACCATGGAGTCACGGGCCACCTCGATTTGCCGCGCGATTTACCGTCGATCACGGGCCACAAAGGCCAATTGCAGGAGGTCCTGGTCAACCTGATCCACAACGCAATCGAGGCCATGCGCGCGGAGGAGGCCGGCCATCGGCTCTTGCACGTGAGCGTCCGGCCCGGCGGCGCCGATAAACTGATCGTGGCAGTCGAGGATTCCGGGCCGGGGATCGATCCAAAACAGGCGGCAAACATCTTCGATGCGTTCATTACCACGAAACCGCATGGGATGGGGCTCGGACTGGCGCTTTCGCGCATGATCGTCGAGCAGCATGGCGGCCAGCTTTCGGTATCGCCGGCGCAGCCGCGCGGCGCAGTTTTCCGCATGGTCTTGCCGACTGCGCAGCATTCCTCGAAAGCGAGCCGATGAGCGCGCCCGGCGGACAGCAAATCGTCTTTGTCATCGATGATGACGCCGCCTTGCGTGAAGCGCTGGCGCGCCTGTTTCGATCGGTCGGGCTGCATGCGAAGGTGTTCGCCTCGGCGCCGGAGTTCCTGCAAGTGAAGCTGCCCGACGCGCCGAGTTGCCTGGTGCTCGATGTTCGATTGCCCGGATTGAGCGGGCTCGACTTCCAGGCTGAACTGACCAAGGCGAATATCGACATACCCATCGTTTTTATGACCGGCCACGGCGATATCCCGATGACCGTGCGGGCGATGAAGGCTGGCGCCGTCGAGTTCCTGCCCAAGCCCTTCCGCGATCAGGAAATGCTTGACGCGGTCCAGCAGGGCCTCGAACGCGACCGTCACCGCCGCAAGAGCGCGGGCGATACCGCCAGGCTGAAGGCGGCCTTCAATACGCTGACCTCGCGCGAACAGGAAATCATGGGTCTGGTCACGGCCGGCCTCATGAACAAGCAGACCGCCGGAGAGCTCGGCGTGAGCGAAATCACCGTCAAGGTTCACCGCGGCAATGTCATGCGCAAGATGGGAGCGAAATCGCTCGCCGAGCTGGTTCGCATGGCGGATGCGCTGGGGGTTCGCCGCCGCACTTCGCCCTAAAGGGCCGCGCAACTATACAGAAGTATAGTTCCGTACCCCAAAGCGATACGGAAATCTTGCCCATGTACAGTAGCGTCGTTCGGATCGGCGCGTTAAGTCGTGGTGGCGTAAAGGTTCTTGGAATTGGCAAAAACTCACGTGATCTCAATCATCGACGATGATCCGGCCGTCCGCGAAGCGACGCAAAGACTGATCCGTTCGCTGGGCTATGCCGCCCAGGCATTTTCCTCCGCCGAGGAATACCTGGAGTCTGATCGCATTCGCGACTCCGCTTGTGTCATCACCGATCTGCACATGCCCGGCATGAGCGGGGCCGAGTTGCAGGATCGACTGATTGCGGAAGGCCATCAGATCCCGATGATCTTTGTGACCGCATATTTCGAGGAACGGGCCCGCGCGCGGGTGATGGACGCCGGTGCGTTCGGCTTCTTCTGCAAGCCGTTCACCGACGAAAGCCTGATTGCGTGCCTCGATAAAGCGCTCGGCGCTCGATCGACCAGGCAATAGCCCGCGCTGCCGAGCGCGTCCTGCGTTATCTCACACGCCAGGCCGTCCACGAGCTCCGCCGCGGCTGCGCTCTATACGCACGTATAGGATGTCTCCTCACTTCCGGTATCTGCTTTTACCCAACGTAGAATAGTGTTGCGGCGGCCGGGAATTCTAGTTCTCCCCCAACACAGGGGGACTCGTCATGCAATACGTTCAGACAGCTTCAGGAGGGCCATTAAGCCGGCCTTCCTCGGCCAAGGTGACCTCGGATGAAACGTTGATCGCGCTCATCGCCAACGGCGATAAGGATGCCGTCCGGGTTCTGTTCGCGCGGCACAACGTGCGCGTATTCCGTTTCCTGTTGCGCATCGTCGGCGACGAGGCGACAGCCGAGGATTTGGTGACCGAGGTTTTCCTCGAGGTTTGGCGCAACGCCGGCCGCTTCGAGGCGCGCTCGCAGGTATCGACATGGATTCTGGCAATCGCCCGCTACAAGGCGCTGGCGTCGCGGCGGCGGCGTTCGTATGACTGGCTCGATGACGCGACGTGCGAGCGGATCGAAGATCCGGCGGACGATCCTGAGGTCGCAGTTCAGAAGACCGAACGCAGCGCCCTATTGCAAGAATGTCTCAAGCAGTTGTCGGTCGCGCATCGACAAGTGGTCGATCTCGTCTACTATCACGAGCAGTCGATCGACGAGGTCTCGCACATTATTGGCGTGCCCAAAAGCACGGTGAAAACGCGGATGTTCTATGCCCGCAAGCGTATCGCCGAGTTGATGGCCGAGCGCGGTGTCGAGCGCGCCTTGCTGTGATCCGGGCGCGCCGGTATCGGCTTCCGTGTCGCACGGACGCTTGTCGTACCTTGAACTTGTTGCTTGGCGTCTCCTGTCACTTTATCTCTTGCCTCTTTTGCGGCCCCTT
>JASHQS010000067.1 GCA_030038995.1 Xanthobacteraceae bacterium
CCTCCGGCTCGAACAGCACGAGCCAGGCTTGCAGATGCGGCGCGATCTCGACGCTCTCCACGAAGCCGTAGAAATCGGCACGCCTTGAAGTCAGGCGGTCGAGCGCGGCCGGTAGACTGCCTATGGGTCCGTACACGCTGTCATTGGCGAGCAAGAGACGCCCGTCCATTGCCGCGCGGTGCTTGGCAAAGCCAACGGCCCACGAGCCGAGATCGAGCCCGACGTCGTCGCGCACGATAACGTCGAAACAGTCGGAGCGCAGGCGCTCAACGTCCGCAACCGGCAGGCGCGCCGTCGAGATGAACACTATGGAAAAATTCAGCGCTTTGATATGTTTGAGGTAGCGCAGAACGTAATCGTCGACCTTGTCGTCCTTATCAAAATGGGCGAAGAGGCAAAAATCCCGCATGAATCGCTGTTTACCATTGCGCCGCGGCCCCGAACAGCAAATCCGAGCTTGTTCAGGCGCCGCTGAGAACGCGATCAAGGCCCTGATGAATCTCAGTTTCGGGCGCCCACGACAAGCGGTCGCGGACCTTGCTCATGTCGGCCACCAGGACGGCAGGCTCGCCCGGCGCCAATGGCATGGCGCCGAACTGCGGCGAATCCGGCCTGCCGCAGCGCGCGGCCAGATATTCGACCACCGAGCGGATCGTCGTCGCGCGTCCGGTGCCGATGTTGAAGGCGCCGGTTTCCTGCGACAGCAAGAGCCGGATCAGAAGATCGGCTGCGTCCGGCGCGTAGATGAAATCCCGTTGCTGGCGGCCGTGGGTGGTTTGAACCGGCTTTCCGGCGCGCAGCGCGGCGAGCAGCGACGGGATGAGACGCCCCGCCGGATCGCCGGGCCCATAGGGCAGGAACAGACGGCCCCAGGCCGCGGCAAATCCGTGCTGCTGCGCCGCCGCTTGCACCGCAAGCCAGCAGGCCGCTTTGCACTTGCCGTAGACCGTCGCCGGGCGGATCGGCGTTTCATCCTCGATGCAGGGCCGGTCGTCCGGATCATATTCGGCCGAGCTGCCGATGCCGACGAAACGCACACCGCCATGCGCGCCGAACGCGCCGGCAAGAAAAATCGTGGACTGCAGCCACGCGATGTTTTCCGGCGATTGCCTATAGAGCCGCGGCGTGGCGATCCAGGCGCCGTGCAGCAGATGCGTCGGCCGGATCTTGGCAATCAGCGGCACAACCTGCGCCGCTTCGCGCAAATCGGCCGCGTGCCAAGTCACGCCGGCGGCGGCCGCACCGCTGCGGCCGCGGTTGACGGCGTGGATTTCGCAATCTTCCATCGCCAGCCGGCGCAAGCAATGCGCGCCGATGAAGCCCGACGGCCCGGTGACGAGAACGCGTTTCATGCGCAAAAATCCGGCCAGCCCGCGTCTTTCCCGGACATCGTGGTCGGCTCGCCCGGCCATTCGATCGCAAACGCCGGATCGTTCCAGCGCACGCCCCGTGCCAGTTCGGGCACGTAGACGTCGCCCATCATGTAGAAGACCTCGCAATCGTCTTCCAAGGTCATAAAACCGTGGGCGCAGCCCGCCGGGACCGCCAGCGCGTCACGATTGCGCTCGGACAGCTCGACGCCGGTCCAACGTCCGAAGCTCGCCGAATTTTTCCGCAGATCGACGGCGACGTCGAAGATGCGGCCGCGCGTGCAGCGAATGAGCTTGGGGTCGGGCCGCGGCTCGGCCTGATAATGCAGGCCGCGCAGCGTGCCCTTGCGGGCATTCCACGACGTGTTGCATTGCGGCCAGGCGGTGGGCAGGCCGGCCGCGGCGAACAAGGCGGCGTCGTAGGTCCGCGCGAACAGGCCGCGTTCATCCGCGTTCACCGTTGGGCTCACGACCAGCACACCGGCGAGCGCCGTTGGACGAATGTTCATGGCCGGCCCGTCAGGACAAAACGGTGAGCTTCGGAATCGGCACGACAAAGCGGCCGCCCCATTGCCGGATGGCCGCCATGCGGTCCATGATCTCCTCCTTGATATTCCAGGGCAGGATGAGCAGGAAGTCCGGCTTGGTCGCAAAGATGCGGTCCGGCGCATGGATCGGAATCTGCACGCCCGGCAAATAGCGGCCCTGCTTATGCGGGCTGATGTCGACCGTATAGGGCAGAAGCTCCGGTCCGACGCCGCAATAATTGAGCAGCGTATTGCCTTTTGCCGGAGCGCCGTAGCCGACCACCGATTTGCCGGTCTTGCGCGCCTCGATCAGAAAGCCCAGCAGCTCGCATTTGATGTCGACGACCGACTTGGCGAAGCCGGCATAAGCCCCGATGCGGTCGAGGCCGGCGGCGCGCTCCTTGGCGATCGTGTCGGCCACCCTGCCGGTGCGTGCCAATGGCGCATCGTCGTGGCAGACGAAGGTGCGCAGCGAGCCGCCGTGAGTGGGCAATGCTTCGACGTCGTAGATGCGCAGACCATGCCTGGCGAAAATCTTATCGGCGACGAGAAACGAGAAATACGAGAAATGCTCGTGATAGATCGTATCGAACTGCTTCTCCCGGATCAGGTTGAGCAGGTGCGGAAATTCGAAGGTCGCCGTCCCTTCGGGCTTGAGCAACAGCTTGAAGCCGCCGACGAAATCATGCAGGTCGGGCACATGGGCGAGCACGTTGTTGGCGACCAGCAGATCGGCTGCCTTGCCGGCGTCGCGGAGCCGGCGCGCGGTTCCGATGCCGAAGAACGCCACTTCCGTGGCGATGCCCCGCTGCTGCGCCGCTCGGGCGACGTTCGCGGCCGGCTCGACGCCGAGCACGCCGATACCGCGCTCCTTGAAATATTGCAGGAGATAGCCGTCGTTGCTGGCGACTTCGACGACCAGCGAATCGGCATCGAGCCGATAGCGTTTCACCATCGCCCCGGCATAGTCGCGGCAATGATCGAGCCAGAGCTGCGAATAGGAGGAGAAATAAAGATAATCCTTGAAGATATTTTCGGCGGGCGCGAACTCCGGCAGCTGCACGAGCAGGCAATTGTCGCACACATAGGCGTGCAACGGGTAGGTCGGTTCGCTGCGCTCGATGGCCTCGGCGCCAAGCAGCGAGTTGGCGAGCGGCGAGCGGCCGAGATCGACGAAGCTCCGCTTAAGGTCGGCGTCGCAGAAGCGGCAGCGTCGTGCTGCTGTCTTGCTCTCCGTCAAGACTGAATTCTCACGGTGGAAATCCGTTTCTTCGAGGCACGCGCCAGTTCAAGTCTTCGTCGAGGCGTCCCTGTTCGATATGGCGCTCCAGGACGCGCAGGCGGATGAGCGGCGATTGCCGGAAATCGGCATCGGCAAAAGCGATCGCGCGCAAGCCCGCGTTCAGCGCCGCGATGGTCGATTGCAGCGAGTGGCGCGGCTGATGACACGGCGCGAGCTTGCGGAACAGGGCAAAGTCCACCTTGTAGGAGCGGCCGTCCGGCTCGGCCGCGCGGTTGATGGAGACCGTCGTGCCGGGCACGGCGGCCGCCACCGCGTGCGCCAAATCCTTGATCTGGTAGTTCCAGCCGTCGGCGCCGACATTGAGCGCGAGAAAGTCGCCGCCGTCGTCGGCCTGTCGCCGCAGCGCCCATTCGATGGCTCGCGCCATGTCGTGCACGTCGATCAGCGGCCGCCATGGCGTGCCGTCGCTGAGCACGGTAATTTCGTTGGACGACAGCGCGCCGGCGACAAAATCGTTGAGCACGAGATCAAGGCGCAAGCGGTCCGACATGCCGCACGCGGTGGCAAAGCGCAACGCCGTCGTGACCATGCCGTCGAGGTCGAGCTGCCGCAATGAATCTTCGGTGGCGATTTTCGACCGCGCGTAGGCGGTCTGCGGATTGAGCGGGTCTTGCTCGGAGCGGGCGCGGCCGTCGCCGGCGACGCCGTAAACGCTGCAGCTCGAGGCGAATATGAAATTCTTCACCCTCGCGGCGGCAGCGGTCTGGGCCAGCGCGACGCTGGCGCGATGATTGATGGCCCCGGTGACGGCGGCGAAACGGTTGCCCATCGGATCGTTCGAGACGGCGGCAAGATGCACGACGGCGTCGAAGCCGTCGAGATCGGCAGCCGATATCGCGCGCACGTCGCCGAAGCGTTGCGCGTCAAGCAGCCGTTCCGGCAGCTCATTCGAGGTCAGGCAATGGGCGAAGAAGCCGCTGTCGAAACCGGCGATATAAGCAAGCGGCATCACGTCGCGCAGATGACGGACAAGCACCGGACCGACATAGCCCATATTGCCGGTGATCAGGATGCGCATCGTTCACCAGATTTTCCATGGCGCATCGCCGCTTCGCCAAAGCTCCTCGAGGTAGCGTTTGTCGCGCAGCGTGTCCATCGGGTGCCAGAAACCGGTATGCCGATGCGCCGCGAGCTGGCCCTGCGCGCTGAGCCGTTGCAGCGGCGCCTGCTCGAAGGTCGTATCGTCGCCCTCGATGTAATCGATCACTTTCGGCGACAGCACCAGAAAGCCGCCGTTGATCCAGGTGTCGTCGCCCTGCGGCTTCTCCTTGAAGCTGCGGACCACGTCGGCGGCATCGATCTCGAGCGCGCCGAAGCGTCCCGGCGGCTGCACCGCCGTGATAGTGGCGAGCAGCCGGTGCGCCTCGTGGAATGCGACGAGCTTTGCGATGTCGATGCGGGCGACACCGTCGCCATAGGTGAGGCAAAAAGTCTTGTCGCCGATATGATCGCGCACCCGGCGGATGCGTCCCCCGGTCATCGTCGCGTCGCCGGTGTCCACCAACGTGACCCGCCACGGCTCGGCGCGACGGTGGTGGACGATCGTGGAATTGTTCGACAGGTCGAACGTCACGTCGCTCATATGCAAATCGTAATTGGCGAAATATTCTTTGATCATATAGCCCTTGTAGCCAAGGCAGATGATGAAGTCGTGCAAACCGAACGTCGAATAGATTTGCATGATATGCCAAAGGATCGGGTGGCCGCCGATCTCGACCAAGGGCTTCGGCCGGACCTCGGTTTCTTCGGCCAGCCGGCTGCCGAAGCCGCCTGCCAGGATGACCACCTTGCCGATATCCACGGCTTTCCCCCGAAGCGATCACAGTCGGATAGCAGCATTGGCCGCGGACAGGCAATATGCTTGGGCCGCTGCGCTCCTTGAAGCTGCGACGGCGCCACGCCATCGGCAGAAAATCGATTGATGCCGGACGGCAGCTTGATCTTCGCCGGCAAGCCTGTAGTGTCGCGCGCGCAACGCGCCGTTGGGCGCGGAGCGCATTTTCAGCTGTCGTCGAGGCCCACGCTTGGCGCAGATCGGCGTCATCTATCTTTGTCGGTCCGCCGAAGGCGAGCGCCCGGTCCGCCGTTTCGTGGACAGCTATCGCGCGCATCCGGCCGGCCTTGATCACGATCTGCACGTCATATTCAAAGGCTTTTGCAGCGAGGATTCCCGCGCAGCCGCACAGGCGCTCTTTGGCGAGCTCCCGGTTCATGCCATCGAGCTCGAAGACCGGGGTTATGATATCGGCTCCTATGTCGCCGCCGCGAGGCTTGTCGCCAATCCCCGCCTGATCTTTTTCAACACGTTCACCGAGCTGCTCGCCGATGACTGGCTGAAAAAGTTCGATGACGCGCTCAGTCTGGCGGGAGTCGGATTGGTCGGCGCCACCGGGTCGTGGCAGTCGTCCCGGTCGCTGTATGTAGCGGGCTTGCGGAGCGCGCTGCATTCGGTCAGGCATCCATTGGACTATTTGAGTCGGTTGCGAGCAGGCCCTCTGCCTATCGACGGCGGCCGCGCGGCGCCGAGCATCGGCACGGCTGGCGAGGTGATACGCGCTGACGCACGTCAAATGTGCCGCCGATTTTTCACTGTCCTCTACCGCCTCCTTCGTTTCGATCACTACGTCGTCAACCACGCCCGCTATCCGAACCCGCACATTCGTACCAACGCTTTTATGATCGAGAGAGATCGTTTCCTGGCACTGCGGGCTTCGTCGTTCAGGACGAAATTCGGGGTCTACAAGTTCGAAAGCGGACGGCAATCGCTGACGCAGCAGATCCTGGCGCAAAATCTCAGACCGGTCGTGGTCGACCGCAATGGTCGTGTTTACGACGTAGCGGACTGGCAATCGTCGTCGACCTACTGCAGCAATCAGCAGGCCAATCTCATCGCCGCCGACAACCGCACGCGCGATTATGCCGAGGGAAGCCAGCAGCTGCGGGCTCGCTTGCAGGCGCATGCCTGGGAACATCCGGCGTCCTGGATCGGAGAACACCGGCCTCCGGTGCAACGCTGACCGCGGACCTCGCCCCCGGCCGGCGATTGGAAATGCCGGTTTCGCTCCTTGCATCGGCATTGCCGGGCTTTGCGGCGTCCAGGCGAAGGGTTGAGGACAAACGCTTGGAACTTTGCCGCCGCGACCATTGATCCGCACTTGCGGCTGCCAAGCCGCCTTGCTAAGCAACACGCGAATTCGCGGATGGGGAGCCGCCGCTGCGCATGTTAGCGTTGACCTCGACCCACTTGGATTCCGCTGTCGACGACCTGCGTAACGGCCTTTCTTCCTGGCGGCTCAGTCATTTCCTCGCCTGGCAGGACGTCAAGCAAAGATATCGGCGGTCCACGCTGGGCCCGCTATGGATGACGCTGTCCTTCGGCATTCAGATTTTCACGATGGGCTTTTTGAGCGCCTTTCTGTTCGGCGCCGCACTGGCAAAATCCTTTCCCTACGTCTGCTCCGGCATGCTGCTGTGGGCTCTCATCACGCAGACCATCAACGACGGCGCCGGACTGTTCGTCGCCTCCGCTCGTTATATCACGCAGATCAAATGCCCGCTGACCGTATTCCTGGTGCAGACGGTTTGGCGCAATGTCATCATCGCCGCTCATAATGTGGTCATCTATGTCGCCATTGCCTTGTTTTTTGTCGTCGTCCCCAGCCGGAGCATGGTGCTGTGGCCGCTCGGCTTGCTTCTGGTCGTGATCTGCCTGTCGTGGATGGCTCTGGTGGCGGCAGTCATCTCGGCCCGGTATCGCGATGTCCCGTTGATGATTTCCAACATTATCACCGTTCTGTTCTGGTTGACGCCGCTGATGTATTTTCCCGAGCAACTCGGCAAGAAGCGTTTCATTGCCGACTATAATCCATTCACGCACATGATCGCCCTTGTCCGTGAACCATTGTTGGGGGGCACGCCAACGCTGAATGATTGGCTGGTCGTTTTGGCGCTGGCCGTCGTCGGTTGGGTCGGAACCTTTTTGTTCTTCGCCCGCTTCCGCTCCCGCATCGTCTACTGGCTTTAGTGCAGCAATGCTGTCGATCATTGGCAAAGACATTCACGTTCAGTTTCCGATCTACGACCCCCGTATGCGGTCGTTGAAATATTCGCTCGGCATCAAGCATCTTGCCAAAGGTATCAGCCGCGTTACTACGAAAAGCTGGGACGTCGGCGGCCAGATCGGCACCGGCGAAACCGGCAGGATCGTGGTCAAGGCGCTCGACGGCGTATCCTTTGAGGTGTTCGAGGGCGACCGGGTTGCAATCCTGGGCCGCAATGGTTCCGGCAAAACCACGCTGTTGCGGACGCTCGCCGGCATTTACGAGCCGGTCAGCGGCGCGATCCAGGCGGTCGGACGCGTGTTTCCGCTGTTCGATCTTCAACTCGGCATGGATCTGGACGCGACCGGCATCGAGAATATCTGGTTGCGAGGAAAAATGCTCGGCCTGACGACCAAGCAGATCAGGGACGCGCTCGACGACATTGCCGACTTCACCGAACTCGGCGATTACCTCCACATGCCGATCCGCGCTTATTCCACCGGCATGGCGCTGCGTCTGGCGTTTGCAATCTCGACCGCCATCACCCCGGAAATCCTTGTCCTCGACGAGATGATCGGCGCCGGAGATGACGCTTTTATCGCCAGAGCCGACGCTCGCTTGAAGACCTTTCTGGCAAGAACGGGAATTTTGATCATCGCCAGTCATAGCACGTCGATGCTGCGTCAGTGGTGCAACAAGGGAATGCTTCTGGAGCATGGCAGGCTGGTTGCCCAGGGGTCGCTCGAGGACGTGGTGTCGGCATACCAATCCGAGGTGGCGGCCGAGCGGCGATGAACCCGCCGGTCTGACGGACGGCGCCGCCGCCGCCATCTGTTGCGACGGCGGACTTTTTCGGGCAGCAGACTAAAACGGTTTTGCAATGGCAGAGACCGCGCGGCTGATCATTCCAGTCTGGGGCGAGGCTTACGTCGACAAGGTCCTGTCGATCACGCTCCCGGCTGCGCTGGCGCCGGGCAATCTGCCGGCGCTCCGCGGCATGTTCGACGTCGAGCTCGCCATTGTCACCGAATCGCGCTTGTTCGACATGGTGCGCAGTTCGCGCTGCTTCCAGGCCGCCGAGCGAATCTGCAAGACGCGTCTGGTCCCGCTCGACGATCTGTTGACCGGCGTCTTCACCGATTATGGGATGGTGCTCACTTACGCGCTGTTCCGCGGCTTTGCCGATCTGGGGCCGCGGCTGACGGAGACCTATCTCCTGCCCTTCATTGCCGACTTCGTCATCAGCGACGGTTCGCTCCGTCACCTCGGCACATTGATGCAGCAAGGCAAGCGCGTCATCCACGCAGCGAGCTTCCGGGTCGTCGCCGAGGCCATCGACCCGCAGCTCAAGGCCCGCGGCGATCGCGATTCATGCACCTTGAGCGTGGCGCCGCGCCGGCTGGCGAAGCTTGCCCTCGCCAACTTGCACCCGACGGTGAAAGCTCGCACGATCAATCAGAAGCTTTGCCATCTGGAATGGATGGACCAGTTTTACTGGTACGTCGATGACGACACATTGATCGGCTATCAGTCGCCGGCGGCGCTTGTCGCCGTCAAGCCGGAGCGTTTTGTCAGCCGGCCGGTCAGCTTCTGGGATTACGGTTTTCTGCCTGAGGCGGCGCCCGCCGCCGAGCCGCACTTCATCGGCGACTCGGATGATTTTTTCATGATCGAGCCGCAAAGCCGCAATACCGGGCAAGAGATGATTCGGATCGGCTGGACGTCGCTTGACGAACTGGCGCGCACCGAGTCGTTGCGCGCGACCGAGGAACATCGGCGCTCCGCCAAGCAGTTGATAAAGATCCACGCTGCCGATCTGCCGTCGGGTATCGATGGCGTGATCGACGAATCGCGCATCTTCATGGCCGAACTCTATCGACGCCTGTCGCCGGTGCCGGCGCCGCATATCGGCCATCCGCTTCTCGGCCGCTGGTTCGAGGAGGCCAGCCTGCGCCAACGCGGCGTGCAAGGCGGCGCCCCATCGCGGCCGAGCCGCCGAGTATCGGCGCACTCCGCCGCGAGCCGCGCGGCCGGCCCAGGCTTGTTGGCGGCTGCGACCAAGGCCCTGCAAACTCTTTATGGCAAGATGTTCGGCTTGCCGCCAAAGATCGGCAAATTTCATCCGCTGTGGACCGATGTGTCGCCGGTCACCCGGAGAATGGCGGCGTGGCAGAGGAATGGCCATGGCAATGTGCTCTGGATGAATTCCGGCAACTGGCGTCTCTTGGCCAACCGGCAGAGTTGTGGCGGTCAGGCATCCGCTGCCCGCGATCCGTTCTTCAAAGAAGCGCCTTACGACGTCTGCGTTTGCGAGCTGGCGCTGAAGGAAATGGCGGAGCTTGATCGGCTCTATCCGGCGCTGCGCCCGCTGATGAAAGACGGTGGGCGTGTTCTGTTTAAGATCGCGAAAACCGGAAATGTGTTCGACGGAGCCGAGTTGTTCCTCAGTTGTTGCCAGTTTCCCGACGTCGACGTTTCACAAATCAATTTCCACGGCGCCGCAATCATCGCGCTGTTGCGGGCGCTTTATGTGCGGGCGATGCGGCCGGTTGCGACGCGTCCGCTGGCGCGAGGAGCGATCCTGTGCGCCCTCATTTTGCTGGCGCCGTTCGTCCGGCTGGCGAATGCCTGGGCGGCGCGCCGCGATCCGTCGATCTTCTCGGCGACATGGACAAGCCTGACGGTTGAATTCGCCGTCAAGCGCCGTAGCGCGATTGCGCCGGCCGCCGAGCCGAGCCGAGCCGAAGCGGAAGACGCAGTGCTATGAAAAAGGCCGCCCGTTTGATCATTCCGGTTTGGGGCGAGCGATACGCCAACAAGGTCGTATCGATTACGCTTCCCGCCGTGCTCGCGCCGGGAAACCTGCCGGCGCTGTGCCGGGCGTTCGCGGTCGAGCTGGTGATCGTCACGGAGACGCGGCTGTTCGATCTGTTCCGCGCCGCGCCGGCGTTCGCCGCGGCGGCGCGAATCTGCGCAACCCGGCTCGTTGCTCTTGACGACTTGCTGACGGATTTTGCCGCCGATTACGGCGTCGCGCTGACGCATGCTCTGTTCCGAGGCTTTGCCGATCTCGGCGCCGGCATGACCGAGACCTACCTGTTGTTTCTCAACGCCGATTTCATTGTCTGTGACGGCGCACTGGGTTACGTCAGCCGGCTGATGCAGGCGGGCGAGCGCGTGATCCATGCGCCGAGCTTTCGCGTCACCGCCGAGGACGTGTTGCCGCAACTAGAGGCTCTGGTCGACGCCGCGTCGTGCACGTTGCGACTCGAACCGCGCCGGATGGTCAAGCTGGCACTCGCCAACAAGCATCCCACGGTCAAAGCGCGCACGGTCAACCAACGGCTTTGCCATCAATCATGGATGGATCAATTTTATTGGTATGTCGACGAGGATACGCTGATCGGCTATCAATCGCCGGTGGCGTTGGTCGCGATTAAACCGGAACGCGTGGTTGCCGATCCCGTTCTGGTATGGGACTTTGGGTTCATTCCGGAAGCGGCGCCGCAGGCGCCGCGGTATTTCATCGGCGATTCCGACCAGTTCTTCATGATCGAGCCGCAGAGCCGCGACACCGGCCGCGAGATGATTCGGATCGGCTGGACCAGCTACGCGCAAGTCGCCCGCGATTTGTCCTTGTGGCTGACCAAAGAGCAGCGAGAATCGGGCAAACAGCTGCTGAAATTCCATGCTGCCGATTTGCCGGGCGATATTGATACGGTGATCGAAGAAGCGCGCGCCTATATGGCCGAGATCGACCGTCGTCTGTCAGCGACACCGGCGCCGCACGTCGATCATCCGCTTATTGGTCGATGGTTCAGGGAGACGACAGCGCGCCGGCGCGCCGCTGCCACGGCGGGCTCGCGCTGCGAGGCCGCAGCGAAGCCGTTGCTCGACGCGCTGCAAACCATCTATCGCAGCACGTTCGGCTCGCCGCCGCGGGTCAGCCGATTCCATCCGCTTTGGGCCGACATGTCGCCGATTGCGCGGGCCGTCACGGCCTGGGGCGCCGCCGGCGAGCAAAACATCCTATGGATCAGCTCGACCCCCTCGCTGCTCCACAGCAGATTGGGCGGCAAGCGCGCCGATCTAGCCAAGGTTCTCAGCGCCGACTTTGGCGAGGCAATCGAACGAGCGGCGCCTTACGACTCGTGTATTTGCGATCTGGCCCTCGGTGGGCTCCTCAACATCGACCGGCTCTATGCCAATGTGCGTCCGCTGGTGAAGGATGGCGGCCACATCCTCATCTGCGTCGCGAAGCGAGGCAAAGTGTTCGAGGGAGCCCATCTGGTCCTGCAGGACCTGGCTTTTCCCAGCGTCGACGTGTCGCAAATTCATTTCTGGGGGGATGCCGCGACCTGGTTTTTGGCCATGCTGTACCTTCAGGCGTCGCGTTCCCTTCAATCCCTGCCAGTCCTTCGCGCTTTGATCGTCAGCGTCACGCTCCTGTTGCTGGCGCCAATCGTCCGGCTTGCCAATGCGCGCGCGGCGCGGCGCAATTCGACGATCTTCAGGTCGACATGGACGAGCCTGACGATGCAATTTACGGTAAGGCGCGCGCAATCGCTCATAGGCAAGAGCCTGGCCGAACTCTCCGCCGCGTTACGCTGACGACAGACGCCATAGCCTTTGTGGCCTATCGACGCGGCGGAAAAGTCCCTGCTAAAAGGAACGTCCCGGTCGGGTCCATTTGGGAGGTCGCGTGAGCCACGCTGCGAAATTCCTCGACGAGGTGTGTGAAACGGCGCGCCGCATCGAGCCCGACGCCATCGAGGCGCTCTGCGACGAGCTTGCCGGCCTGCGCGAGCGCGAGGGTCGCCTGTTCATCCTTGGCGTTGGCGGCAGCGCCGGCAATTGCAGCCATGCGGTCAACGACTTTCGCAAGCTGTGCGGCATCGAGGCTTATGCGCCGACCGACAACGTCTCCGAGCTGACGGCGCGGACCAACGACGAAGGCTGGAGCACGGTGTTCGCGGAATGGCTGAAAGTGAGCCGCGCCGGGTCCAAGGACGCAATCCTGGTGTTTTCCGTCGGCGGCGGCAATCTGGAGAAGAACGTCAGCGCCAATCTGGTCGCCGCCATCGAGGAGGCCAAAAGCCGCGGCACGCGAATTTTGGGAATTGTCGGACGCGATGGCGGCTATACCAAAAAGTCAGGTGACGTAGTCGTCGTCATTCCGGCTGTCGAGCCGTCGCGCATCACGCCACATACCGAGGCGTTCCAGGCCGTCGTCTGGCATTGCCTGGTATCGCACCCGAAACTGCAGCACCGTGCCACGAAATGGTGAGCAGGATCGGTTTGCCGCAATCGAACAATGCTGATATCGATTTTTCTCGCTCGGCGAAAAATGCACCATGGCTCGTCACGGCAACTGGGCGGCCCACTAGGCTTGAATGCCGATGAGACTGCCATCATGGTTTAAGCGAACAGTGCTGGGCGTTGTGAAGCGCGCCGGATATGTTCTCATGACGCAACAAATGTTTGCTCACTTGCAGGATACCATTACGGCCTTGCAGCATGCGGTTGCAGCCCCTGGCACGGCAGTCGACTATCAGGTGTTGACGGATTACGTCGCCAAGCTGCGCAAGTTCGAGGTTACGGATCCTGGCTTCTTCGCGCTGTATGAGCGTGTCAAGCCTTACACGATGACGTCCATCGAGCGGCTCTATGCCATGCACAAGGCAGTCGAACACGTGGCGCGAGCCGGCGTTCAAGGTGCAATCGTGGAATGCGGCGTATGGCGCGGCGGCAGCATGATGATGGCCGCCCTGACGCTGCTGGCGCTTGGCAAAAGCGACCGAGACCTACTTTTGTTCGATACCTTTGCCGGACATCCGCGACCCAATCCCGAGCGCGACTGCAAGGAGCATTACGAGTTTTGGCTGCAGCGCCGGCGTACCGATCAGTCAAGCTCCTGGGCGGAAGTGGCGCTGGAGGAGGTGCGCGGCAATCTCGCGTCCACCGGCTACCCGCTCGACAAGGTAGCTTTTGTCAAAGGCATCGTGCAGGAAACGATACCGGCAAACGCCCCTGAGGCAATCGCGCTGTTGCGCCTTGATACCGACTGGTACGACTCAACGGCCCACGAACTGAGCCACCTCTATCCGCGCTTGGTGCCCGGCGGCGTTCTCATTGTCGATGATTATGGCGAGATGCAGGGACAGAAACAGGCGGTCGATGAATTTTGCCAGCAGAACGGGGTCGCCCTGTTGCTCAATCGCATTGATCATAGCGGCAGAATCGCGGTCAAATCCATTGATCTGCAAGGCCAGAGGCTGATAGCCATGGTAAGCAGCGGTGAGGGCAGCTTCGGTTGCGGACATTGAAATCGAGCCTTTTTCAGGTTCAGACGTGTGCAGGCGCCTCCCTATGGTTCCGAAATTTCTCAAAAGTCCGGTCCAGCGAACGGCCGGGAGTCTGGGCTACGTTGTCCTCCGGCAAAAGGACCTTGAACGACATTCCGTGCAATTAAGTCGTGAAAAAGCGGATGCGCTCCATTGGCTAGAGGAAGCTATGGATCAGGTTCGTCGCCTCACGATCAAGATTTGAGGAGACGCCACCGACCGATTATCAGCGCCTTGTATAACGCCATCAAATATCTTCACCGATCCAGCATTTCCGGCGACATCGTGGAATGCGGCGTATGGCGCGGCAGCAGCATGATGATGGCTGCCTTGACGCTGCTTGCGCTTGGCAAAAGCTTTTGTCAAAGGCATCGTGCAGGAAACCTTGCTCGCGAGCGCCGCCGAAGCCATCGCGCTGTTGCGCCCAACTGCAGAGGTTTAGTATCTTTGCTTGGCTCTTCGTCAAGCCAGGGGTGGAAGGCCGCCCGGGGAGATTTCGCTGCCGCTACCGACTTCAGCTTCATCGAAATTTTAACCGCGAACCAAGGCGGCATTTCGTAACCAATCAAAGCAAGCTTCGGCCAATTCTTCAAGGCGCGGCACTCGGAAGTTACTTCCGAAATCGTCAAACAACTTCGGCGAGCCCTCCTTGCTGCCCGCGGGCAAGGGCTTTACGAGGAAACAGGACCTTTTTAGCAGGCCTCACATTTGCACATTACCGGAAACCGGATACAGTCGTGTGGAATGAAGATAGTCCCCGTCATGCGGCCGAGGCTTCCGTCCGTGGAGCGGCTTGCTCCCTATTTGAGAACTATCGATTCCTCGCGAATTTACACCAATTTTGGACCTCTTGCCCTCGCGCTTGAGGATCGGCTGGCGCGGCATTTCGGGCTCGTTGGCGGAAATCTCACCACGGTCGCTAATGCTACGTTTGGGCTGACGCTGGCGCTGGCCGCCGCAGGAGCGCAGCCGGGAACCTTGTGTATATTGCCGGCTTGGACCTTCGTTGCATCCGCTCATGCGGCAAAATTGGCTGGGCTCACGCCCTATTTCGTGGATGTCGATCCAACCACGTGGGCGCTCGATCCAGAACATATTGTTGATCTGATACGGGAAGCGCCGTCTCCAGTGGGAGCGGTCATGCCAGTCGTTCCCTTCGGCCAGCCGATCAACGTAAAGGCGTGGGACCTTTTTCGGACGCGTACGGGCTTGCCGGTCGTAATTGATGCCGCGGCCGCGTTTGACTCGATCACTGCCGGCGAGGCGCCCGTCGTCGTCAGTCTGCATGCCACGAAGGTGATCGGTGCCGGAGAGGGGGGTTTCGTGATGAGCAAGGATCTCGCGCTCATTCACGGCATACGGACGAGGGCAAATTTCGGCTTCGACGGGACGAGAGAAGCCGTCCATCCGGCAATCAATGCCAAATTGAGCGAGTACCATGCGGCGGTCGCTCTGGCCGCGCTCGATGAATGGAACGAGGCCCGCCGCGAGTGGATGGCGGTCGCCCAATCGTATCGGGCGGTGCTTCCGAACTCGAACACGATTCGGCTGCAGGACGGCTTTGGGCAAAATTGGATCGCGTCCACCTGCCTGGTGAGCCTACAGAACTCGAACGCTGCGCGAGCGGAGGCTGCGCTGGCACAAGCGGGGATCGAGACACGGCGCTGGTGGGGCCAAGGTGCCCACGCCCACCGAGCGACCGCGGGCTTCCCGCGCGCGTCTGCTCCGGTTACGGAACAATTGGCGCGTTCCACCCTCGGGCTGCCGCTCTATCGCGATCTGGAGTCGGAACAAGTCCGACGGATCGTCGATATTGTCGTTCAAGCTTCGCGCGGCTGACTGGGCACACTTCTTTGTCCCACTCAGCGCTTATAATCCTCCTGCTGGAAACGGCAATCATCGTATCATTGGCACCCTGTGTCGTAATGACCTTCTCGACGGGCGACGTAAATGCGGCTTGAAGAAGACCCGTATGCCAAAGGAATGGTGGCGGCGGGCGAAGAACAGTTTGACCTAACTCCTGCATTGGATCTGTTCCAGTATCGAATGATCAAGCCGCATTTGGGAAAAGACATTCTCGAAATAGGTGCCGGTGCAGGCCGGATCACGCAGCTCCTGTTGCAGGACGACTTTTGCCGCAACCGAGTCGTCGTCAATGAGCCGTCGAATCATTTCTATGAGCTGCTCAAGGGGCGAATCGGAACCTCGCAAGCGATCTTGTCTCAGGGTGAGACATCCGAGCTATTGCGGCACTACCCTTGCGCGTTCGATTCCATTTTCTCCGTCCACGTGCTGGAGCACGTCGAAGATGATCGTGGTTTTATCGAGGATTGCCTGGCGATGCTAAAGCCCGGCGGCAAACTCATCATACTCGTCCCCGCGCTGCAGTGGCTCTATTCCGACCTGGATCGCAAGATTGGTCATTATCGCCGCTACAACAAGAAAATGGTCAGGCGGCTCATCGGCGGATTTGATTGTAATATCGTGAACCTGTATTACACGAATTTCCTCGCAATCTTCGGATCGTTGGTCTTCCTCAAGCTGGGAAAGGTCGATTACCAGAAAAGCGAAGCTAGCAAGGAGCGCTTCATATTTTTGCAGAAGATCTATTCGAGGTATCTCATTCCTGTTATCGACCTTATGGAACGACACGTATCGATGCCTGTCGGTCTCAACTTGACCTTCGTGCTGGAGAAACGCGGCAAAGCCGGCCCCTGAAGCAGGCGATGAAGGCCCTATAGAGGCGGCGGGATTGCGGTTGAGCACCGAGATCGTTATCATGCCGTATTAGTGAAAGTAGTGAACGATCCGCCGCGTATCAGCAGTCATGGATGGCACGCGAGCAGCCACATTTGTCACTGTGGAACGGTTCTGCGGAGGCTGAATGGCCGAATCTATCTCTGTGGTTGTGCCGGTGTTCAACAACGAGCCGACGCTGGCGGAAACCTGCCGTCAAATCCTGGAGATTCATGAGAGCGGTTTCAAGGATTTGGAGCTGGAACTCATATTCGTCAATGACGGCTCCACCGACGGGTCCTGGGAGGAGCTGCTCCGCCTCCAGCGTCGCAATAAGCAAGAGATCTCATTGCTCAATCTTTCGCGCAATTTCGGTCAGACCGCGGCCTTGTTCGCCGGATTGCAGCATGCAACGGGCGACGCGGTGATTTGCATTTCGGCGGATCTGCAGGATCCAATCGCGCTCATGGCGAAGATGGTCGCCTATTGGAGGGAGGATGCTGAAATCGTCATCTGCTATCGTCAGGACAGAACCGACGGGTTCCTGGCAAAAATGTTCTCGCGCTTTGCCTACTCGGTCGCGCGGCTTGCCTATGCGGAATTGCCCAAGGGAGGCTTCGATTATTGGCTGATGAGCAAAAGGGTTTGCCAATTGCTGAGTTCGCTCACGGGCCGCAGTTTCCTACTGCAGGGATATTTGTCGTCGTTAGGCTTTGCCAAAGTCTTCATTCCGTACACCCGCGTGAAAAGGCCGGTTGGCCGCTCCGGCTACTCGTTTTGGAAGAAGCTTGAATTCGTAATTCAGCTTATTACCGATTCGTACGTACCAATTCGCTTCATGTCCTGTTTGGGTCTATTCACCGCGATTTGCGGCGTCGTGTATTCTCTCGCGATCACTTATGCATGGTTCATGAACAAGACGCCGTTCTCAGGATGGGCGCCGCTGATGATTCTGGTCATGATGATCGGGGGCATGCTGATGGTCATGCTGGGTGTGATCGGAGAATATATTTGGCGCTTGTATGATGAACAGAGGGGTATTCCTCGATACATCGTCGAAACCAAATCGATGTCGGAGGTGCGACGAGACGTCGAATAAGGCGCGGCATGTTCGACGCAGATCAATTCATGTTGCACTATCGGACTTTGCGAATTAACAATTGCCTGGCTACTGCGCGGATCGTTTTTGCCTGGCCGTCTCGAGCTGCGGGTGCGCGACCGCCAAGTCGGCGGTTGTAACGTGGAGGCTCGCGGTTATGGCGCATGCTCGCGACGGTGTTCGAGCGATTGCCGGCACACGTGACTTTGGGTGCCATTCGGGTGTGGCGCCTGGAAAGAAGTGGCTGTCGCTCCAGGGAGTCCTCCGCGTTTCACAATCCAATGCGTTCTGGCTGGCGGCCAACGGAGTGTCGCTGCTGGTGCTTTCTCTCATCATGTTCCGGCTGCAGGCGCCGGTCACCTATTTTCGTTGGGACGGAACTTTCATCCTGTCGATCGTCAAGAGCCAAGCCGAGTGGATGAGGGGTTTTGGCCCCTTTGCCCTGGACTTTCTCAGGGGCATCGGCGGCATATCGCTTCCGCTGAATACCCAATTGATGCCTGGCTTCGTCGTCGGACTGATGGCAGGCGACGGCGATTGGCTGGCCGCGGTTTCTGCGACTTGGTTTGCAGCCGAATTCGCAATTGCAACGGTTTTGCTCGGCCGGATGCTGAACTTTCCGATGCCGAGCGCGGTCGCCGCAGCCTGGATCGGTCTATTGGGTTGCTTACCTTATTTCGTCCTGGTGCCCGCGATCTGGATCCTGTGGGGTAATCCTCCCTTTCTGTCGGAAATTGCCTGGACGATGGTTGCGCTTACGCTGTTTCTTGCCATTGGCCGCGGCTCGCGGGCAAGCGCGATAGGCTGCGCCGCAGGGCTCCTGCTGACGCTTATCTATCTGACCCTTTTCATCCCACTCCATGCACTCCTATTCCTGCCGGTGCTTGGTTACTTTGGCATCGTCGCAATGACCATGGCAAGCAATCGACGGGAGTTTCGCCATAAAGTCTTCGCTGCCGGGATCATCGTGCCGGTTTACCTCATTATTTTAGGTCCTTGGCTGGTCGGCCTTTTTCTGGGCGCGAAGACCACGCTCTTCTGGTCGGAACTGTACACGCCCAAGGTGACGTGGCACTGGGCGTCCTTGCTGCTCGAAGACCCGGTCAATCGGCCGGCCGGTGTGGTGTTGCTGCTCGCGGCGATTCTGGGAGGCGTGCTCACAGTATTCACCGGCGACCGGCAGCTTAAGCGCTTCGCGATCGGATATCTGGCTTTTGTGGCGCTGCTCTGGTCGATCACCGGGTTTCTGGTTTTGACCCAGCATCCGTGGCCCGGACCGACGGTTTCGTATCTGGATTGGATGATTTACCCGTTGCACGCGCTTTTCGCCGCCCGCTGCGTTTATTGTCCCCTGCTGGCCGCGATCCGGGCGCGTTGGTGGCGATCGGCTGTGCCGGCGCTGATCATGGCGGTTGCCGTGTTCGCGCCGTGGACCGCGCTTGCGGTGTGGTCTCCGCCCTATCCGCTATACAAGTATGGCATCCCGTTCCGCTGGCCGCCGTTGCGCACTCCAGTCGTCAATTTCCTGGAGCGCGAGATCGCGCTGCACCCCGACCAGCCGTTTCGCGGCCGTGTCGTCAACCTGGCCGGAGGCCAGTGGAAGGCCGAATACCCTCAGATACCCATTGAACTCACTCAGGTGCCTTTCATCAGTCAAAACTACTATGATGCGATGGTCGCATCCATTCTCGGCAACGATCATCGTGAATACGGATTTTGGTTTTACGATATCCCCACCCTGGAAAATTCGAACCATCTGAGTTCGCCATTTTTTCATTTCCTGGTTTCTCGTTTTTTGATGCCGAAAGGCGTTCTGTACACGCGTCCGCATGAGACGGCTACGGTGTTTAACGAGAAAGTGCTCGCACAGCTTGGCGTGCGTTATGTGTTGACCGAGCAGAGTTTGCCAGGGCGCGTGCCGGCGCTCACGATCGAGCTCGATGCGCATCACCGCCAGTATCTTTATGAACTGACCAATCCGAACGTCGCCGGCCGCGGTGTGGTTCGGGTAACGACGGCAAGAACCGCAAGGCAAGCGCTGGAACGCTTGCGTTCGCCGGACTACGATTTCGAAAAGGAAGCGGTCCTGTTCGATGCGTTGCCAAAGACCGAGCTTGTACCCGTCTCTCACAGCGAACTCATCGTGCATCGCGGTTTTTTGACGGTTTCTGCCGCAGCGCCCGGGCCCGCGCTGTTGGTCCTTCCCGTCGAATACAGCCGCTGCCTGGACTTCACTTGGCTCTCTGCGGGCAGCGAACCGCCGCGTGCGTTCCGTGCCGATCTCGATGAGACGGCGATCTTGTTCAGCGATCGACTGCGGGCGCGCATTGCGTTCCGCACGAGCCCGCTCGTCAATCCGACCTGCCGGCTTCGCGACCTGCAGGATGCCAGGGACCTGGACCTCGGCGGCGCGCAGTAAAATAATCAATTTTACACCTGATCCATGCCGAAAGGAAATTTGCGAAGCGTGCGCTGCTCAGCGCCTGCTGCAGGGCGCTTTTCGTAAAGTTATCTTTCTCATATAGTACCCTATGAAAGTGTATTATCGAAACAGTGGAGTCGTCGCGGTGCCTGGATTAAACAGCGCGTTTCTTTCGCGGGACGTTCTGGAAAACCTTGGCTTTGCGAGGCTCGGCGAAGACGTGTTGATCCACAGCACTGCCGTAATCGTTGATTGCGGTAAAATCTCGCTGGGATCGCGAGTGAGAATCGATCCCTTCGTTATCATTTCGAACAGAGGTGGGGTCGAGTTCGGTAATAACGTCCATATTGGCGGGCACTCCGTTCTGGCAGGGCATGCTGCTGTTCGTATTGAGGATTTTGTGGGTATTTCTCACTACGTCGGCATCTACACCTCCAACGAAGATCTGAGTGGGCGGACGTTAAGCCATCCAACTGTGCCAGGCGGGGATAAAACGACTCGGACGGCATCGATCAGCTTTGGCCGCCATTCGTTTGTCGGCGCAGGAAGCATGGTGCTTCCCGGTGCAAGATTCGCCGAGGGCTCGGTACTCGGGGCCATGTCGCGGATCAGTCGCCCGATGCGGCCGTGGACGATATATGCCGGAATACCTGCCCGGCGATTACTGGAGCGCCGGCAGGATGTTTTGGCGGAGGAGCAAAAATACCTCGCTTCGCTGAAGGCTCTTCGCTGAGCAGGATTTTTGCGCCACAATCCAAAATCCTCAGCAACGTGCACGTCGTCGTGGGTCTCCATCAAACTGCAGAACTGAAATCAATCCGCTAAATTTCGTGGTTCCAATTCTGGGCTATTCACTTCTGCATTGGTGGAATGACGCGCAAGGATCGCATGGATGCGCGCCACGCCGGGATCAGAAGAGGACAGGATTTGGCGCATGACGCGCAGGCTCCCGGTTGGGAACCTGCGCGTCCGTGCAGTCGTCAGTTAAACGGTTGATGCGAGATCGGGTTGGTCGAGCCGCCGAGCAAGCTGCTGCCGCCCGCGTTGGCCGGGTTGCCGGCAACCGGTACCCCGAACGATATAACGTTGCCGCCGCTCGGGATGCTCAAGCCGGTGGGCTCCATAAAGTCATTGGCGATTACCCCGGTGTTGCCGCTGCCGACCTGCAGCGCGTAGTTCTTATTATTTTCGAGGAGGCTATTGAGGACGAAGACTGTGTTAGGCACGCCAACGCCTGCTACGTTCACGCCGCCGGTATTGACGGTGCCGCTGGTGCCGTTGTTGATGATCGAGGAGTTCTGGATGACGACCCGCGTGCCCGTGGTGCTACTGGTCACATTGACGGCGTTTTGCGTGAAGTCCCGGATGACGCAGTTCAAAATAATGATCTCCGCTCCGGAGCTTACCTGGACGCCGTTGAGGCCGCCGCTGCCGGTGCTGGCGAGGCCCTCGAAGTCGAGACCGACGAGCGTCACCGCGTCGTTCGGCCCGGCCGCCACGACGATGCCATTCGTCCCGGCGACCAGCACACCGCCATTCGACGCCGGCTGGCAATAGATGGTCATCGCCTTGGTGATGGTGACCGCGCCGAAGCCGCCCGGATCGAGGCAGTTCATTTCGCCGCCCGCCGCGGTCTTGGCAATAGCGCCCGAAAAGGTCTTGCATGGCGCCGTGCGGCTGCACGGATTGGCGTCGTCGCCGACGCCGGAGATCCACGTCCGCGTCGCCTGGGCGTGAGCCGGAGCGGTGTAAAGCGCGGATAGGAGGGCCGTCCCTAAGATAGCAAGAGCGATTGCGATCTTCCTCATAACACTCCTCCACGGCGGCCATTATGACCCGCCAAACGATGGCTTCCCCCTGCTGTTGAATAGCCCCTCAACAGCCCCGAGATGTGAGAGCAGAGCGGTTAGACAGTTCGCGCGGCGTCCATATCCGCGCCACGATCCCGCCATCATACCAACGCTACTGCGATGGGCAAGCCCGCGAAACGGGAGTCGGCGCGACGCGCTCGCCCTATGACGAGCTTGTCGTGAGCCCGACAAACGTTTGATAGCGCTGTGGATTTTGACTTCTCGGACGCTCAGCATGCCGCGTCGGGCGCCGCAGCGGATGGAGGATCACGCATACAGGCGTCTTCGCCGATGGTGCAGAAACAGGGCAAAGCCGTCGTAGGGGACCAGCCTTAGCTTCAGCGCTTCGGCGCCGGTAAACCAGCGCATCTGCGTGCCCTCGTGCAGCACCAGCGAGCGGACTTGAGCAGCGCCTGTCACGATTTCATAGTAGCTGCGGAACTAGAGCAAATTCCGTTCGAATCGACTCGAATTTTCCACTCGTCATTGCCGGGCTTGACCCGGCAATCCATGCGGCAGAACCGCTTCCGCGGCCATGCGACAATGCCTTCAATCGCGACAGCTCAGCATGGATGCGCGGGTCAACGGGTCCCCGCGACGCTTTGCGTCGCGGGGCGCCCGTCCCGCGCATGACGGGAGGATTGCTTCAAGATGAGCGGAACATGCGCTAGCTTTCGAGGCCGAGCGACCGCATCAAGACACAGCGGTGATCACCCGCAATCAGATGGCGGCGACAGCATTCCCAATTTGCAATACCGGTTGCAAGTTCTTGTTGCGCTTCGTCATTCGTTCCTTCTCCGTATTACAAAAGTGGCGTTTACCAACGACGCAACGTTTTTCCGATCCAGTACGAGCCTGATAATTGCGCAAGCTCTAGCCCAGGCGCGCACGCGCGCAACATGCGGACCGGCTCGCGGCTTTCAATTGCCGGGTCGGCTGCATAGCCGCGAACCACAACTACCGCGCCGTCTGCCAAGCGCTGCAGGAGTTGCGAAAGGACGAGCGGGTTTGCCCGGTGTGTATCGCACGTCATCAACAACCAGGAGATCTGCGGCGAAAGATTCGTGTTGATAGCGCGCGGCGTGAATTGAGTGACTGAGCGTATATTTGTGACCGGATATCCGGTGCGGACAAGTGCCGTTGGAATCAGGTCCTGCAGTGATGGTGGGGCTTTCAAGCCGTTGTTGTTGGCGCGAAACAGCGCTTCGCCCCAAGACCCCCAAAGCGGCATGACCTTTTCAGCACGGTGCGCAGGTATCATGGACGTGTCGAACAGGATCAGCCGCCGCGAGCGCTCTCCGAGCGACAGCAAGGCCAACGCGATAATCTTAAGGTCTGTCGTCTCGCCGATTCCACAATCGACTATGTCGCCGTCAATTCCATGCTCGCCAATATACCAAGCCGCCTCGTGAAATGCTTCGATTGCGAGCCGATCACTGTCGGTCAGATAGAGCGATGGCGGCACCTCAGGCGCGCTTTTCTTCGCTGGAGCTGCGGTGCCGCGCGAAAAGAGTCGACTGATCAAACCGTGCGAGCCAGTTTTGTCAACATCGCGAGCCATATGGTGCGCACCCTGATGCAATTTGGCTATTCCGGCGAGGTCGCAGGAGACTATAACATTGCTACATACCGGGTTTCGCCATTCGACTTCTCGAATAACTTGTAGCGGATATTAGGGATAATTGCGTCGTTGATGCCAATAAATGTCAGGTTGCTAGACATGAGATTGTGTAGAAAGGCCTTCACCAGCTCTGACCTTGGATCATCGGTCAGAGCAACGTCCGCGTAGGCGCCATGTGTCATCGCCACGTAGAAATAATCAAAACGCTTAACGAAGGTAGTCGTCGCGCATAAAACGCCGAGATTTTGCTCGGCGCCGCCGGGGCCCTCATAGAAATCATTCATCACGAGTAGACCGCCTGGCTTCACTTTGTGTCGCGCTTCAAGCAAATCACGCAGAACGAACTCATATTGATGGTTGGCGTCGATATAAATGACGTCAAAGTGCTTGTCCGGCAGCCCCCTGATGGCGTCGAATGAGTTTTCCCGGACAATCGTTACGCGGTTGTCGCCGCCAAACTGTTCCACGACATGCTTATAGTTAGCCTCCTGGGCCGCGGAGGGATCATCGCCAAAGTGATCCCAATGCACCTTGCCCAGAAACTCGCCGTAGTTCTCCGTGAGGTTGGAGAACGGCACATGATGCCGAAGATCATATTTCCAGCTGTCGATGAGAACGAACTCGGAAGGTTCGCACAGCTCGAGAACGCACCGGGAAAAATCCCCACGATAGACTCCCACTTCCACCCAGGCGCATCGAGCCGGAATATTTTTGATTAAATCAAGCCGGTTCCCCATAATAAAGTACATCGATTACTCCACTCGCTCGTCATCACGAGGCGCGACGAAATCTTGCATCGGACATCGGCGCCGCAATATAATCCTCATAAATTCCCTTTGGACAGCCTGGCGAACCTGGGGGCTGGCGATGGCGGTCGGCGTAAACAGCGGTCGCGTTCTTCCGTCGACAGGCGTTCCTCTGCCGGTGATTGCGATTTTGATATGAGACGCTCCATCAAAGATTGGGTGCGCGGTCTGCTGGGACGGATCAAATCAATCGCTGACCCTCTATTCGCGGCGAAGGATGCCAATCGGCAGGCAATGCTGGCGCTACATGCCGAAATAGCTGAAGTCAAGGCCGGCATTTCCATGATCCAACAGCAGGTAGTCGAAATACTGACCCAGATCAAAGCCCTGGGCGATGCGCTTGCGACCGTGCCAAGGGAATTTCCCGCAAGCGGCAACAAAGCTGTACAAAATGCAGCCGCCGCTGACTGGGAGGGTCTATCGGCTGCAGACATCCGCAACGCAGCCAAGCGCTTAAATGAGGCGGCCGCGGGTATTCTAACTGCGTTCCCGCCGGGGCCGCTGCCGAGCGTGGCGCGCGTCGCATTTGCCACTCACCTCACGAGATCCGCCGATATGATTTCCAGGTCCTGGCTCGCGCAAGGTCGGCCAACTGATCTCTTTCCAGATGATGACTTTACCCTCGACTATGCAATACGCAGTGGGGTCTACGCTTCGGACGAGGAGGAGGCGCCCGTCGAGCCAACTCGACAAACGCTGCCGTGGCGTCATCTCGTTACAGATCCGGATTGTGCCGTTTTCCTAGTGCTGGGCCAGTCCAACGCCGCGAATCATGGCGGTACGCGCCACACGGCGGAGGACGCCGCCTATTCGTTCGATTTCTTGCGGATGAATTGTTATCGCGCCGATGATCCACTTCCCGGCGCTTCCGGCAACGGTGGCAGCGTGTGGTCAAGACTCGGCAGTCGCTTAGTCGAAGCGAAGCTCTTTCGGCGCATCCTCTTCGTGCCGTTGGCATTCGGCGGCACGTTTATCACCGACTGGACCCCGCATCATAAGAGTCACAAGCGGACGGCGCTGGCGCTCAGCCGGCTGAGAAAGGAACTCGGTATGGGCCCGATGCCGTTCTCGGGCGTGTTCTGGCAACAAGGCGAAGCGGAGGCCAATCACACTCGGATGTCGGCAGAAGAATACAAAGCGCACTTCCATGACATTGTGCGCGACCTGCGCGCCAATGGCGTTTTCTCGCCGGTCTTTGTCGCTCTCGCAACGCTATGCGAAGTCAATGCGCATCCGTTTACGAATCATGAGGCTGTTCGCGCGGCGCAATCGTCGCTGCCGGATGCGACTGCTGGAATTTTTGCAGGACCGGATGTCGACGGAATCGGCTTGGAAAAAAGATATGACGGCTGTCACCTTGCGAGCAGCGGCTTGGAGGCCTGCTGCGAGCTGTGGTTTGAGGTTCTCCTGCAACACAAACCGCTTTTGATAAAAGCGTGAGCACAATACGGGTGTTGCCGCACTAATACTCGCCGTCATTTGCAGACTACTTCTACAGGTCGCTCCGAAATACCAGCTACCGCCGGTAGAAGTCCAATTTTACATGCAACTGCCGAAAGACCGCATCAAGCGAATGGATACCGATTTGATGGCGACACGGGGCTAATGCTACGGCACTGATCTAGGCCGGCTATTCGTCACCAAGCAGCCCCTTACGGCGCTCGAAATTGGGCTGGTAGCCCTGATTGTCGCGGAGGACAAATGTTGCGGCTTCAGCGAGGGATTTTGCCACCTTGTCAGGATGGTTGGGCCCGTCTTGGCTGTAGCCGTAATCGATAAAAATGGTGCAACAACCGGCGGCGCGGCCTGCTGTGACGTCGCGCCAGCGGTCGCCGACCACGTAGCTACGCGCCAGATCGATGGCGTACGCGGCGGCCGCCGCGAGAATGAGGCCGGGTTTCGGCTTGCGGCAATCGCAATTCGCCGCATCGTTATGGAAGCACACCCTGATGTCGTCGACCGCCAGCCGTGCCCTTATCACATCGTGCATGGCGTCGACGGTGCTCCTTTCGGTCAGGCCGTTGGCCACGTCCGGCTGATTGGTGACGACGATGACGAGGAAGCCGCGCTCTTTCAGCCGCCGCACGGCATCCTCCACGCCGGGCAGGATGCGGAAATCTTCGAGCGTCCTCGGCGCGACTGGGCGGCCGTCGCGTTCCAGATTGGCGTTGATCACGCCGTCACGATCGAGGAAAACAGCGCGGCGCACGTCTACTTGCTCCCTTGCCGATGAACCGCAGGCGGGCGCCGCCGCGGCGCTCAGGGCATGGCGAGATGCTGCGGCGCTTCGGCGGGCCTTTGTTCGCCACGCAGCGCTTGCGGCGGCGGCTTATGGCCGCCGAGCAGGTTGCCGGTCCAGTTGCCGAGGCGGTCGATCAAATTGTAGTAGGTGTATTCCGGAGAGCGCCGGATCAACAGACCGTCTTTCACCTCTTCGCTGTACTCGTACTGCGCCCAGCCGTTGCAACCCTTGCAGAACGGCACCTTATCCCACTGCGCGGTCTCGTGATAATAGCGCGCCTTGGCGAACTCCTCGCCGTGCCAGATGGCTTCGACGCCCTTGTCGAACACGTTGCCCATGGCGGTGGCGCGCACGCCGTCGAGGCAGCACAGCCGCACGCTGCCGTCATTGTGCACCGGCATAGTCTTGTAGATGACCGCGCAAGGCACCCGCTTGGGCGGCTCGATCATGTCCGGAAAGGTGCCGTTCTCGAACACGATGCCCATGCGCACCACGTCGACGACGCCGACCCAGCGGTCGACGAACGCCTGCTCCTCGTGACGGTTGGTGGCCTGCGTCGTGAACGAGACGCCGACCCGCGGGTGTTCGCGGTCGCCGCGCACGCGCAGCATGCGGAACACCGCAGCCTCGATCTTGGCGAGCTTGTCGACGCCGCGCACCTTCTTCAAGGTCTCCGGCGTGGTCGAGTCCAGGCTGAACATGATGGAATCGACCTTGATCCGGCAGAAAAACTCCGCCAAATCCTCCGTCAGCGTCAGGCCGTTGGTGTTCATCGCGATGGCGATGCCGCGCCGCTTCATGTCGGCGAACACCTCGCGCAAGTTCGGAATGAGCAGCGGCTCGCCATAGATGCTCGGCGCCACCATCGGCAGCTTGTTGGTGAACTCGTCGAGCATCTTGCGCGCGGCATCGAGATTCATGATGCCTTTGAGCGGATCGATCTGGTTTTCGTCCTCGAGGCCCCAGACCGGGCACATGTGGCAGCGCAGATTGCAGCGGGTGGCGAAGTCGATCAGCAGGCGGTCCGGCATGTCCGGCACCGGCAGCGGTTGCCAATCGTATTTGGGATCGACCCAGTCCGCCTTGGACCAATCGCGCATCGGTTGACCTGCCCCCGCGCCCATGCGGTTCTTTCGCTGCGAAACGTGTCACCTCGATCGAGGCATTTATAGCTCCGGACGATGCAGTGACAAGGGCTTTTGCGTCCGCTGTGGCAGCTTCGCCCTGCCAGTACGCACGCTTCGCGCCGAACAGCACGTTATTCGCTAAAAACCGCGGCCATCGGTTCGCTGCCGCCTAGGCAATAGCAGGCTGCGGCTGCCGCAGCGTGGCGCGCGGATTGTCGATCAGGGCGGCGAACACGTGCCGCAACAAATCGGCAAGCGCGACGATGGTGTAGGGGCAGCCGTGGACGGTCCCGGTTTGCAACAAGCCTCGGGCCGCCAGCGCAGGCGCAAATTGCGGGAAATCGCGGTCGAGCCGCGGATGACGCCGCGTGCGCACCGGATGGACCACGCCGTTGTGGTCGCGGCAATGATAAAGCTCCGCCTGCTCGGGCGGCCGCACGTAGAGCTCGACGTTGATCACTTCCTCGGGCAGGTGGATCGCCGTGCAGCATTCCAGGCCGACGCCGATCATCAGCACGTACGCAGCGTAATCGCGCATCAGCCCATACGGGCTGTTGCCGGATACCGGCGTGGTATCGACGTGATGGCGCGACAACAACAGCGGCGCCGCCGGACCCCAGCCGGCGACCGAATGCGTCGGATGAATGCTGCGCGCAACCGCGTAACGGGTACGGAAGATTTCCGTCAAAATGCCGGTATGCGACGGCGTCGCCATCTCGTCCCAATAGGGATTGTCGGACGTCACGGTTCGCCAGGTCATGGTCGGCATGAAGAGGTTGCCGGCGGCGAGGTGGTCGAGCAGGACTTCGATCATCGCTTCGGCGCGAAAACCCTGGCGGCTCAAAATCGCGATGGCACTGTGCACCACCAGCGTGCCGTTCCGGGGCACCGCAAAGCGCTCCAGGATCGGCAGCAATGCCGCGCTTTCCTTTGATTGGCCGCTCGTCATCCTGCGGTCGCCCAATCGGCCTTCGCCTTGATCGCCTCGATCATGTCGAGGCAGCGATCGATGTCGCGAAATGGCAGGCCGCTGAGCTGCGCCAATTCAAGATCCCACCATTTGAGCCGCAGCAGCCGTTCGACCGTCCGCTCCGGGAAGCGAAAGCGCTTGATGGTCGCCGGCACGCCGGCCACGATCGCGTAGGGCGGCACGTCCTTGGTGACGACCGAGCCCGCCGCGATGACCGCGCCATCGCCGACGCTCACGCCGGCCATGACGTTGACGTTGTGCCCGGTCCAGACGTCGTTGCCGACGGTGACATGCGCGAACATGTCCGGCGTGCGCTCGAGCCGTACGAAGTCGTTATACTCTTCCACCCAATCGAACGAGTTCGGGTGGTACTGGAATTCGTGGATGCTGAGCCAATCGGACGGATGGTTGAATGGGTTGATCGCGGTGCGGGCGCCGATCGCGCAAAATGCGCCGATCGTGGCGCGGGCGATGAAGCAGTTTTCATTCATGCCGAAATACTTGCCGGCGACAACGTCGGGGCCGATCTGCGAATTCTTGTTGAGGAACAATGGGCCGCGGATGGTCGATTTGATGATTCTGGCGCCCGGGTTAAGGCGCATGATGGCGTGCAGATAGACCGGCGTGGTTCCGGCGTTCTCATAAAAATCAATTTTGATTTCCGAATATTGCATATGCCGCGGGCAAACGATTTGTCTGCTGTGAAGTCCTCTACCATGGCGGCGGCCTGTTGGGAACGGCTGGCAGGCGCCGGCTTATATGCTGAGCGCCGGCCCTCTGCAGGATCGCGGTCATTCATCGAGGTCTGTGACAGCCCACCGCCCCTGCTGGCACTGCGGCCCTCTTGCCGCAGCAATAACCGGAGGATTCGTTTGTTCGAAACAGCACGGCCGCGGCGCTTGGCGGTGGGGCGTTTTCGCGCCAGACCGCCGTGCCGGTGTTGGCCAGCGCAAACGGGCCACGGCGGGGACGGGCAGATCGCCAATGTAACAGTTCTGACAGAGCCGGCGCAGGGCCCAAATCCAACCCCAGCCAGGCCTTTCCACAAGGCGCGCTTGTCCGGGTGTCGGGTTGACGGAAAAGGTGAAATGTACCATAGCGTCGGTGGGGACGGCGGCAGAGCCAAGCCGAGAAAATGCGAGGCGTTTTGCGCTAAAACCCGCCGCAATTTTCGACTGATCCTCGCAGCCGCTGACACGCATCTCTGCTGGTGTGACGTGGCTAGCTTACGCAACAGATGCGGCCCGCGATGACGACGTGCTTCGGGCCATCCGGCGGGGATGGGGCAAGAGGGGCGGTAATGGAGCGGCTGAAGCAGCTACGCGTCAAGTTGTTCGCTGACGGTGCCGATTTCGACACTATCGTGGCGCTGGCCGCCAATCCGATCATCCGCGGCTTTACCACCAATCCGACTCTGGCGCGCAATGCGGGCGTGCGGGATTATGAGGATTTCGGACGCAAGGTGCTCGCCGCCGTGCCCGATCGCCCGGTGTCGCTGGAAGTTTTCGCCGACGACTTTGCCGCAATGGCGCGCCAAGCACGCGTGCTTGCGAGTTGGGGCAAAAACGTCAACGTCAAGATACCGGTCACCAATACCCACAGAGAGTTTTCCGGCGATCTCATCCGGCGCCTGTCCGCCGAAGGCATCGTCGTCAATGTCACCGCCATCACCACGGTGGACCAGGTGCGGCGTGTGGCGGAAAATCTCTATCCCGACGCGCCGGCGATCGTGTCCGTGTTCGCCGGACGGATTGCCGATACCGGAGTAGATCCGGTGCCGATGATGGCGGCGGCGGCGCAAGTGCTGCGGCAACGCCCAAAGGCGGAACTGCTATGGGCCAGCCCTCGCGAGCTTCTCAACGTGTTCCACGCCGACGCGGCCGGCTGCCACATCATTACCGCCACCAAGGATATCCTGGCGAAGCTCAGCCTGGTCGGCAAGGATTTGGACGAGTATTCGCTCGAGACGGTCAAGATGTTTCGGCGCGATGCAGTTGCCGCCGGTTTCGAGATCGGGGATCCGGTTGAGGACTCGAGCGTGCGCGCCGTGGCCTGATGCGGGCGCCCGACCCGCCGTGGCGAACAAAGCAGCGAGCGGGCATATCGGCTGCATCTTGCCGGTGCCACGGCAGGGCTTGCGGTGGCACGAACGCTGCAGATGCCGCGCCGCGGCGACCAACCGGATGGCAAGCAGGGACCGTAAATGACGATAACGAACGTCTTGATCACCGGAGGGGCGGGCTATGTCGGGCACGTTTTGACGCCGCGGCTGTTGTCCGCCGGCTACACCGTCACGGTCTATGATGCGTTGTTTTTCGGCTGCCGTTTGCCCAACGACCTCAAGCTTCGGGTGATCAGGGGCGATATCCGCGATACTGCCAAGCTTGCCGAGGCGCTGGTGGGCCAGGATGCGGTCCTGCACCTGGCGTGCATTTCCAACGACGCCAGCTTCGAGCTTGACGAGAAGCTTTCGCAGACCATCAATTACGACTGCTTCGAGCCGATGGTGATCGCGGCAAAGAAAGCCGGCGTGCAGCGCTTCGTCTATTGCTCATCGAGCTCCGTGTACGGCGTCTCGGACTCGCCGGACGTGACGGAAGAGCACCCGCTGGTGCCGCTGACGCTGTACAACAAGTTCAAGGGCCTGTGCGAACCCATATTGTGGAAGCACAAGGCCGACGACTTCACCTGTGTCGTGGTGCGGCCGGCGACGATCTGCGGTTACAGCCCGCGCACGCGGCTCGACTTGTCGGTCAACATTCTGACCAATCACGCGGTGAACAAGGGCGTCATCACCGTGTTCGGCGGCAATCAGATGCGCCCAAACCTGCACGTCGCGGACATGGTGGATGCCTATCAGCTGATGCTGGAGGGGCCGCATGACAAAATCCACGGCGAGATTTTCAACATCGGCTTTCAGAATTATTCGATCGCCGAGATCGCCGGCATGGTCAAGAGCGTGGTCGAGGAAGAGATGCCGGAAAAGGGCGATATCAAGATCACCACGACGCCGACCAATGACATGCGCTCCTATCACGTCAATTCCGACAAGGTGAAGCGCGTGCTCGGCTTTGCGCCGAAGCGCAGCGTCGAAGACGCCATCCGCGACCTGACGCGCGCGTTCCGCAATTATCTCTTGCCGGACAGCTTCGACGATGACTGCTACTATAACGTCCGGACCATGAAGAAGCTCGGAGTGCAATGAGCGTGGCGCGGCACGTCGCGGTCGTCACCGGCGGCGCCGGGTTCATCGGCAGCCACATGGTGGATCATCTCATCGAGCGCGGCTGCCGGGTGCGGGTCATCGACAACCTGCGCGGCGGCCGGCTCGCCAATCTCGCCCAGCACCGCGGCAATCCGGACTTGGCGTTCGAAGAGGCCGATATCCGCGACCTGGAGCCGGGCGACGCGGTGTTCGCCGGCGCCGCTTACGTGTTCCATTTCGCCGGCATCGGCGACATCGTGCCGTCGATCGAGCAGCCTATCGAATACATGGACACCAACGTGCAGGGCACCGTCCGCGTTCTGGAATGCGCCCGCCACGCGGCGGCGCGCAAGTTCGTCTACGCGGCCTCGTCTTCTTGTTATGGCATCGCTGCGGTGCCGACGGCCGAGCAGAACCCGATCGCGCCGCAATATCCGTATGCCTTGTCCAAATATCAGGGCGAGCAGGCGGCGTTCCATTGGCACCGCGTGTATCGGCTGCCGGTCAATTCGATCCGTATCTTCAACGCCTACGGCACGCGCGTGCGCACCACCGGCGCCTACGGCGCGGTGTTCGGCGTGTTCTTCAAGCAGAAGCTCGCCGGCAAGCCGTTCACCGTGGTCGGCGACGGCACGCAGAAGCGCGACTTTCTCTATGCGACCGACGTGGCATCCGCCTTTCTGCTGGCGGCCGAAACCAAAAAGTCGGGCGAAGTCTGGAACCTGGGCGCCGGCAATCCGCAATCGGTCAATCGGCTGGTGGAATTAATCGGCGGCCCGGTTGTTCATATCCCGAAACGGCCGGGCGAACCGGACGTGACCTGGGCGGATATCTCCAAGATCAAGCGCGATCTCGGCTGGCAGCCGCGGGTCGGCTTCGCGGAAGGAGTCGGCGCGATGATGCGGGAGATCGACAACTGGCGCGACGCGCCGCTGTGGGACCCGGATTCGATCAAACAAGCCACCCGAACCTGGTTCGAGGCGCTCGCTGCGGAGTGACCGATGGAAACGCGCCTGGGCGGCGACTACCGTCGCAAGATCAAGAGCGTCGACGAGCTTTGCTCGGTGCTTGGCCCGCGGCCGCGGCAGCGCACCGTGGTGATGTGCCACGGCGTGTTTGATCTGGTGCATCCGGGCCATATCCGGCACTTGGTGTATGCCAAGGAGAAAGCCGGTATCCTGATCGCGAGCCTGACCGCCGACGCCCACATCACCAAAGCCAATTACCGGCCGTTCGTGCCGGAAGATCTGCGGGCGCTCAATCTCGCGGCGCTCGAGATGGTCGATTACGTCATCATCGACACCAATCCCACGCCGATCGAAAACATCGCGCGCCTGCAACCCGATTATTTCGCCAAGGGCTACGAGTATCAGGACGGCGGCATCAATCCCAAGACCCGGCAGGAGATCGAGGCGCTGTCGAGCTACGGCGGCGAGATTCTGTTCACGCCGGGCGACATCGTCTACTCCTCGTCGCACCTGATCGAGACCGGGCCGCCGGACATCGCCGTGGAAAAGCTCTTGGCGCTGATGGAGGCGGAGGGGCTCGATTTCGATCACTTGCGCCGCATCCTCGATCGGTTCGATGGATTGGAAGTGCACGTCGTCGGCGACACCATCGTCGACAGCCTCACCTACACGACGATGATCGGCGGCATGGGTAAAACGCCGACGCCGAGCGTGCGCTTCGACAGCCGCGCCGACTACGTCGGCGGCGCGGCGGTTGTCGCCAAGCACCTGCGCGCCGCCGGCGCCGAGGTTGCCTTGTCAACCGTGCTCGGCGACGACGCTTTGAAGGATTTCGTGCTGGAGAATTTGGCGTTGGCCGGCGTCAAGGTGACGCCGATCGTCGATCACGCCCGGCCGACCACCCACAAGAACGCCTACGTGTGCGACGATTATCGGCTGCTCAAGGTCGACACGCTCGACAACCGCAGCATCACCGATGTGCAGATGGAGCAGATTGCCGGCAACGTGGCGCGGGCGCCCGGGCGCGCGGTCGTGTTCAGCGATTTCCGTCACGGCATTTTCAACCGCCGCACGATTCCCGGCCTGACCGGCGCGATTCCACGCGGCGCGTTTCGCGTTGCCGACAGCCAGGTGGCGAGCCGCTGGGGCAATGTCCTCGAGTTCAAGGGTTTTGATCTGCTCACCCCCAACGAGCGGGAGGCGCGCTTCGCGTTGGCCGACCAGGATACCGGCGTGCGTCCGCTGGCCGCCAAGCTGCACGAGGACGCGCAGTGCAAGACCGTCATCCTCAAGCTCGGCGATCGCGGCGTGCTGACCTGCCGCGCCGGACGGGAGCGCGATCCGCGCACGTTTTTCGTCATCGACAGTTTCGCCGAACGCGTAGCAGATGCGGTCGGCGCCGGCGACGCGCTGCTCGCCTATGCGACGCTCTCGTTCCTGGTCGATCCATCGGAAGTCGCGGCCTCCGTGCTCGGCTCGCTTGCCGCCGCGCTCGAATGCGAGGCCGAAGGCAACGTTCCGATCGGGCCGGAAGACGTGCTGCGCAAGCTCCTCGGCCTCGAAAAACGTGCCCGATTCGTCTAGCGAAGCGGACTTGGGTGATGCGCGTCGTCGTCGCCGGCCTTGGTGTGCAGGGACACAAGCGCCGGCGGGTGGCGGGCGCCGATTTCGTCGCCGCGGCCGATCCGGTCAATAGCGAAGCGCAATACCGCCGCATCGAAGACGTGCCGCTCGAAAGCTACGACGCGGTGCTGGCCTGCATTCCCGACGAGCCGAAGGTGGCGCTGCTCGATTACCTGTTGCGCAACGGCAAGCACGTCCTGGTCGAAAAGCCGTTGTGGGCCGCCGACGACGCCGACATCGTGCGGCTCGGGGTGCTGGCGAAGAAGAGCAGCGCGGTCTGCTACACCGCCTATAATCACCGCTTCGAGCCGCACTTCGTGCGCATGCGCGACGTCATCAAGTCGGGCCGGCTCGGCGCCATCTATCGCTGCCGCATGTTCTACGGCAACGGCACGGCGCGCCTCGTTCGCGATTCAGAATGGCGCGATCAGGGCGCGGGCGTGCTGCCCGATCTCGGCTCGCATCTGCTCGACACCGCGCGCTTCTGGTTCGGAGATATCGGCGACGATTTCTCGATTCTATCCAGCCGCTGTTTCGAGAACCGCGCGCCCGACCATGTCGTGCTCGGCTCGCGCGGCTCGACCCCGCAGCTCGAGCTGGAGATGACGTTGCTGAGCTGGCGTAATCACTTCACCTGCGACGTCTTTGGCGAGAACGGTTCGGCCCACATCAGATCGCTGTGCAAGTGGGGACCGTCCTCGTTCACGCTGCGCTCGCGCGTCCTGCCGAGCGGCCGCCCACCCGAGGAGACCGTCACGCTGGTGCAGGACGACCCGACCTGGGCGATCGAGTACGAGCACTTCAGGCGGCTGTGCGCCGAGCGCCGTGTCGGCGATCTGGCCGACGATCTCTGGCTCAACGGCACGCTGCGGCGGTTGAGCGACGGCGCGATCAAGGAGCTTAAGGCATGACCTCGCCCACGGTCGGATTTGCCGGCCTTACGCACCTCGGTCTGGTATCGGCCGTCGCCGTGGCTGCCAAAGGACTGCGCGTGATCGGGTACGACCCGGATCAAGACCGCGTCCGCGACGTCGCCGAGGGGCGCCTGCCGGTCCTGGAGCCCACCCTTGACGATCTGGCGCGCCGGTTCCGTGCGCAGCTCGCCTATACCGACCGCGTCGGCGATTTGGCCGCTTGCGACCTCGTTTACATCGCCAGCGATGTTCCGACCGACGACCGCGGGCAGAGCGATCTTTCCGGCATCGCGTCGCTGATCGAAGCCGTTATTGCGGTGCTCGGCCCGAGCACGCTTTTGTGCGTGCTCTGCCAGGTGCCGCCCGGCTTCACCCGCAAAGTGCCGCTCGACCCGGCGCGGCTCTATTATCAGGTCGAGACGCTGGTGTTCGGCCGCGCCGTCGAACGCGCCCTCAAGCCTGAGCGCTTCATTGTCGGTTGCGCCGACCCGGGGCGGCCGTTGCCGGCCGCCTATGCGGCGGTGCTCGGCGCCTTCGGTTGCCCCATCCTGCCGATGCGCTATGAAAGCGCCGAGCTCGCCAAGATCGCCATCAATTGTTGTCTGGTTGCGTCGGTCAGCATCGCCAACACGCTCGCCGATCTGGCCGAGCGCATCGGCGCCGATTGGCACGAGATCGCGCCGGCGCTGCGGCTTGACCGGCGCATCGGCCCGCATAGCTATCTCAATCCCGGATTGGGCATTGCTGGCGGCAATCTCGAACGCGATCTCGCAACCGTGCTGCGGCTATCCGCGGCCGCTGGAAGCGAAGCCGCGGTGATCGCTGCCTTCGTCGAGAACAGCCGCGTCCGACGCGATTGGGTGTTGCGGCTCATTCATCGGGAGGTGCTGCCGCGCAATGCGGCTCCGACGTTCGGCGTTTTGGGCTTGGCCTACAAGGAAAACACCCATTCCACCAAGAACTCGCCGGCGCTGGCGCTGATCGCCAATCTGCAGGCTTGGCCGATCCGCATTTACGATCCGGCGGTGCCGGCCGACGCGGTGAACCATCGGGCGCTTCATGCGGCGCCCAGCGCGCTCGAAGCGGCGCGTGGCAGCGACGCACTCTTGATCATGACCCCGTGGCCGGAATTTCGCGCGCTTTCGCCCGCCGATCTGGCCGCCGTCATGAGCGGACGCGTGATCGTCGATCCGTTCCGCGTGCTCGATCCAGCGGCTCTGCGCGCCGCGGGCTTCTCCTATTTTACGCTCGGTGCGCCGCCGCTTCACGACGCCGAGGAAGTTTGAGCATGATCGAGCATCAAACGCATTCGTCGCAGCGACCGGCCCGCGCGGTCGTCATTGGCGCCGGCGGCTTTGTCGGCGGCGCGATCGTGCAACGGCTGCAAAACGAAAACGTGCCGGTGCTCGGCCTGACGCGGCGGGAGGTCGACCTCCTGCAGGAGGGTGCGGCCAAAAAGCTGGCCGGACTTTTGCACGCCGATGACGCCGTCGCTTTCGTCGCCGCCCTGGCGCCGGCGCGCCATGCGGCAGCGCTGATGCAGAACCTCGTCATGGCCGAGCAACTCATCGCCGCTCTGTCGGTGCAGCCGGTCGCGCATCTCGTCTATATCAGCTCGGACGCGGTCTATGCCGATGCCGCCAATCCTGTGACCGAGCGTTCATGCCGCCAGCCTTCCACGATGCACGGCATGATGCACGCGGCGCGCGAATTGATGCTCAAGGCCGAGGCGAAGGCGCCGCTCGCCGTCCTGCGGCCGAGCTTGCTCTACGGCGCGCGCGATCCGCACAACGGCTATGGCCCCAACCGCTTTCGCCGCCTCGCCGCAAAGGGCGAGCCGATCACGCTGTTCGGCGATGGCGAAGAGCAGCGCGATCATGTTGATGTCGACGACGTCGCCCGGCTCACGTCGCTGGTCCTGGCGCACCGCAGCCGCGGCGAGCTCAACGTCGCGACGGGAACCTCCATTTCGTTCCGCGAGGTGGCCGAGTTGGTGGTGAAATTGACCGGCAGGCCGGTCGAGATCCGCGGCACGCTGCGGCAGAATCCGATCACGCACCGGCATTTCGACATCACCGAATGCCTCAAGGCTTTCCCGCAGTTCCGCTACACGCCGCTGCGCGACGGTCTTGCACGCGCCGTTCGTGAATCGGCAGGAGCACCGCAATGAGAGAAGTGAACCTGCTGGCGAAACTACCGCGCGGCAAACGCAACGTTGGCGCACGCGCCGAAGCCAAGACCGCACGGATCATCGCCATTTCGCGCGAATATGGCGAACCCTACTTCGATGGTCCGCGCACCTACGGCTACGGCGGTTACCGCTACGACGGCCGTTGGATTCCGGTCGCCGAAGACATGGTCGGGCATTTCGGGCTCAAGCCGGGCGACCGCATTCTCGACGTGGGCTGCGCCAAGGGTTTTTTGGTCAAGGACTTGCTCAAAGTCTGTCCGGGCCTTGAAGCTTTCGGCCTCGATATATCCGAGTACGCTTTGATGAAATGCGAGCCCGAGGTGGTCGGCCGCCTGCATCTGGGCAACGCCACCAAGCTGCCGTTCCCCGACAACAGTTTTCAGGCCGTGATCTCGCTCAATACGGTCCACAACCTGGAGCGTTCCGAATTGATTACGGCATTGCGCGAAATCGAGCGCGTGGCTCCGGGCCGCGGCTTCGTGCAGGTCGATTCCTACCGCACCCCCGAGCAGAAGGCCTTGTTCGAGGAATGGGTCTTGACCGCCAAGTTCCACGACTACCCGCAGGGCTGGATCAGGCTGTTCGAGGAGGCCGGCTATACGGGCGATTATTACTGGACCATCATCGAGTAACGGCCTAAAACCGCCCCGCCGCGCTCGCGGGCGGAGCGCGCGAGGGGCCGAATATGCATGACATGAGCCGCCGCAACTTCTTCGACGTCGCGGCTGCGCGGTCTCGCTGCTTGCAATATCGCAAGCGCATCCTGGACATTTCCCAAAATGTGCAGGCGCTGCACATCGGCTCGGCCTATTCGTGCACTGAAATCGTCGACACCATCTATCACGGCCTGATGCGCCGCGGTCCGGACGGCACCTCGCCCGACACCTTCCTGATGTCGAAGGGCCACGGCTGCATGATCCTCTACGTGATCCTGGAAGATCTCGGCGTGCTCGGCCGCGAGGACCTCGACCTCTACTGCAAGCCGAACGGCCGGCTCGGCTGCCACCCCGACTACGGCAATCCGGGCATCGAAGCCTCGACCGGGGCGCTCGGTCACGGCCTTTCCATGTCGGTCGGCATGGCGCTTGCCGAGCGCGGCCGCAAGACCGGCGGCATCATCTACACCGTGCTGAGCGACGGCGAGGTGCAGGAGGGCTCGACCTGGGAGGCTCTGCTCATGGCGTCCTCGCTCGGCCTATCCAATCTCGTCGCCTTCGTGGACAACAACGATTTCCAGAGTCTCGGCCGCACCTCGGAGACGCACCCGACGTTCTATCCGCTGGTGGAAAAATTCCAGGCGTTTGGCTGGGAAACCGTCGAAGTCGACGGCCATGATGCCGCCGCGGTGTTTGCCGCCGTGAGCGGGCGTCAAGGCGGGCGGCCCTTCATGCTGGTCGGCAAGACCACCAAGGGCAAAGGCATCAGCTACATGGAGAACGTGCCGATCTGGCATTATCGCTCGCCGAGCCCGAAGGAGTACGAGCAGGGCAGGCGGGAATTGGAGGCCGCGGCGGCCACGGCGGTGTCATGAGAAACACGTTTTCGGAGGCGCTGTACAAGGCGGCCACCGCCAATCCGGACATCTACATCGTCGTTGCCGACATTTCGCCGGCCGGCAGCATGGCCAAGTTCCGCGACCAATATCCGGATCGCTTCATCAATGTCGGCGTCGCCGAGCAGAGCATGATCGGCATCTGCGCCGGACTCGCGCTCAAGGGCTGCCAGCCGTTCGCCTACACCATCGCCACGTTCTCGCTGTACCGGCCGTTCGAAATGGTGCGCGACGACCTGTGCTATCAAAATCTGCCGGTGACGGTGGTCGGCATGGGCGCCGGCGTGATCTATTCGACGCTCGGCGGCACGCATCACACCCAGGAGGACATCGCCATCGCCGGGGCGCTGCCCAACATGCAGATCATCGCACCGTGCGATCCCGCCGAGTGTACCGAGGCGACCGCCTATTGCGCGATGCAAAAGAACGGGCCGGTCTATCTGCGGCTCGGCAAGGCCGGCGAGCCCAACTTCACCGACAAGGCGGTCGATCCGTGGATGTTCGGCAAGCTGCGCTACATCAAGCGTGGCACCGACGTCTGCATCCTGACCTACGGCGTCATCATGGCCAAGGCGATGCAGCTTGCCGCGCGGTTCGAGGCCAAAGGACGATCGGTGTCGGTCGTGTCCTGCCATACCTTGAAGCCGCTCGACGTCGACGGCATCCGCGACGCGTTGCGGCGGCACAATCACGTCGTCGCCGTCGAGGAGCATGCCCCGCAGGGCGGCCTGGCGCCGCGCATCAAACAAATCGCCTGGGACATGCAGGCGCGTTGCCGGCTGGACACGTTCACACTGCAGGACGCGTTCATCCACAATTACGGCAGCCACGACGATTTGTTGGCGGCGCACGGCCTGGAAGTCGGCGCCATCGCGGCTCAGGTTGGCGCCTGATGAACCAGAACGTTCCGCGCAGCGCCGCCAGCAAAGCCGAGCCGGCCGAGCCAGCGCCGCCGCGGCCGGCGCCCAATGCCGCGCTTGCCATTCACGGCGGCGAGCCGGTGCGCAAGACGCCGATGCCGCCGCGGCTGGCGCTGGGCGACGCCGAGCGCCAGATGGTCCTTGCGGTGCTCGACTATTACCGCGAGCGCAACGTCGATCCCGGTTACGAGGGCCATTTCGAGCAGATGTATTGCCGCGCCTTTGCCGAGATGATGGGCGGCGGCTATGCCGACGCCGTCGCCACCGGCACCTCGTCGCTCTATGTCGCGGTGGCGGCGCTCGACCTGCCCAAGGGCAGCGAGGTGCTGGTGTCGCCGATCACCGATCCCGGCAGCCTGGCGGCGATCGTGCTCAATGGGCTCAAGCCGCGTCTGATGGACTCAAAGCCGGGCAGCTACAATGTCGGGCCGCAACAATTCGCCGAGCGCATTACGCCGGATGTCAGCGCGGTCATGGTGGTGCACGCCGCCGGCCAGGCGGCCGAGATCGACAAGGTCGTCGAGATCGCGCATGGGCGCGGCATCAAGGTCATCGAGGATTGCGCGCAGGCCCACGGCGCGCTGCTGCGCGCCAAGCGCGTCGGCAGCTTCGGCGACATCGCGGCGTTTTCGACCATGTACCGGAAGGCCCACATGACCGGGCCGTCGGGCGGCGTGGTCTTCACCAAGGACCTCGAAGTGCATCGCCGCGCCGTGGCCCATGCCGACCGCGGCAAGCCGCGCTGGCGCGACGATTTCAGCGACCGCGATCCCTCGACTTATCTGTTTCCGGCGCTCAACCACAACACCGACGAAATCTCCTGCGCCATCGGGCTCGCCTCGCTCGCGCGCCTGCGCGGCACGATCATCGGCCGGCTCGCCTTCGTGTCGGATTTCGTCGCCCGCCTGGTCGACGCCTCCGACGTCTGCACGCCGTATCCGTTCTCGCCGACCGATTCGCCGTTCTTCTACCCGGTCATGGTCGATTGCGACGCCATCACCTGCAGCAAGATCGAGTTTGCCGAGGCGGTCCGCGCCGAGGGCATCGACCTCAACCCGCATTACCGCTTCGTGGTGTCGGACTGGCCGTATATCCGGCCATACCTCGCCGACGATTTCGCCGCGCCGAACGCACACGACGTGTGCGATCGCTCGTTCAATCTTTATCTCAACGAACGTTACGGCGAGCGCGAGGCGCGCGACGCCGTCAAGGCGATCGTCAAGGTCGAAAAGCATTTTCGCAAGTATTGAGTGATTTATGCCCGGCTGCGAACGGCGTCCGGCTGCCGGCCGGCCAACGGCGTCAGTAACGGAAAGTTCACCGTCGCCGCAATCGCAGCCCTGCGCCGCGCAATGTATGTATCGGTGCGTCAAAGGGATCCGTGATAGCCGCGCCGGATCGGCGCGCAAGTGCATACCTTGGCAGATGAGCGCGGCAATGGCGCGCCGCCTTTTTCATGCATGCGCCACAATTCGGCGGCATCACGGCCAAATACGAAGTGCCGGTGAGCGGGCTTCGCAGACCAAATCGCGGTTCCGTTGCGGTGGCTGCGACGATGTCGCCGTCCTGCCGCAGCGCTTGTTGTGATGATTCCGCGGCGGCGTTACGATTCCGTGCCGATTCGCGACCGGGCTGGAGCTTCATGAATGGCGACGAACGGTTCTTTCGATGGCTGGCGCAATCATTTTCAGGATGATTGGGTCGACCCGGATTCCAGCAACAGCTCGCCGCCCAACGACGGCGGCAGCCCATTGCCCGGTGACGGTAACGACGTCGACACGCCCTCGCCAGGCAACTTTGCCAGCGAGTCAGGAGGCCCCGGACTCTTCGCCTCTCTCTATGGGTGGGGCCTGGCGCCGGCGAATGACAGCGGCGTATGGCTCGGCGACCCTGGCCTCCTCAATCAGGCACCCACGCCGGTGAGTTCCGCATCGAGCGCCGCCACGCCCGAAACGCCGACCAACAGCGAATCGACTAACTGGTCAGGAGGCGTCATAACGGCCGCCCCGGGCGAAAGTTTCAGCACCGTCTCGGCCCAGTGGGTGATCCCGACCATCGCGCAGGTGCCGATCAACGGTGTCACGACCTCGGATATCGCCGAGTGGGTCGGCATCGACGGTTACCAATCCTCGGACGTGTGTCAGGCCGGCGTTTACGAGGAAGCGCAGACATCCAACGGTCAGACTACGCTCAGTTGCGAGGCATGGGTGGAATGGTATCCGGCCGATGCCGAGTTTATCCCTCTTTCGTCCTTCGACGTAAACCCAGGCAACACGATATCAGTCACGGTCGAAACGAGTGGCGCTGGGGCGACCGAAGCTACCTTCATCTTCGACGACGAAACAACCGGCCAGACCTACGAAACCACCTTGACGGCCCCAACTGGCACCAGCCTGCAGGGCAATAGCGCCGAGGCTATCGTTGAAACGCCTGAATTGATCAGCGGCAACGGCCAGGTGTCGCAACCGCTCCTGGCCGACTTCCTCAACTCGCCTGTCACGTTCGACGATGTCAGCGCGACCTATTCCAACGGCTCGGCGGCCAGCCTCTCATCAGCCCAATCGATCGACCTGGAGACGAAAGACGTCCCGGGCATCAGTGGATACGTTCAGGAAGCCTACGGCAGCATCCAGCCGGCGTCCGATTCAGTCACGGTGACCGAGAATCAGTACTGGCCCACCCCCCCGACCACGGCCGAAATGATCATGACCGATACGTCGGGCAATTATTACATCTACGACATCGGCAACAATTCGCTCCAGGGATCAAATCTGCTGGAGAATTTAGGAACCGGCTACACGTTCGGCGGCATCGGCAATTTCGGCGGCGACAGCGGCGACATGATGCTGCGCGCCTCCAATGGCGATGTCTACGTCTACGACATCAGCAATAACCAGATCACCGGGACGCATGACCTGGGCAACGTGGGAACGAACTGGACAATTGCCGGTTTTGGCGACTTCAGCGGCAATCCCGGCGAAACCGATATGATCATGCAGCAAAGCAGCGGCAATCTGGAGGTCTACGACATCAGCAACAATGAGGTAACCTTCGCCACCTCGCTCGGCAATTTCGGCTCAAATACGGTTGCCGGCTTCGGTGACTTCAGCGGCAATGCCGGCGAAACCGACATGATGATGCGCAGCTCGACGGGCGACCTCCTGGTCTATGACATGGGCAAGAATTCCGTCACCAGTGGGCCCATCGATCTCGGCAATGTCGGCTTGAATTGGGTGGTGTACGGGTTCGGCGACTTCAGCAGCAATGCCAATGAAACCGACCTGATCATGCGCAACACGAGTAACGGCGATTTCGAGCTTTACGACATCAGCGACAATCGCGTCGTCAGCGCCGAGGCGCTCGGCAATGTCGGTCTGGAATGGACACTTGCCGGCTTCGGTGATTTCAGCGGCAATCCCGGCGAAACCGACATGCTGTTGCGCGACAGCAACAATGGCGATTTCGAGATCTATGATTTTGCCAACAATCAAATATACAATGCCGCATCGATCGGTGAGGTCACGCAGAGCTACACCGTCGCTGGAACGGGACCCGATGTGTCCGGCAGCGACACCATGTTGTCGACCTCGCTGGGTGCCGCCGTGGCATCGGCGTCGATGTCGGCCGACGGGGGTATGGCCGGCTTCGAATTCACAAACGCCGGGCAAAGCCCGCAATCGTTCGGATCAACGAACGGTCTCTCCGAAATCGTGGCGCCGATGAGCAGCTTGTTCTCCGCGCCGGCGCCGATGGCTGAGTTTTCCTCGACGCTCTCAGAGCCGAGCACAGCGGCGACGGTTCTTGCGGCCGATACTCTTCAGCATACGGTGTGAGCCGCGCGTCGGCCTGCGTGCCGCCCGCAGCCTTGCTGGACGGCGCCAACTCAGCGCGCTATTGCTTCGCGCGCAGCCGCAGAGGGATTGCATGGGGCTTGGGCCACCCGTCCTTGAGCTTTATCGGCAACTGAAAATCCTCGGCGCCTTGGACGGCGTTCGCGACGTCATCGAGCTGGGCTCGCAGGATTTCTGGTGCCCGCAGCAGAATCTCGTTCGCGCGCTCTGTGCCGCCTTCGGCCGCAGTGAGCCCGCTCCCGAACTGCTGCGCACGACGAACGCCAGCCAATTGCCGGCGCGGCTACTCTACGAGGCGCTCGGGCTGACTTATCGCTGCGTCGATGTCGACGACCGGGTCGGCTCGCTCGTCCTCGACATGAACTTCGACGGCGCGCCGCCGGAACATGTCGGGCGCTATGATCTCGTCACCAATCACGGCACTTCCGAGCACCTGCTCAACCAATACAACGTCTTCAAGCTGATGCATGATTTCGCCAGGCCCGGCGGCATCATGGTCCATGCGGTGCCGTTCACGGTGCACCTCGATCACGGCTTCTTCAACTATCAGCCGAATTTCTTCGAGTGTCTGGCCCGTTATAATTCTTATGAGACATTGGGCCTTTGGGTCGGGCCGGACTGGCAGCTGCCGAGCTTCGTGCCCTGGCAGCCGGCGCTGCTGGAATTCCTCGCGCTGTCGGCGAAGACTACGCATCTGCTCGTCGTCGCGCTGCGCAAATTGTACGCCAACGACTTCCGCGTGCCGTTTCAGAACCATTACGAGGACACGGCGCCGGAGTCTGCGCTTAGCCGCTATGCATTGACGGTTGACGGTGAAAGCGTCAGCGGCGCCCGGATCAAATACCTTAGCAGAAGAGATTTGTTGGCCAAGGATTACCTCGCCGAAATTCAGGAGTTGAAGGCTTCGCTGAACGCTTGTCGGCGGCAGATCGGTGCATTGCAGCGCGCACTCACCGATGGTGCTCGATCAGGCGGCCCGGCCATAAACCGCGCGATCGAGGAGCTGGCGAAAATCAAAGGGCAACTGAGCGCGGCCGCGCCCATGGCGCACGGTTCGCAGCCGCTCACGCAGGAGTTCACCTATGAGGGCCGCGGCCAGACCGCCAGCGTCATCCCGCAAAATCCGACCAAGGCGACCCGCGAGCACGGCGCCCCCATCATGCGCATCGCGCCGAGGCCGGAGCACGGTTTTGTAACCCTGCAGCTCCACTTTCTGATCAACTGTTACCTTTCCGAGCCCAATTCGGTGGTAATAGCGGTATTCCAGGACGGCAAGGACCAGCCGGTTGCCCTGCTCGCCGAGCCGCTGAGGCCGAAGGAAATGAGCGTGATCGACAAGGAAATCTCGGTCTCGGTGGAAAGCAGCGCCGCGCCGCCCGCGTTCGAGATCCGTGTCGGCGTTGTACAGTCGCGCGGGGCATTGTTCCTGAATCACATTCCCGGCGAGGACGCCGTTGTGTCGCCCGCTAGCCGCATCCGCGTGTGTTGGTTGGCAGAATGATTCCGCATTCATCTGGAAAAAGATCGCGCTTTCCGTGCGAGCTTCGAGAGCAAAGACATGTTCGCTGTACCGTCCTGGCGATCATGCTCAATAATTTCGGCGGGAATCTGGAAGAATTGCCCGCCGTTCGCGGTGGCCGGCTCGATCGTTCCAGGCATCGCCATGGCATTCGTATAGATTTGTGAGCCGTGCCCATCGGCAAACGCCTTCTGCCCAATAACGATTGGGGGGGCGCCACCGCCGACTGCTGACCAGATTGCGTACTGCGCATGGACGCGGCCGCCACTTTCAGCATGAAGAATACGCGTTACCGATAGCTCGTTCGCTATCTCGATCTTCTGCGAGCCGAAATCGATTTCACCGCCGCGAGTGGCCGCGAACATGCAATGTGCATTGCCGTCCAGGCGAACCGGGCCGATCACGTTCACGCTGCCATTCCAAGTCGCGACCGGATTGGACTGCTCGAATGCGCCAAAATGCACCCATCCCAGGTCGCCGATACCGAATTGTCGAACAAACAAGCCGACAGAGCCGAGCCCGTTTGTCGCAAGACGCATTCCCAACACTACGAGTATGCCAAAATCCTCGGCATAGAACCCGCGCGAGCGCGGCGGGATATTAATGATGACGCGGTCGGGATAATCCATGTTGCCCACGACGCCAATTTTGTTCTGGCCGTGCAGAGGCTTTGACACGGCGATGAGCTGCCCCCCGGGTGGAACACCATAGACCCCGTCGAGAAGCCGGACATCCGCATGCGTGCCATTGATATCGAACTGATCGATGATCAGGTCAGCGGCGAGTTGGGGGGTTCGCAATGGCGAAGCCGGCAACATTCCGTCGTTGACGCGGTCGTTGCCGTCGGGTGCAACGAAGATCGTGCGCGAACTCGGCAGCTTCCAGCGTTGCGCCGGCGGATCGGCGAGCCACAGATTCTTGCAGCTGATGAGGCGTACGAATTGGCGCGGCCATAATCGATAATGGACAGCCTCGCCCAGAACCACGCGCTTGCAACGGAGAGGATCGACATTCACGGCAGCGCAGGAAAAGTCGTTATCGTACTTTTCTGGGGCGCTCAATGTGAGGTCGTAGAAGTCGTCGCCGCCCAACAGGAAGAGGCAGTTCTTTTCGGTTTTGTCGACGTGATGCGTACCGAAGATATCGCGCCGATAGGCAAACTCAGCTGCTGCCAACACTGTAGTGACTTCTCCCATCGCCTTGACGGCCCTCGCAATATTTCTACTATAGCCATCAAGCGGGTCAACTCGACCGCTGCAAGACTCTCGCTGGCTGCGAACCTGAATATCAACAAATTTGCAACTCGCGGGGCAAGCCGCGGCACCGTCAGATCTTGGTCGAATTCGACTTCTCTCGCTCGATCTGCTCTACGACTTTTGCCGTCATGTCTTCGGCAACTCGGCGCGGATCGCTGTCGCGGTTGAACCGGATCGCATTGATGCGGTCCTCGGAATATTGCCGGTAAGTGAACGTCTGGTGCGGATGCTCACGCAGCAGCCAGCCGCAGGCTTCCTCGACCTCCAGGCGACCGGCGATACGATCCTTATTGCCTAGCAGTATGCTTAGGGAAATATCCTGCAGGCCGTACAGCTCGGCGACCGCGATCATCTTGAGCAATCTATCGACGCCAAACGTACCCTGCACCGCCGCATCTTCGAAAGCGTCCCTGAGAAACAGGCAGTCGCATACGTGAATGCGGCCGATCGAGCGCATCACATAGCGGCCACCCTCGATCTCTTGTGGAAATCCGTTGGAGGCGGGAGGCTTCGGCTGCCTGACAATACCCATGTCGTAGACGGACATGTTGTGGGGAGCCAATTGCTCATATAGCTCGACGAAGTGTGAGCGCGGGTTCCGCGGGGTGCGGAAAAAGTGGGCCTCGGATTCGATCCCTAGAATTCCGCTGCGCAAGAGCATTTCGCCTGCGCCCTTGACGATTTCGATCTCATAGGTTTCTGCATCGAGCTTCATGAAGTCGATCGCAGGGCCAATCGTGCCTTCCGAGAGCAGGGTATCAAGCCGGCGGATCGGCACTTGACTCCACTTCTCGTCAATGGCGTCCGTGCCATTGGTCGCCGCGAAATATGACGATGATGGGTTCTCGCGGATATAGCGAAACGGCCGCATCTCATCCTTGTCGCCTAGGGCGCAATGCAAATACCGAATGCGATCTGGGTGTTTGTTGGCTGCGATGAGGGGTGCAACGCCGTCTTCGTACAGCGCATCAAAACCCCAAACCTCAAGGTGGTCGCCGAAGGCCTTCCAACGATCGTGAAATCCGCCGCGCACGCCAACGTCAATGAGCCGGAAGCTCTCGCTCAAAATCCCCCGCTTGCAGATTTCGTTGGTGAAATAAGGGTAAGGCGGAAAGTAGTGAGCCAATGGGATACCCTCCGCGCGGCGAGACAGCGCGCGCAATGCGCCCTAAGTGGGATGCCGAGTCAAGCGGTCCGCATCCGCGGAAGGCCAGACTTTCCGGCGGTCTCTGCCTGCGGCCCACACAAGCCGCGTTGCGCCGCCCCAGGCTTGAGTTCCGCACCGTCCGCAACCTTGTCGGGCGCCCCGGCAGGTGATAGTCCTCGACAGCCAGCGTCATGCCGTTCGCAAGGGGGGGAGCATGAGCACCCTGTTAGCCGAAAAGGTGACTGCGTTGCAGAGTCGGGAAGCCGACCCGGCGCCCTATCCGCGGCAGCTCGTTCTCGACTGGACCGACTATTGCAATGCGAAATGCTTCTTCTGCTGGCGCGAGAAGTACGAGCAGGAAATCGGCGGTATGGGCGAGTTCATACCGTTCGCGAAGCTCAAGAAGCTCGAAGACGTTCTCAGCAAGGTGGAAATTTTCGGGATTTCCAGCGGCATCGGCGAGCCGCTGCTGCACCCGGAGCTCGATGAAATATTGACCTGGCTGTACCGGATCAATCCCTCGATCCGGCTGCAAACGGTGACCAATGGCACGACGCTGACTGCCGCCAAGGCGGCATGGTTCGCCGGGCACCTCGATTGGCTTTCGGTATCGCTGAACGCGGCCAACGGCGATGCCCACATGCGCGACATGTTCCCGCACCTCGCCAAGCGGGGCATCGATGCCGGGAAGAGGTTCGATCTCCACATTCGCCATCTGACCGAGTTCATGGCGGCACTCCCGCTCGAGGACCGCCGCCGGGTCAGATTTCAGATGGTCACCCATCGGTATAACGTGAAGGACGTGGTCGATTTCGTTCGCCTCGTTCACCGAATTGGAGGCTTCCAAGCCGTCTTCACCAATATCGCGGCGCATCCCGATACGATTGATTGGTCGCTGTACTGGATCAAGGATCAGTACAACGATCTGATAGAGGAAGCTTGTGAGGTAGGAACGCGCCTTGGCGTGCAAGTCCACTCGGTGCGGTTTTTTACCGGCGTCAAGCCGGTGTTCGACCTCGACAAGGTCTGCCGCGACCCGATCGACATCGCCTACATCAGCCGGTCCAGTCATGCCTCGCCCTGTTGTCACTGGACCGAAGCGCAGATCCCGGTTGATTACTACAATGATGAACAGGGATTCGAGAAATACTGGAACAGCGATCTGCTGCAGCGGTTGCGCCGCAAGCGTGACTTCGCCAGCTGCCGCGTCTGCGGCATGTCGCGAATTTTCGACGAGACGAGCTTTCATTTCTCGCCGAAGCTGAAGCAAATCCTCATCAAAGAGGGCCGGATAGCGGAGATCAACAGCGAGAACGATTTCCCCGATGCCGGCTTGGTGCGAACCTGCGTCGACAACAAGCTGGACCTGCCGAGCATCCGGCGCACGCTGTTGGCTGTCGGACTGCCGGCCGAGATGGCCGGCGTCATCGAAACCCAGGGTCTTGCGGCGCTGCCGGCGCTCGATCGAGCCTGTTGGGATGCCTTCCAGAAAGCCGACCTGCCGCTGACGAGCGCCAGCGTTGCCTTGGCCGGTCCTTTCCTCGGCATCGGCTGGGGCATCCCCATCCACGAGTATCAAAACCGGCTTTCGGCGCGCTGGATCGGTGCCGCGCAGCAGGCATCGATTTTTGTCCGGGTCCAGCCGGGCACGGCCTGCGAGCTCTCCTTCACCGTCCATCACGTCCATCCGGCCGAATTGGAGTCGCAGTTGGGCATCAATGTGTGCGGCCGCGCGCTGGAGACGCGGCGGTCTCGCGATCTCGTCGGGCGGGCGACGCTCAGCGCAACCGTGCCGGACGATCTGACCGAAGCCTGCCATGGGCGTTTGTGGGTGCGAATCGGCGCCTTCAGCGAAAATGGACGAGTGCTGGCGGGGCACGTGTCGCTGGTGCGGTTGACGTTGTCCGATCCGGCCAAGGCTGGCGTCGCCAAGCTGGAACAGGCCGTTGCCGAAAAAGATGCGCTGCTGGCCCAGCTAAGCGGACGGCTCGCGGCGCTCGAGGAAGAGCTGAAGGCCTTGTATGCATCGCGGTCGTGGCGCGTCACTGCCCCACTGAGGAAATTCAGACGTTGGCTGCACAGGTAAGCGCATCTTGTGGGATTCGCCTCTGACAACGCATCGCGTGCATTCATTCAACATATTCGACACGAGCTATTACATCGCGTCCGATCCGTTGCCCGGCGCGCTCATGCTTCACTCCTCGCCCGGGGGAATTGGCAGCTTGAATACGTCACGCATCGCCCGTTCATCGTTCGGCGGCGGGCGCGTCGCTGCAATCAGCCCCAGCGCGGCCAATGAGTGACAGTACCGCCGGCCCGGCGCCCGCCAGCTTGCCCACGCGCATCATCGGCTATGCGTGGGGCGATTCCTACGTCGACGAACTCATCAACCTTGCGCTTCCGGCGCTGCTCGCGCCCGGCAATTTGCCCGCCGTCGCGGCGCAGGTGCCATGCGAGCTGGTGCTGGTTTCCGAGGAGCGGCTGTTCGCCAGGATCGCCGACCACGCCGCAGTCAGGGCAGCGCAAAAGCTCTGTCCGGTGCGGCTCGTCGGCCTCGACGATCTGATCACGCGCAGCGACAAGTACGGCATGGCGCTGACTTACGCGCTGCACCGGGCCTTTGCCGATCTCGGCCCCGCGATGACCGACGCCTGGCTCATCTTCTTCAATGCCGATTTCGTGCTTGCCGACGGCAGCCTGCGCAATCTGCTCGGCCATCTCAGGCGCGGCGAGCGCATCGTCGCCTCGCCGAGCTATTGCACCGTGAAGGAGGATCTCGTCCCGGCGCTGCAGCGGCGGCTTGCCGGTGACCCCACAGTGCTTCGTATTCCGCCGCGCGAGATGGCCGAGCTCATCCTGCGGCATCGCCACATCACGATCCGCGGCAAGACCATCAATCAAAGCGGCTTTCACCTGTTGCAGGCCGACCAGTTCTACTGGCAGGTGGACGACAACACGCTCGTCGGCCAGCAGATGCCGGTCGCCATCGTCGGCATGCGGCCGCAGCGTTATCTGGCGGAGCCCAATGCGTTCTGGGACCACGGGCTGATGCTGGAACTGTGCCCGGATGCCGAGGTCAAGCTGCTCGGCGATTCGGACGAGTTTTTGATGCTCGAGCTGCGCAGCGGCGGCGTCGCCTGGGAACAGATCGTCCACGGTCCGCCGGATCCGCGGGATCTCGCGGAGCGGATGATCACCTGGGTCACGCCCTACCAGACAAGCTTTGCCCATCGGCCGCTGGTCCTGCACGCCGCCGATATTCCGCCCGTTGCGGACGCTGCGCGCAAAGAGCTCGACGCCTTCGTGACCAAGGTGCTGTCGTTCGCTCCGAAGTTTCCATCGCACCTCGGCCATCCGCAATGGGATTACCACTGGCCCGATTTCATGAAGATCCGGCACGCGTTTCTGTCCACAAAGCTCGGCTCGCGGACCGAGTTCGAGCCGCCCCCTGACGGCATGCTCGCGATCGATCGGCTGTGGTGGCGCCTGGATGGCGCGGAAAAAGCGCACGCGCAGCGGATCGGACTGTTGACGGGCGCGCTCCAGGAGATTGATCGCGAACTTACCGACTATGCCGCGACGGCCCTCGACGAGGCCGCTGTGACCATCGGCAGCAATGCGCCCGCGGCGAACGGCGTTTTCGCGCGCAGATCGTTGGACGCCGGCGCGCCGAGCACGCCTGACGCGGCCCGGAACCGCGCGATCTTGGACGTCATCGATCGCACATTGGCAAAGAAGCGCGACGAAGCGGAAGCGCGCAAAGCCAAAATTCGCCTCGCCATGGCGGCCGCCGAGGAACAGCATGTCGCTGGCGGCAGCGAGGAGCGCCGCAAGGCGCGGCGCGAATACCAGCGCCTGCTGCAGCCGCGCGTCAAATCGGCCGGAATTCCGATCGTGCGTTGGCGCGGCGGAGACGAACGTGAGCCCGTCCGGCCGCTCGAACTGGCGACGCTTGCCCCGGGCCCGGCGGTCTTCGACATTCCCTGGTTTCACGTGCCCTGGCAGCTGCCGCAGGAACGCCCGGCGAGCCACGGTAAGCTGCCCGGTGAAACTCTGCCGCGCCGCATCGCGCGCAAGGCCTATTATCGGGTGTTCGGCTGCTGGCCGCGTGTGACCATGCTCAATCCGTTCTGGGCTTGCGCGCAGCCCTTGCTGGCGGCGATCGAGGCGGCGAAGGCCGCCGGCGCCCGCGATGCTCTCGTCGCCATCGACACGCCCGGTGTCTTCCTCGGCCTCACCGAACTGCCGGGCAGGATCGCGCACGTGTCTCCTGCGGGATTGGAATCGGAGCTGTTTGCGAAGGCGATCGATCCGCGCCAGCAGTTCGATCTCTGCGTGCTGCAGCTCAACACCGACGACATGCCGCGTTTGTCCGAATTGCTCGCCACGCTGGTGCCGTACTTGCGCCCGGGCGGTACCATTGTCGGCTTCCACATGAATGGCGGGCGGCCGGTCGGCGCGCCGCGATTGGACGGCCGCAACAGCAGGGTGGCATTCACCGGCTCGGCGGCGTCGATGCGTGCCATGCGAGTCTATTTGGCAGCGTTCAACCGCATCTATGGACGGCGACCTTTGGGCACGGTCCGTGGCTTGTCGATGCTGGCCTTGAGCATGCCGCTGGTGTTTTGGGCCAATCGAGCCGAGGCCGCGGCGGCGAAAACAGGCCGCCTGCCCGATCCAATGGCGCGGACGAGCGTCACCATCGTCGTCCACCAAGCCTGAACGGCAGGCGCCGCAACCTCCGCCATGTGTGGCTAACCGGCCACGCCGTTGGGAAAAACCGTGCAAATCGTCCTCTCATGATTGCAGACTTGCCGCCGCAGCGGTAAGCATCGGGCTTACTGCAAGCGTAGATTTCTAAAAGCGTTCGGGGCCATCGGAGGCGAGGCGGGGCGGCTATCTCCGCAAACGCAATGCGGTCATTGGATGCGTTGCAGGTCGCTGCGCGGCAGTGCGCCGCGCAAGGGGTACATGCGCGCCCGCGCCGATCGTTGCGCCGGGCGGCGGCCTTGCTCGCCTGTACCTGCCTGAGCGGCGGCGCGGCCTACGCCCAGAACGCGACGTGGAACGGAAGCACCACTGATTGGAATACCCCGACCAACTGGACGCCCAACACGGTACCGACGGGCACCGCCACGTTCGCAGCCACGGGGAGTACGTCCGTCGATAATGCCAGCGGTCTCGTCTCGATCGGCGCCATCGACTTCAATGCGGTTGCGCAGGCCTACTCCTTTACCATTGACAATCCGTTCCTGATCAACGGTACCGGCGTCACCAATAATTCTGCGAATACCCAGAACTTCAGTATCACGGACGGCAACTCGCTGGTGTTCCAGAACGGAAGCTCCGCCAACACCGGTACCGGCACCGTCGCGTACAACAATAGCGGCTTTATCGTCTTTAACGACACCAGCACTGCCGGCAATGCAAACACGACTTTCACGAATAATGAAATCCTTCAGTTCAATGACAGCAGCTCTGCCGGCAGCGCTTCGTTCACCAATAACATCGAAATGGACTTTTTTAATTCGGCCACCGCCGCCAGCGCGGTCATCAGCAACACCAGCACCGGCACTCTGACCTTCAACAATTCCGCCACCGCCGCCGACGCCAACATCACCAACGGCGGCACGGTTATTTTCGGCAACTCCAGCACCGGCGGCAACGCCGCCATCACGAATAATTCCGGCGCCACCCTCACGTTCAACGACTCCAGCAGCGCCGGCAGCGCGGTCGTCAACAACAACGGCGGAGCGCTCAATTTCAACAATTCGAGCACGGCGGGTTCGGCAAGCATAACCGACGATCCCAGCGGCACCATCGTCTTTGCCAATACCAGCACGGGCGGTAACGCCACCATCAACAACGAAAGCGGCGCCACGCTCACGTTTAACGATACCAGCAGCGCCGGCAGCGCCGCGATTACCAACGTAGGAACGGCTACCTTCAACACTTCGAGCACGGCCGGCAACGCCAGCATTCTCAACACCGGCGCCGGCACGCTCACCTTTAACGCCACCAGTACGGCCGGTGAGGCTACAATCAACAATGTGTCTACGATGGTCTTCAACAACTCGGCGACGGCCGGCAGTGCGACCATCACCAATATCGGCCCGACCGGCAATCTGACGTTCAACAATACCAGCACGGCCGGCACGGCCAGCATCACCAACGACTCCTCGCTGACGTTCAACAACTCGAGCAATGCCGGCAGTGCGACCATCGTCAACAACCAGACTGCGACGTTTAACAACTCGGCCGATGCCGGCAGCGCGACCATCACCAATAATCTTACTTTGAATTTCAATAATTCGAGCACCGCCGACACAGCCACGATCACTACCAACAGCCCGGGCACAGTCTCGTTCACCGGCTCCAGCACCGGCGGCAATGCGCGCTTCATCACCAACGCCGGCGGCACCTTCGACATGTCGGGGTTGACCGACGGCGGCATGACCGCCGGCTCGATCGAAGGGGCCGGCAGTTATTTCCTCGGCGGCAACGCGCTCACGGTGGGCAGCAACGACCTGTCCACCACGGTGAGCGGCGTGATCTCCGACGGCGGCTCGAACGGCGGCAGCGGCGGCTCGCTCATCAAGGTCGGCACCGGCACGCTAACCCTGACCAATACCGAGACCTATACGGGCGCCACCGCCGTCGATGCCGGCACACTGCTGGTCAACGGCTCGATCGCGGCGTCGAGCGGCGTGACGGTCAATTCCGGCGGCACGCTCGGCGGCACCGGCACGGTATCGTCCACGACCGTCGAGTCCGGCGGCACGTTCGCGCCCGGCAATAGCACGCCCGGCACCTCGATGACGGTGAGCGGCAGCCTCGCCTTCCTGTCGGGGGCGATGTACCTGATCCAGGTCAGCCCGGCGACCGCGAGCTTCGCCAACGTCACGATCGGCACAGCCTCGCTCAACGGCACCGTGGACGCGGCGTTCGCGCCGGGCACCTACATGCAGAAGCAATACACCATCCTGATGTCGACCGGCGGCATCAACGGGACGTTTGCTTCGCTCAGTACCATGAACCTGCCGAGCAACTTTACGGCAAGCCTCAGCTATTCGCCGAACGACGTGTTCTTGAACCTCAAGGCGTCGATTCCAATGACTGGGCTCAACGTCAACCAGCAGAACGTCGCCAATGCGTTGAATACGTTCTTCAACAACGGCGGCACGCTGCCGCCCGGTTTTGTGGGGGTGCTCGGCCTGACCGGCGCCAACTTGGCGAACGCGCTGACGCAATTGGACGGCGAGGTCGCGACCGGCGCCGACAAGGGCGCGTTCCTGATGCTGAGCGAATTCCTCGGCGTGATGCTCGATCCGTTCGTCGATGGCCGGATCGGTGGCGCCGGTGGGCCGATGGGCTTCGCGCCGGATCAAGAGCCGGCGTTCCCGTCCGACATCGCGCTGGCCTATGCGGGCGTGCTCAAGGCGCCGCCGCCGGCGACCTTTGCGCAGCGCTGGACGGCGTGGGGATCGGCGTTCGGCGGCGGTGAATTCACCCAGGGCAATGCGGTCATCGGCTCGAATAGCACCAACGCGCAGGCGAGCGGCTTTGCCGGCGGCATGGATTACCATCTCACGCCAGACACGGTATTTGGCTTCGGGCTATCGGGTGGCGAGACCGGCTGGAGCTTGGCGCAGGGCCTCGGCACGGGCCGCAGCGATGCGTTCCAGGCTGGGCTTTACGGCGTGAGCCATGCGGGCCCGGCCTATGTGGCGGCGGCGGTCGCTGCTGCCGAGCATTGGATGTCGACGAGCCGCGTCGCGCTCGGCGACCCGCTCACCGCGAGCTTCAACGCGCAGGCTTACGGCGGCCGCCTGGAGGCCGGCTATCGTTACGGCGTCTGGTCTGGCGCCGGCGTCTCACCCTACGCGGCCGTGCAATTCGAAGCGTTTCACACGCCGGCCTACAGCGAGGCCGATCTGACCGGCGGCGGGTTCGGATTGTCTTACGCCGCCCAGAACGCCACCGATACGCGCAGCGAGCTGGGCGCGCGCCTGGACGACCTCACCGCGTTCCAGGGCATGCCGCTGTTGCTGCGCGCCCGCTTGGCCTGGGCGCATGACTGGACAACGAACCCGACGCTGAGCGCGGTATTCGAGGCGCTGCCGGGAGCCAGTTTCGTCGTGAATGGCGCGGCGACGCCGCCCAATTCGGCGCTCGTCTCTGCCGGCGGCGAATTACGGCTGACGCCGCGCTGGACGTTCCTGACCAAGTTTGACGGCGAGTTCGCTTCTACCGCACAGACTTACGCCGGATCGGGCACGCTACGCTACACGTGGTGATCGCCGCTCCCCGGCAGGACCTCTGCTCGATAATCCCGCCGGCATCGAGGCCGCAACGATTGCCGGCGCGAATTCCTACCGCTCGCGGGCTGTGTCGCTGACGGCCTCGCGCAATGGTGACAGCAGATAATCAATGGCGCGGCGCTGTCCGGTCTTGATCTCGACGTTGACCGCCATGCCGGGCATCAGCGCTACCTGTTTGCCGTCGATGTCCATGGTGCGTTGCGCCAGCCGGATGGTCGCGGGAAAGACCAGATTCTGCGTCTTCGCCGGCGCCCCCGTCATGGCGCCCTGCGGCCGCGCCGCATTGGCGGCATCGCTGAGTTCGGTGGCGTCGCGTTCGTCGACGGCATCGCGCGACACCCTTTCGACGGTGCCGTCGATGGTGCCGTAGCGGGTGAACGGGAACGAGTCGACCTTGACCACCGCGTTCTGGCCCGCCGCGACGAAGCCGATGTCCTGGTTGGCGACCATCGCCTTGATCTCGAGCGGCTGGTCGAACGGCACGATGGTGAGCAACGGTTGGCCGCTCGCCACCACTTGACCCAGGCTCGACACCGCAAGCTGCTGCACGGTGCCGGAAATCGGCGCCCGCAGCACGGTGTGGCTGGCCTTGGTCTGCGCCTTGATCAAATCCTGCGCGAGGTGATCGCGCTTGCTCTCAACCGCGGCAAGCTTCTGCGCTTGATCGGCGACGAACTGGCTGATGACTTGCTCGATCTTGCGGCCGAGCGAAGCCATCGCCGCGCCGGTCTCCAGAAGCTGGCCGCGCTCGTCGGTATCGGTCGTGAGCTGCGTCTCGTAGTCCTGCAACGCCTCGATGGTTTGCGCGCGCGAATCGGCGCCCATGGCTTGCAGCTTCTCGCGCATCGACACGCGTTCCTTCGCCAGCGCGATCAGCTTTTGCCGCTCGGCAATGGTGGCTTCGAGCCGCGCCTTGGTCGCGACCTTCTCGGCGAGCTGCGACTTGAGGCTATTGACGGTCGAGCGCAGCTCGGCGAGATCGGCGGCCAGCACGCCTGCCTCGCGGCGGCGCACCGGCTCGCTGATGCCGGCGGCAAACGCGATCGGCGCCGGCGCCATGGCTTCGGTCTGGGCGGCGGCAATCGCCGCTTTGCGTCTTGCCGCCTCGGCGGTCGCGGCTTCGAGATCGCTCGCCTGCGCTTGCCGCTCGGCCGCAGTTTCGGTCGGATCGAGCTCGATCAGAACGTCGCCGGCGTTGACCCGGCTGCCGTTCTGTACGCGAACGGCCACCACCTTGCCGGCGTCGACCGGCTGCACCACCTTCGATCCGCCGTCCGGCTGGATTTTTCCGGGCGCGACCGCATAGATGTCGATCCAGCCGAAATACGACCAGGCCAGCGCGCCGAAAAACAGCGCACAGATCGCCAGCAGCAGCGACTTGGCGACCGGCGAGGGCGGCGTCGCCAGGATCTCGAGCGCGGCCGGCAAGAACTCGCGGTCGGTAGCGGTCAGCTGCGAGGACGCCGTCCGCGCTATGAGCGCCTTGCCGCCGGATGTTGCGGACGTTGCCGGATGATTTCCTGATTGCACCAAACTCATGCTCGTCTTAGCGCTTCAGGCGTCGCTCTCCTGCTGTTGCATGCACCACAGCCGCGCATAGAGGCTGTCGGGGCGCGCCAACAGCGAATGGTGACTGCCTTCTTCGACGACCGTGCCGTTCTCGATGGCGACGATGCGATCGCAATGGCGCACCGCGGCCAGGCGGTGCGCGATGATGACGACCGTGCGGCCGCGCACGATCCTGCGCATGTTGGCCTGGATCATGCGCTCGCTTTCGTAATCGAGGGCGCTGGTGGCCTCGTCGAAGATCAGGATGCGCGGCTGGGTGGCGAGCGCGCGCGCAATGGCGATGCGCTGGCGCTGGCCGCCGGAGAGGTTGGCGCCGCGCTCCTCGATCGGCGTGTCGTAGCCGAGCGGCAGCTTGGCGACGAACTCGTCGGCGCCGGCGAGCCGTGCCGCGGCGATCACCTGGCCGCGCGGCATGCCCGGATTAGCGAGCGCGATGTTGTCGTGGATGGTGCGGTTGAACAGCACGTTCTCCTGCAGCACGACGCCGATCTGCCGGCGCAGCCAGGCAGTGTCGACCTGGCCGATATCGACCCCGTCGATCAAGATCTGGCCGCGGTCCGGCCGATAGAGCCGCTGGATGAGCTTGGTCAGCGTCGACTTGCCAGAGCCGGAATGGCCGATGATACCCAGCACCTGGCCGGCCGGTATGTCGAGATTGACGTCGCGCAAGACGTCGGCGGCATCGGGCCGGTAGCGGAAGCTCAGCCCGGATATTTTGACCGTGCCGCGCATCGGCGGCAGATACGCGCTGGCGGGCCGCTGCGCCTCGGGCGGGCTGTTGAGGATGTCGCCGAGCCGCTGCACGGAAATTTGCACCTGCTGGAAGCTCTGCCACAGCTGCGACAAACGCAGGATCGGCGCCGTCGCCTGGTTCATGATCATGTAGAAGGCGACCAGGCCGCCGATCGTCAGATCGCTGTCGATCACCGCCTTGGCGCCGACGAACAACACCGCGGCGGTGGTTACCTTGTTGACGTAGCCGATCGCGTTCTGGCCGAAATTGCTCAGCAGCACGGCCTGGAACGAGGTTTTGACGTAGGCGGCGAGCCGATCGTCCCATTCGTTGCGCAGGATCGGCTCAACCGCGGCCGCCTTCAAGGTCTGGATGCCGAACACCGATTCGACCAGGAACTGCTGACTCGCCGCGCCGGTGTTGAACCGCTCGTTGATCTTCTGCCGCAGCGCCGGCCGCACCAGATAGGCGATCAGCAGATAGAACGGAATCGAGCCGAGCACGATCAGCACCAGCGCCGTCGAGTAGAGAAACATGACGGCGAAGAAAACGATCGTGAACAACAGGTCGATGATCGACGACAGCCCTTGTCCGGTGAGGAAGCTGCGGATGGTCTCGACCTCGCGCACGCGCGCCACGGTTTGGCCGGTCGGTCGCGTCTCGAAATAGCTCAGCGGCAGCCGCAGCAGATGATCGAACACCCGGCTGCCGAGCTCGACGTCGATGCGGCTCGTCGTGTGGCTAAGCGCATAGGAGCGCAGATATTGCAGCGTGACGTCGAATAGGCCGATCGCAACCAGGCCGGCGACGATGACGATCAGCGTCGACATGCCCTTGTGCACCAGAACCTTGTCGATGATGATCTGGAAGAACAGCGGCGTGATCAGCGCGAACAACTGCACGAACAGCGACGCGATCAGTACGTGGGCGAGAGGTCCGCGATAGCGCCAGATCGACGGCAGGAACCAGCGGAAGCCGAACGTTGCCGGATCGACGCCGGCACCGCCAAAACGGCGCGTCACCAGAACGATCTCGCCGGCCCAGACCGCGGCCGCCTCGTCGAGGCTCTCGTCCTTGATGGTGCGCGTGAGCGGGTCGGCAATGCGCAACCTGCCGTCGGCGAGGCGCTGCACGAGAATGCAATAGCCGCCGTCTTTCATGCGCAGGATGGCGGGCGTGGACGCCGAGGCAAGGCGCTTGGCCTCTTCGTTCCGCAGAACCCTCGCCTTGAGGCCTAATCGCGTGGCCGCCCGCACGATGTCCTCGCCGGTGGCCGCATGGGCGCCCAGTCCGAGGTCGTGAGCGAGCTGGAATGGATCCGCGGCGATGCGGTAATGGCTGGCGATCGAGGCAAGCGAGAACAGCCCCGCGTCAGGCCGTCGCGGCAACGGCTGAACCGAGGCCGAGGCGGCCCCGCCGGCGGCAGAGTGCGAACCGGCCGCAACCGGCTGCTGCGCCGATGTGCCGCTATTGGGCTCCTCCGGACGCTCCTGCGGCCGGTTGAGTGAAGATGACATCTTCAACCTTGAACTCGGGTGCTTACCGCCGCATGCGCCGCTTGCCACCCGCGATCGGCGATTAACGCTATTTTTCACAACCTATCAAGCGCTTATTTGACCCGCAGGTGAACATTTTCATAGGGTGAAACGGCGCGCGGTCTTTCAAGCTTTCATCACACGATGAAGATACGATTCGCTATGCCTTGGTGTTTAGCCGCTTTGACCGTTCCATTGGCGCTGGTCGCTTTGGGATTGGGTTCGCGCGGGGGCTTTTCCGCACCCTTGACGCAGCCGGCCGTCAGCGAAGGCGCGGCGTCGCTCGAGCGCGTCGACCTGCGGCGCTCGGCTGATAATCCGTTCAAGCATTGTTTTAAGCGCAAGGAGGCGCGCTCATGCCGCGGCGTCGGTACCGCGAAGAGTGGCGCAGCCGCGCGCCTGCCGCACCCTGCCGCGTTGCCTGGGCAAAGCGCCGGCCCCGCCGCATCGTCGGGAACTTTGCATCTGCCGAGCGGTCTGCCATCCGGCGCGGGTTCGGACCGAACCAACGTGAAACGGCAGGTCGAGCCCAGGTCGGCCAAGTCGCAGGCCGACACCGGATTGAAGTTCACCGGCGGCATGGGCGTGCCAACCAACCGCGCGGCCCTGGAAGGCGCGTTGAGCCCCTACCAGCAGCCCAACGGCAACACCAGCGCATCGACGTCCGGCAAGCCGACCAACGGCATCGAAGAGCAGGGCATGCATTTCGGTTTCGAGTGGCGGTATTAGCCGCCACTTCGCGCCGCGGTCGGTGGCGAATTATTGGACACGCGGCTCGCTACTGCCCCTTGGGCTGCACGTCCTTGATCGCGATAGCGGCCTTCACCTGCGCCACGATGTCGGGCGGTGTCGCCACGATGGCGTCGACCGCCTGCTGCAGCTCTTCGCCAGACATCGGATTCATGTTCAGGTTCGCCGCTCTGGCGGCGGCGATGAATTGCGGGTCTCGCATCGTTTCGGCAAAAGCCTGCCGCAGCGCCTTGACCCGGTCGGCCGGTACATTCGGCGCAGTGAGGATCGGCCTGCCGACCGACACGTCGCCCGAGAGCAGCGCCAGCACCCGGCGCTGGGCGTCGTTGCCGGCAAGCTCGGTCCACAGCGGCACGTCCGGAAGATCACTTTCGCGCCGCGGGCCGATCTGGAACAGAATGTTGATGGCATGCTTGCGCAGCCAATCCGGATGGGTGGCTTTCATGGAATCCCAGGAATCGCTGCCGTGGCCGTCGATCTCGTGGCGCTCGACCGCGATATTGATGTCGCCGCCGCCCGGATAGCCGGCGATGATCTTGAACTTGCTGCCGAGCAGATTGTCGGAGACCTGCGGATAGAGCACCGAAGGCGAGGTCGCGCCGGTGGCGCCGATGGCGAGCGGCTTGACCTTGGCCTGCGCAAACGTCGCCACGCCGCTTGCCGCCGACACGTAAAGGATATTGTTCACGACGTTGAGGTTGCCGATCCAGTTGAACTTGCGGGCGTCGAACTGGACGCCAGGCTCGCTGAGCACCTGATCGGTCGGCGTCGCCTGGCTCAGGCAGGCGATGACGCTGCCGTCCTGCGGCGCCACCTTGTACAGCCAGTTCGCCGCGCTACGGCTGCCGGCGCCCGGCATGTTCTGCGGCACGACGATCGGATTGCCCGGAATATACACGCCAATGAAGCGGCCGAGCATGCGCGCATAAAGGTCGTAGCCGCCGCCCGGGCCGTAGCCGATGACGAGCGTGATGTGCTTGCCGCGATAAAAGTCCGCGACGTTGCCGGCGCAAGCGGAGCCGGCAAGTCCGACAAGTGCGGCAGCAGCCAATGCAGCGCAGCGGATGCGATGGTTCATGACCAAGCCTTACGGTGACGGCCGGAAGCCGGCTTTATAATAGGCCGAATAATAGGCCGACAAATCGCTGCCCAGCCATTCGGTCGGAATGATCTTGTTCGAAACTTTCCGCCATGGCTTTGCGGTAGAGAATGCCGCTGGCCGCGGCAAAATCCCGAAACGCCGTCCGCATGGCCTCGATGCACTCGCGCATTGAAAGCAACCGCTGCACGTCCTCGTCGGTTACGATGATGGTCATCGCAGCGGCTCCCGCGCGCCGCCTGCTGCTGCGGCGGTCCAGAGGTTAACGCCAATTGTAGGTTAATGCCGATTGTAAGCTGCTGTCTGGTTTGGTCCATGGCTATACTGCGGTCTACCGCAAAAGATCAGGCCCTTGGGAGTCGCCAATGATAGTGCATCTGGCCGTCCTCGGTGCGGTTGCTCTGGCAGCCACTTCGGCTGCCGCCGAAGAACTCGGGCCCAGAGAAGCCTGGGCTTTCATGCTCGGCAAGCCGTTCGCATTGACGTGTTCCGACGGCACCGTCGGGGAGGGGCGTCTTCTTTCCGATGGGTCGGTGGTCGGGAAGATCAGGGTCGGCAATCGGGGCGAAATGCGATCCGGCACGTTGCCGCCCGGAACGGTTCGCGTGACCGACACGGGGTTGTGCGCGTACTTCCAGGGCTTGCCGTTTCCACCTTGCCTGAACGTGCGGAAGATCGATCGCCGGCGATTTCACGCATCGATGTCGATCATGGGCTTCTCCTATTGTCAGATCGACAGCCTGACCCCACGGTCCTTTAGACGCGCACGATGATCGCGACCCGGCTGCGACCCAGTTGACGATAGTGGCAGCGGCCGGGCATCAAGGCGGGAGCCGGCCGAGCGGTAATCGGCGGGCGGTAGGGAGAGCGATCCATGGCGAACAAGGTCATCATCAGTTGTGCAGTCACCGGCTCGATCCACACCCCGACCATGTCGGAGGCGCTGCCGATCACGCCCGATCAGATCGCCACCCAGGCGATCGACGCCGCCAAGGCCGGCGCCGCCATCCTGCATCTGCACGCCCGCGATCCGAAGGACGGCCGGCCATCGCCCGATCCCGCCATTTTCATGCAGTTTCTGCCGCGTATCAAACAGGCCAGCGACGCCGTGGTGAACATCACCACCGGCGGCGCGGTCACCATGACGGTCGACCAGCGCATCGCCGCCGCCAATCGGCTGTCGCCGGAAATGTGTTCGCTCAACATGGGTTCGATGAATTTCGCGCTCTATCCGATGGCGCGGCGCTACAAGACCTGGAAGTACGATTGGGAGGAAAGCTATCTGCTCAATTCCGACGCTTACATCTTCCCGAATACGTTTCGCGACATCGAGAAGGTCTACAAGACCTTGGGCGAAGGTCACGGCGTCAAGTTCGAGCACGAGTGCTACGACACCGGGCACCTTTATAACCTGGCGCACTGCATCGATCGCGGCCTGTTCAAGCCGCCGGTGTTCCTGCAGCTCATCTTCGGAATTCTGGGCGGCATCGGCCCCGATCTCGACTGCCTGTTGTTCATGAAGCGCACCGCCGACCGGCTGTTCGGCAAGGATTATCTGTGGTCGGTGCTGGCCGGCGGCCGCCATCAGATGAACTTCTGCACCAACGCGGCAATGATGGGCGGCAACGTGCGCGTCGGCCTCGAAGACAGCCTCTATATCGGGCCGGGCAAGCTCGCCGCGAGCAACGCCGAGCAGGTGGCAAAGATTCGGCGCATCGTCGAAGAGCTCGGCTACGAAATCGCCACGCCGAACGAGGCGCGGCAAATGCTCGGGCTCAAGGGCGCCGACCGCGTCAAGTTCTAACAGACGCGATCGCTCCTGCGGCCCGCTCGCATGAACCAGATCGACCTCAAAGGCCGCACCGCCATCGTGACCGGCGGCGCGCGCGGCATCGGCTACGCGGCGGCGCAGCGGCTGTTGGCGTCCGGCGCGTCGGTGGCTTTGTGGGACATCGACGCCGCGGCGCTGGAGCAGGCCGTTGCATCGCTAAAGCAGAGCGGCCGTGTTCGCTCGGCGGTCGTCGACGTCACGGACGAAGCAAGCATTGCCAACGCTGCCGATGCGCTGATCGGCGAATGGGGCCGGATCGACATTGTCATCAACAATGCCGGCATCGCCGGCGGCAATGGGCCGCTGTGGCAGCTTGAACCGGAGGTTTGGCGGCGCGTCGTCGAGGTCAATCTGATCGGCCCTTATCTGGTCTGTCGCGCCGTGGTGCCGCACATGGTGGCGGCGGGCTACGGCCGCATCGTCAACATCGCCTCGATCGCCGGCAAGGAGGGCAACCCGAACGCCTCGCATTATTCGGCCTCGAAGGCCGGGCTCATCGCGTTGACAAAATCGCTGGGCAAGGAATTGGCCACTACCGGCGTCCTGGTGAACTGCATCGCGCCGGCCGCGGTCAACACCGGGATGTTCCTGCAAATGAGCCAGCAGCATATCGACTACATGCGCAGCAAAATCCCGATGAACCGGCTCCTCGAGGTCGACGAGCTGGCGGCAATGATCGCCTGGCTGTCGTCGGAGGAGTGCTCGTTCTCGACCGGCGCCGTGTTCGACATTTCGGGCGGCCGCGCAGTGTATTGATTATTCTGTTTGTCACCCTGAGGTGCTCGACGCGAAGCGTCGAGCCTCGAAGGGCGACGGCCGAGGCGCTGGGGCCGCTCATCCTTCGAGGCGCGGCTTCGCCGCGCACCTCAGGATGACGGGCAACAGGAAGTGCCGATGGTCGAGTAGTCGCCGACGCGCCCTTGACCCGGCGGCCGGCGCGACGCTACATGCACGATGTGAACGGGCGGTTAGCTCAGTGGGAGAGCACTTCCTTGACATGGAAGGGGTCACAGGTTCAAATCCTGTACCGCCCACCATTGTTTTCCAGCGACGTAATCCCGCTGAATTGTTGCTCCCGGAGCTGCCGTAGCGCGGCAAACCGCGGCTGACTGCGGCTTCAGTGACCGAGCAGCACCATCGAGATCTCCGGGATGTACGTAATGATCAAGAGCGCTGCGAAATTGAGCAGCAGGAACGGCAGCACGCCGAGGTAGATGCGGCTCAGCGGCGCGTTGAAGATCGCCTGCGAGGAAAACAGGTTCAGGCCGAACGGCGGCGTATACATGCCGAGGCTGAGATTGACCGCGACGATGATGCCGAAGTGAATGGCGTTGACGCCGACGGCGCGCACGATCGGCAGCAATAGCGGCGTGAGAATAAGAATCGCCGCCGGCGGCTCCAGAAAACTTCCCGCGATCAACAGCCCGACATTGAGAATGAGCAGCAGCTCCCATTTCCCCATGTGCATCGCGTCGATCGACGCAACGATCTGCTGCGGAATGCCGCTGGTGGTCAGGAGCCACGAGTAGATGCTGGCCGAGGTTACGATCAGCAGGATCTGGGAGATCAGAAACGCGGCGTCGACCAGGATTTTCCAGAAGCGGCGAATGTCGACCTCGCGATAGATCACCATGGTCACGAACAGCGAATAGATGACGGCCACGCCGGCGGCCTCGGTCGGCGTGAACACGCCGCCATAGATGCCGCCGAAGATCACCGCGAGCGTGCCGAGCGCCCAGCTGGCGTCCTTGCTGGTTTTCCAGATCACGTCCCAGCGCGCACGCGGGCCGAGCGGCACGCGCTTGATCTGCGCGTAGCTGAGCACGAATCCGGCATCGATGATGCCGATGAGAATGCTCGGCAGGATGCCGGCGGTGAAAAGCTGCACCGCCGATTGCTCGGCTGAAACGGCGTACAAGATCATCGCAATCGACGGCGGAATGACGACCGCGATGGCGCCCGACGAGGCGATCAGGCCGACGGAGAAGCGTTCGTTGTAGCCACTCTCCTTGAGCGAGGGATAAATCATCCGGCCCATCGCGATCACGGTGCCGACCGCGGTGTGCGACATGGCGCCGAACAGTTCGGAAGCGGCGACGGTGGTGACGGCGAGCGAGCCGCGCACGCCGCCGACGATCGCCATGACCATGGCGATGATGCGCCGGGCGATGCCGCCCTGCGCCATGATCTCGCCGGCCAGCACGAAGAACGGCACCGCGAGCAGCGGGAAATTGTCGAGGCCGCCGAACATGTAGGTCTGGATCGCGTCGGTCGGGATGTTGGCGACGGTCAGCACCGCCACGATCGAGGTGACGAGCAGGATCAGGAAGATCGGAAAGCCGAGCGCCAGCAACAGCACCGGCAGGCCAAAATAGACGAGATACGCCATCGCCTTGCCGCCTTAAGACGTATGCGACAGATCGGGCCCGCCGGCGCCGCGCCGCCCCGTGGTCAAGAGCCGGATCGCCACGAGCAGCGCCATCAGCACATAGCCGATCGGCACCATGGATTGCGGAACGACAAGCGGAAAATTCGCCGCTTCGCTGCGTTCATCGAACGCGGCGAGCTGCGTGATGACCGGCCAGGAAAAGTAGGCGACGGCGATGGCGGCGGCGATCAGCACCAGCTCGGAAAGCAGCATGAGCAGCCGGCGCGGTGTCGGCGGCAGCACCGAGATGAGCACGTCCATGCGGATGTGCCGGCCCTGCCAAGCCACCGCGCAACAGCCGGTGAAGACGCAGCCGACCATCAGAAACAGCATGATCTCCTCGGCCCAGGGAATCGAGACGCTGAAGAAATAGCGGCCGATGATGTTGGCGAAATTGATCAGCACGCTCGCCATCAGGCAGATCGCCGATGCAGCGCGGGTAAAGGCAAGGAGCCAGGCAACGGCCTTCTCTACGGCGTCGATCATGTTCTACCTGTCGCTTTCAATGGGCTTGCGTCGGCACTTCCAGCTTGGCCCGGCATGGCTGCCTTTTGTCGGCGCCAACCGCGGCGTTTGACCGCACCTGCGCTGATGTCGCCGCCGTGCTGCCGCGTCGCCGCCGGCTGGGGCCTCATTGCAGGCGCTGCGCCGCTTGCTTGACGATCGCATAGGCAGTTCGGACGGTCGGCTTCTTCTGCGATGCGTCGTCGCCGACGCTCGATAGGATGTTCAGAAACGTCGCCTGCTCGTCGGCCGGCAGCGTGATCAATTCGCCGCCGTGCTCGGTCCAGCCTTTGCGCGCCTGCTGCACGATGTCGACCGCTTGCGGATTGATGGCGACCGCCTGAGCCGCGGCATGCGACGTTAATTGATCGAGGCCGCTGTTGCAACGCGGCGCCGCACTGTCGCCGAGGCCAAAAAGTGCGGCTGCGCGGCCATTGCAATAGGCGCCATGCCGGCCAATGCGACGGTGGCTCAGCCTGGTTTTTTTGCTGTTGTCGCCGGCAATAGACCGCAGCCGGCGAAGCCCGCCATGGCGAGCGAGATCAGCACGTTGTAGCCGGCGAGCGAGATGCCGAGAAAGCGCCAGGCGGCCCTGTCGCAGGGCACCACACGAATGGAATTGAGCTGGTCGAACAGCGAGCCGCCCGATTTGAGGTCGGACAGCGAGCCGGTGCAATCGGTCGGACCCGGCCAAAAGCCCCATTCGATGCCGGCGTGATAGGCGCCGAGCGCGGCTCCGCATAATGCGGCAATGCCGAGCACGACGAGGCCGAAGCCCACAAGTGTCCGCGGCGCGCGCGCTCGCGCCGCGCCGGCAACGATGAGCGACAGCGGGATGATGACGTAATACGGAATGCGCTGTTCGAGGCAGAGGTGACAGGGCTCGTAGCCGAGCACGTATTGAAAATACCAGGCGCCGAGCAGCGTGGCCAGGCTGAGCGCGAAAATCGCCGTGGCGGCGGCGCCGGGCCGCCAGCCGCGCGCCCGATCGAGCACAGCCTGCTTGACCACCAGCGTCTGGTCCATGAATCGCGGGTCCGTGTCAAAGGTCGCGCCGCGCCAGAGCGGCCGCCGGCATCAATTTGGCAATCATTAAGGTGGAAGCAAGACCGTTGTCGAGGCGAGCCTGCGATTTCCTTTTGCCGCGGCGACCCGCCGAATATATAGAGGACGGCAGGCCCGTGTGGCGGAACTGGTAGACGCGCACGACTCAAAATCGTGTTCCGCAAGGAGTGGGGGTTCGATTCCCTCCACGGGCACCACCGTAATGGTCCTGATTGTTCTTTGTTCTCCATGTCATGGCGGTGCCTCCGGATGGACGCCTGCCTACGCTCCAGGCTGCACGTGATCCAGCCGATCCAGCAATTGGCGCCAGCGCTCCAAGGATCGTGCCCGGCTAAATCGCGCCTCCAATAAATGCCGCGCCCGGGCGCCCATCTGCGCGACGGTGTCCGGCTCGTTGGCGAGCCGCCTGAGGACGCCGATCAGCGCGCCGGCGTCGCCCGGCTTCACGGTGAAGCCGCAGCTTTGCGCCGTTACCAATCGGCCCAGTTCGCCGTCCAGCTCGCCGATCATGACGATCGGCCGGCCGGCGGCGGCGATGCCGTAAAATTTGCTCGGCACGATCAAACCCTCGAGCTTCGGGTTGAGCGAAACCCAATGGACGTCGCAGGCGCCGAGCGATTGCGCCAACGCTTGGCGCGGCTGATACGGCATGAAACGGAACGAGCCGGCCAACCCTTCGCGTTCGACGGCGCTGCGCAACTCTTCATAGCGTTTGCCGCCCCCGATCATCAAAAAAACGAAACGGGCATCATCGCGCAGCCTTACTGCGGCGGCGAGCACAGTTTCGAATTGGTGAACCCGGCCCAGGTTGCCGGAATAGCCAAAGACAAATTTATCCCGGAGCCCCCAAGTCTGCCGCAATGGATTCTCCGCGCGGGCTAGCGGCTTGACTTCCATATCGTTGCACCAGTTGGCGATGACGTGAATGCGCGCCGGCGCAACGCCAAGCGCGGCAAGTTTTTCCGCCATCAGTTCGCCGACGACGACGTTGGCCTCGGCCGCCTGCAAGGAGCGGTCGCGCCGGCGCGCAAGCTGCCGCGCCGAAAACGGGGCGCGAACGAACGGCACGTCGAGCGCCACCGCGACTTCGGGATAAAGGTCTTGCAGCCAGTTGATCAGCCCGGCGCCGCGGCGGCGCGCCGCCGCCATGACCGGCAGCGAAAGCAGCGGCGGATCGGTTTTGGCGACCAGGAGATCGCCCGGCCTGGCGAGCGCGATCAAACGCCGCCGCGCCGAGCGGTAGAACGTCAGATAATCGAGCGAGCGGCCGACCAGGCTGCCGCGGCCGAACCGGCTCGACGGCACGCGATGAACCTTGACGCCGTTGACGGTCTCGAACTCCGGCAGCGCGGCGCGCGGCGCATCGTATATTTGCGCGCTGGTGACGACGTGCACCTCGCGTCCGCTTGCGGCCAAATGGCAGGCGAGATCGGACAGGATTTGGCTCGTCGCCGAATGGTCCGGGAAAAAGAAGCGGTTGACGAAAATCAGGCGCCGCATGCGGCCTCGTGCCGGCGCGCTCACTGCGCAGTCGTTGCAAGGAGCCAACGGATGCGGCCCGCAGTGGCCGGCCCGATGACAAGCTCCGCGACGAAGCAATCCAGGACTGCGGTGCCGCGCTGGATTGCTTCGCTCCGCTCGCAATGACTATTTAAGTACATGTTAAGTACCATGGCGCTTCAGGCCTCGGTGCCTTGCTGCTTGATCAGCGGCCTGATCTCTTCGTTGCCGAGCAGCGTATCGAAATAGGCGACGGTGCGCTTGAGCCCTTCCTTCAGATTCGTCTGCGGCTTCCAGCCGAGCAGGCGTTGCGCCTGCGCAATATCCGGGCTGCGCTGCCGCGGATCGTCCTGCGGCAGCGGCCGATGCACGATGCGCGAGCGCGAGCCGGTGAGCTCGATGACGTCGCGCGCCAGCTGCAAAATCGTAAATTCGTGCGGGTTGCCGATGTTGATCGGCCCAGTCACCTCGTCGGCGCTGTGCATCAGCCGAACGAGCCCGTCGATCATGTCGTCGACATAGCAGAACGAGCGGGTCTGCGAGCCGTCGCCGAACACGGTGATGTCGCGGCCGAGCAATGCCTGGACGATGAAGTTCGATACCACGCGGCCGTCGTTCGGGTGCATGCGCGGGCCGTAGGTGTTGAAGATGCGCGCCACCTTGATGCGCAGATTGTGTTGCCGCCGGTAATCGAAGAACAGCGTCTCGGCACAGCGCTTGCCCTCGTCGTAGCAGGAGCGCGGCCCGATCGGGTTGACGTTGCCCCAATAGCTCTCGACCTGCGGATGGATCGCAGGATCGCCGTACACTTCCGAGGTCGAGGCCTGCAGAATCTTCGCGCGCAGCCGCTTGGCGAGTCCGAGCGCGTTGATGGCGCCGTGCACGCTGGTCTTGGTGGTCTGCACCGGATCGTGCTGGTAGTGCACCGGCGAGGCCGGGCAGGCCAGATTGAAAATCTGATCCACTTCGACGTAGAGGGGAAAGGTGACGTCGTGGCGCAACAGCTCGAAGCGGCGGTCGTCGAGCAGCGCCTCGACGTTGCGCCGCGTGCCGGTGAAGAAATTGTCGAGGCAGATGACGGTTGCTCCGCTGTCGAGCAGCCGCTGGCACAGATGCGAGCCCAAGAATCCGGCGCCGCCGGTCACCAGCACGCGGGTTTCGAGATGCATGTGCGGCGACTCCGTAAAGATAAACCGGGCTAGAGCATGGTGATTTTAGACTAGCACGGCGCCGGCAAGCGCCGCAGCCAGTAATTGCCGAGGACCAGAACGTCCATGTGGGTGCGCAGGAAGCAGTCGAGCGCTTCTTCGGGCCGGCACACCACCGGCTCGTTTTCGTTGAACGAGGTGTTGAGCACCATGGGCACGCCGGTCAGCTTGTAAAACGCCGCGATCAGGGCGTGAAAGCGCGGATTGGCGGCGCGCGCGACGGTCTGCAGCCGGCCGGTGCCGTCGACGTGGGTCACCGCCGGTATCTTTTCGCCGCGCTCCGGGCGAACCGCCACGACTTCGAGCATGAACGGCGCATCGACGTCGCGTTCGAACCAGTCGGCGACGGCCTCACGCAACACCGAAGGCGCGAACGGCCGGAACGATTCGCGGCGCTTGATCTTGGCGTTGAGCATTTCTCTGATGTCGGCGCGGCGCGGGTCGGCGAGGATCGAGCGGTTGCCGAGCGCGCGCGGGCCCCATTCCATGCGGCCGGCAAACCAGCCGACGACGAGCCCGTCGGCAAGGGCGCGCGCTGCAGCCTCGATCAGCGCGGCTTCATCATCGAAGCGCCGCAGCGTACAGCCCTCGGCGGCGATGGTGTCGCGCCGCTCCGCCAAGACCGCGCCGAGCTCGGCGTCCGCGAACGACGGCCCCCAATAGGCGTGGGTCATCGGCGCGGTGCGCGCGCCGGTGTGGTGCCAGACCGCGTAGGCGGCGCCGAGCGCGCCGCCGGCATCGCCGGCGGCTGGTTGCACGTAAAGCTGCTTGAAACCGGTGCGGTCCAAAATCTTGCCGTTGGCGAGGCAGTTGTAGGCGCAGCCGCCGGCGAGCGCGAGCGCGGCATGGCCGTGGCGCCGCTGCAACGCTCGCAGCAGATGAAAGAATGCATCCTCGTAGACCGCCTGGGTTGCAAAGGCGAGATCGCGATGGCGCTCCTCGATCGGCGCATCTGGCGAGCGCGGCGGGCCGAGCGCGTCGACCAGCGCCGGCGAATACAACGGGCCGAACACCGGCGCGCCGCCCGGCCATTCGTAGCTGATGTCGTCGGTGTGATGGCGAAAATATTTCAAGTCGAGCGCGAAGCCGCCGTCGTCGCGCAACGTCAGGAGCGGCTGCACCGCGGCGCGGCGTGACGGCCCGCCATAGGCGGCGAGCCCCATCAGCTTGTACTCGTCGCCATAGTGCGGGAAGCCGAGATATTGCGTCATCGCCTGGTAGAAAACGCCGAGCGAATGAGGGAATAGAATGCGGCCGTCGAGCGACAGCGCCGTGCCGGAGGCGGCGCCCCACGCGGCGCTCGCGAAATCGCCAAAGCCGTCGACCGACACGGCGACGCCTTCCGCAAACGGCGAGGCATAGAACGCCGAGGCAAGATGCGCGCGATGATGCTCGACATGCGCGATGGCGCCGGCAAACGGCCGGCCGGGCAGGGCGGCGAGGTCGTCGGCAATGCGCGCCACCTGCTTGCGGGTTTTCAACTTGGCGGCAAGGAGAAGCGGGCTTGGCCGGCCGGACAGCACATAGCCGAGCTTGCGGAAAAAATTGGCCCGCGCGCTGCGGTTGACCGCAACATGGGTCACGTCGCCCAGATCGAGCTTCGCCTCTTGGAGACAATAAGCAATGGCCTGCGCCGGAAAGCCGGCCCAATGCTTGACCCGGCGGAACCGCTCCTCCTCGGCCGCGGCCACAACCTCGCCGCCGCGTAGAAGGCAAGCCGCGGCGTCGGCGTGATAGGCGTTGATGCCGAGAATGATCAGGTCAGAGGGCATGCAGGGCCGAACTTGGAGAGATCACCGCAAATTCGTTTCATCAAGCCACGACAAAACGGAAGTTAGTTGTCGCCTGCGTCATCCTTGTTCGCTGGCGCCTCATCAAGCAGCCTTGCCACCAGCGTTGTCGATCTGTGGCGCGATGCCCGATTCCGTCAATGCGTCGCGGATGAGCTTGCGCGCGCGTTGAAATTTCACGGTCTCAGGCAGTTCTAAGGCTGTCGCGATTCGTTCCGCTTCGGCGGCGGCTGCGGCGATTTCATTGTGGAGAGATTGCGAGGCGTCAAAGCGCGGGATGGGCAGCGTGAACATGACTTTATCGAAATGCCGCGCACCCCATTGGCCACGAGCCTGGATAGCGGCGACGCGAGCGCGGGACGTCTCGCTGCTCAAGAGGGCTGTCAGATAATGTCCCTCACTTTCGCTGGAGACCTGCGCCCAATAGATTCCATGTTCAATCACCGCTGCTGATCCTGGCAGCAAGCAAGCCGCTGGGATTGTTCCTGAAGCCGCATATATGACGCGGAGCTGCGGCACTGGAAACTGAGCGCTGAGCTTTCCGTAATAGTTAAATTGTTGGATTAAGGAAATTTCCGACGGCCGGTGCGCATTCCACACGGCCTCTGCGCCGGTCATCCAGCCATGCAACCCGGAGAAGCCGCGATTGGCTGCCGCCTCCGCGTCCAGCACCGCGCCTTGCGCCGTCACCGGCACAACGCCCTCAAAGGGACGCCAGACGCGATAAGGGAGAATGCTCTCGCCGAGCAGCACCGGGCGCAGAAATTCCGCTTCAACGCGGTGCTCGACGCCGGGCTGCGATTTCCACGGCTGCTTTTCCTGGCTGTTGCGTCGGCTGACGACAAAGGGCGCGGTCGGATCGCCGCCCAGCCGACCCAAGTTTCTCCGCTCGACGAGGCACAGCATGCGCGGCACCAGCGTCGCGCCTTGACGAAACGATTTCCGATAGGCCGAACCGCCGGTGAAGCGGCCTTCGGCCGGCTTCGGTGCGTTCTCCCGCACCGTTAGCGCTGCATCGGCCTGAGCCTCCGACGCATCCCGCATCGGCAACTGTCCCGAATACGCCCTCACACTATCCGGCAAGGCTTTGGCCGTCGCGCGGCGGCGGCCGAACACGACGCAGGACGGCACCAGAAACAGCGGCTGCACGTCGTCGTCCATCGTCCACGCTTCATCCCAGGCAATCCGTGCGGTGGAGAAGGAGCCCTTGCGCAACCTCTCGAATTGTCCGCGTGTCAGCGCCGCGAGTGGCAAGATGAACGCCATTCGCCCCCCAGAGCGCAGATAGAGAGATGCCGCGCGCACGGTGAACAGGGCGGAAAGATCGTTTTGGGTCGCGAACTTTCCGCCGACATAGACCCGCTCGCCTTTTGCTAATTCGCGAAACCGCTGTTGCAGGTCTGCGCTCATGTGCCGGAAAGCGACCCACGGCGGATTGCCAACCACCACGTTGGCCCATCCGGCGCCGAACGACAGCGCCAGCGGGCGCGACAGGTTGCGCGCTACATAGGTCCATACCGAGTCGCGGCCCTGGCGGCACAGTTCGTCGAACGTGGCGTAGGTCGCGACCATTTCGCCGACGCCTTCGGCCTCGGCCTTGGTCATGTCGCGCTTGTAATGGCGTTCAATCTCAAGCCTGAAGGCCGGTTCGATCTGCCGCATCGTCATGTTCTGTTCCGAGCCCTGGCGCATCCGCGCGACCAGCTTGTCGAACAGATGAATGTCCTTGCAGAAGATTTCCGGAAATTTCAGATCGGTGCCTTCCGGTGGCGGTGGCACGCGAATGACCAGTTCTTTCAGATGCATGGTCGTCGCGGTCGACAATTGCAGCGAGTCGCCAAGGTATACCGGGATCGAGAGCGAACCGGCGCGTCGGGCGATGACCGGAGCGAGCGCCAGCAAGTAGGTCACGCGCGCAATGATCACCGCGACCGGATGGATATCCATTCCGGCGATGTGGTTGGTGACCTCTTCCGCCTGCAGCTTCTCGTCTAGGCCCGACTCTTCGGCCTCCTTGATGAAATTGCGAATGGCGTGAAACAGGAAGGTGCCCGAGCCGCAGGCCGGATCGAGCACCCTTTGCTCGATCGGCCGCTCCACCGCGTGACGCACGATCTTGGCCGCCAGCCAATCCGGCGTGTAGTATTCGCCCAGTCCGTGCCGTTCTTCGCGATCGATCAGCGATTCATAGAGAATCTTCAGAACGTCGCTTTCGACCTGATCGAGCCGGAAGCGCCGCACGTGAGCGAGAATTCGTCGGACCAGGGCCTCGCCATCCGGCTCGGCGACCACCCAATCGAAAAAGTCGCTCTCCGCCGCGCCGAAAACACCGGCCGCCTCGAAGGCGGCACCCGACAGCACGCGCCGCGGATTGTCGTCGCGCAGGCCGAGCACGGCCAGCGCGATCGCCTTGGCGACGATGACCAGAAACGTGTGCTGGAAGAACAACGCGTCGCTCTCGACCTCGCGCCCGTAGACCAGCTTGAGCAGTTGCGCCCACAACTGCCGTTTCAATGCCACGGCGGGCTCGTTCTTCAGCCTGTCCCAAAGCGCCCGCAGACCGTCATTGGCGCGGCGAAACGCGTTCGAGTCCTGACCGAGCTGAAGCCTTACAGTGATCGGGTCCGGCGGCAGCGCGGTCTTCAGCGCGACGGCGCTGTCCAGCCACGCAAGAAACGGCGCCGCCTTGTCGGGATCGAGCGTCGTGTCTCTCAACTTTATGAGCTGATCGCCGTTGCGCTCGAACACCACCCATTTGAGCCCGTCGGACGCGATGCCGACGAAGCGTTCGCCCTCCTCGCGCTCGCGGTCGGCGAGATAATCCGGCATGCGCCGGACCACATCGTCCCATTCCTGGTCGAGATTCCGCTTGGCCTCGAAAACCGTCCGCCCGATCAGAGCATCGAGCCGGCCTTTCACCTCCGGAACGCGGCGTTCGAAATCGAGCGCGCCGAGTTCGACTCCGAACTCCTCCACCAGTAATTGGCGAAAGTCCGACTTCACCTCGTCGTGGCCCGGACGGGTGGCAAGGTGGCGCAGAAGTTCGCGGCTACGCGGATTATCGCTCAAGAATCCCCTCGATTTGGACAAGGCGGCGTCGGTTCGACCGCAAACAGCAAATGTCGTTGATAACGGCTTGGCAAGCGAGACTCATGCTAGCTGTTGTCCTATCTACGGATCGACAGGGAACGGTGGATGCTCCTGAGGCCATGGCAAAATCCCCCCAACAAGACCTTTTCGAAGACGACGCGCAGGCCGAGTTATTCCAACCTGACGCGGTTCCTCCGGCCTATAGACCCGATGTGGACGATGTTCGTGCGCGGCTGCACAAGATTCTGGCTGAAGCACACGCGGCGGAAAAGCTGCCCTGGGATCGCGACAAGCTCCTGGTGTACCGGACCATCTTTCCGCAAATGGCCGGCTGGCTGCCCGAGGAGGAAGCCGCGCAATTGCGGTTCGAATTCGATACCGAGATGGCGCGGCTGAAGGCGGCATGACCGCACTCCGACTGTGCCACGCGCCGATACGGGCTGCGGCATCTGCGACGATCGCGTCTTTGGCGCTCCACCTTTCTTGCTTTCTTCATAGGGTGGATTGAGCGACGCGCAATCCATGCAGCCAGTGGTGGCAGCGGAATGGTTAGCCCTCACATCTTGAACTTCACCACCTTCTGCCGCTGCTCGCCCAAGCCTTCGATGCCGAGCGTGACCACGTCGCCGGCCTTGAGGAATTGCGGCGGCTTCATGCCGAGCCCGACGCCGGGCGGCGTGCCGGTGATGATGACGTCGCCCGGCTCCATGCGAAAATATTGCGAGCAGCACCAGACGATGTGCCGGCAGTCGAAGATCATGGTGGACGTATTGCCGCGCTGGCGTTTTTCGCCGTTGACGTCGAGCCACATGTCGAGGTTTTGCGGGTTCTTGATCTCGTCCTTGGTGACGAGCCACGGCCCGAGCGGGCCGAAGGTCTCGCAGCCCTTGCCCTTGGTCCACTGCCCGGCGCGCTCGATCTGAAACACGCGCTCGGAGACGTCGTTGGCGAGGCAATAGCCGGCGACCACATCGAGCGCCTTGTCCTTGGCGAGATAGCGGGCGCGGCTGCCGATGACGATGCCGAGCTCGACTTCCCAGTCGAGCTTGGACGAATCCTTCGGGATTACGGTGTCGTCGTGAGGCCCGCAAACGCAGGTCCGCGCCTTGTTGAAGATGACCGGCTCCGGCGGGATCGGCATGCCGGCTTCGGCGGCGTGGTCGGAGTAATTGAGCCCGATGGCGATGAAATTGCCGACCTTGCCGACGCAGGGGCCGACGCGCGGCTTGCCCTTCACCAGCGGCAATTTTTCCGGATTGAGCTTGCGCAGCTTGCTAAGGCTTTTGGGGGCCAAAACCTCGCCGGCGATGTCGGGGACGATCTTGGACAGGTCGCGGATGCGGCCCTGGGCGTCGAGCATGCCGGGCTTTTCGCGGCCGGGCGGGCCGTAGCGGAGGAGTTTCATGGAGTTGTCCCCTGATCGAAGTTGGCGCGGCGGCACTATGCGGGCGCCAACGGTCTGCGGCAAGCGCGCTTTTCGGGGATGCCTTCAGTCGGTATCCGATAATACCGAAAGGATGTCGCGCGCACCGTGGATCACACGCGAGATCAACACTCGATGCGGCAGGTTGCGGTAAATGATGACGTAGTTACGATAGGGCAGGATGCGCGCATCTTTCCCTAGCTCAGGGAACCTGCGGGCGGATTCGGGGAAATCGCCGAGCAGTCGGCAACGCTCTCGTATTTCCTGCACAAAGGATCGCGCCCGCATCGGGTTGTCGGCGGAAATGTAGTCGGCGATGGCCTCGAGATCGCGAACGGCTTGCGGCCTAAACGAGACCGGTTTCACCTTTTCCGCCCTGCGGCCATCCGCTCGTACTTAGCCTCAAGGCGGTCGAATACTTCATGCGCAGGAACAGGAGTGCCACTCTCCTCGCCTTGCCTGAATGCCTCGCGCAGCGCCGCGATCCTGGCTTTGCGCCCCTGCTCGCGGTCCTGCAAGAGCCGAAGCCCTTCTCGGACGACCTCGCTCTTCGAATTATAACGGCCACTTTTGACGAGCTTTTCGACAAAACGTTCGAATGCGCTGCCGAGGGCATAGCTGGCGGGCATGGGTCCTGTTCCTCCGGCCTATATATGAATATAATATGGCTGGCTTGATAATTATTATCAACTCGTCAAAATACGCCGGGGAATGCGCCTCCGTCGATCAGAACGTTCTGGCCGGTAATGTAACCGGCCTGGGCCGAGCATAGAAAGGCGCAAGTATTCCCGAGCTCGTCGGGGTCGCCGACGCGGTGCGCCGGCACCGCTTCGATGCGTTCCTTGAGCACTGCCTCGTAGCTGATGCGGCGCTTTTTGACCGTCGCCTCGACGTTGGAACGGAAGCGGTCGGTTTCGAAAATCCCCGGCAGCACGAAATTGATGGTGACGTTGGCGGCGGCGACCGAGCGGGCGATTCCGGCCAGAAACGCGGTCAGCCCGGCGCGCGCGCCGGAGGACAGATCGAGCCCGGCGATCGGCGCCTTCACGGAGCCCGAGGTGATGTTGACGATCCGCCCGAATTTTTTGGCTACCATCGGGTCGATCACTTTCTGGATCAGCTCCACCGCCACGATCATGTTGGCGATCACGCCGTCGATCATCTTGCCCCGGTCGAGCTCGCGAAAATCGCGAAACGGCGGGCCGGCATTGTTGTTGACCAAAATGTCGGGCTCTGGGCAGGCGGCGAGCAGCGCCTTCTGGCCGTCGGCCGAGGCGACGTCGGCGGCGACCGGCGTGATTTTCGCCCCCGTGGCTTTGCGCAGCGCCGCGGCGGTGGCAGCGAGCCGGTCGCGGTCGCGGCCGTTGACTACGACCTCGCAGCCGGCCGCCGCCAAAGCCTTGGCGCAGGCGCGGCCGAGCCCGCGGCTCGAAGCGCAGACGATGGCCTTGCGGCCGGCAATTCCAAGGTCCATCGCAAAGCTCTCCCCGGCCCCCGGCCACGGCCTCGGCCGGCGTTGACGCGACAGCGCGGCATTCCGCCTGTATGTCCTGTTCTCGTAACTGGGCCGTCGCAAGTCAACGGCCGAGTGTGCTTGCGGGCCCGCTATGCCGCCGATCCCCGACCTGTCGCTGCCGCAGCTGGCGCTGATCGCCGGCCTCGCAGCCGTTTCCGCCGTCGCCGGCGGGGTGGCAGGCTACGGCACCGGCGCGCTGATGCCGCTCGTCCTGGTGCCGCTGGTGGGCGCCGCCCCGGTGGTGCCGATCATCGCCATTTCGGCGATGTTCACCAATTCGGCGCGCATCGTCGCCTTCCGCAAAAAACTCGTGCCGCGCCGCGCCGTCATTGCGCTGGTCGCGGCGCTGCCGACCTGCGCGCTCGGCGCCTGGCTCTATACACTATTGTCCGGCCGCGGCGCCGCCATCGTCATCGGCTCGACCTTGATCGCCACCGTGCCGCTGCGCCGCGTGCTCAAGCGGCGCGGCCGCCGGCTCGGCGAAAAAGGCTTCGCGGCGGCCGCGGCCGGCTGGGGAGTTTTCGTCGGCGGCACCACCGGGGCCGGCGTGATCCTGCTGTCGCTGTTGATGGCGACGGGCCTCGAAGGCGCCGCCGTGATCGCGACCGACGCCATGGTCTCGGTCGTCATGGGCGTCATCAAGCTTACAGTGTTCGGCTTGGCCGGCGCGCTGACGCCGACAGTGTTGTTGGTCGGGCTCGTGATCGGCGGCATCGGCTTTCCCAGCACGTTTTTGGCGCGGCTGATCGTCGAGCGGCTGCCGGTGCCCGTGCACACCGCGATGCTCGACGCCGTCGTGCTCATCGGCGGCGGCGTGATGATCTTCGGCGCGCTGCGCGGATGACCGCGCCGCTAGTGGACGAAAAGCTTAGGCGTGCAAGAGCTTACCAGAGAGCAAATAATCCCAGTTGGCTGATACCTGGCGCGAAATCCCTCGATTTCAAAGGTGGCCACGCTCATGAAATCGTTGAATCGCTGGCTCTGTAATATCGACCGCTCTTTCAAGTCTATGGACCCGGCGTCGGGCTTATTTGATTGGTCCGCATCCTTGCTGCCGCCGTTTGCCCACGAAAGTATTCTATTCATCTTGTAATGCGTGTCCTCAAAACAGTATTCCAGCGTAACAAGGTTGTCTTTGGCGTTTCTCCAGTCGATGACCACGTAGTCGTTATCGGGCAGCTGTCGCGGCTTTGGCCCGGAGCTCTCCTGTCCGAATACTGGCAGGTCAGTGTCGCAATGGAAAGGCAACTTGTGTAGAGTCGCGTTATTTGTTGGTTCGCGCTTGGCGCCGGCTGTCGTGACCGCAGGGTCGGGATCCCGCTGCGCGGCCGTATGGTTCAGCTCGCTTGGCAAATCGAGGTAAATTTCTATCTTTCGCGCAAGCCAAGGAGTATCTGCGCTCAGCTTGGTGAACGCGTCTTCGTAGCTTTGGTAGTCTTTAATCATTGTTTGCGCGCTGACCGCAGAGGCATCGCCGGCGCCTTGCTGCGGCGCCGAGGTGCCCGGGTGCGCCTCATAATAAGCCCAAATCAGTCTTTCCTGAAGCGCGAGCGCGCCCGACAATTCGGACACGGTGTCGGTCAGCGCCGACGTCGCCTTATCCAAATCGTCCTTGGCGAGATTGGTGACGCGGTCGTTGTATCCTGAAATGAACTGAAAGATGCCAACAAGTACGGTCGCCAGAACGCCAAGCACGGTCGCCAAAACGCCAAGCAGGGCCAGTTCGGACGCGGTTATCTTCTTAGTTCGGTGGCCCTCGCCGCCCGCCTTGTCGCTTGGCATTTCTGCCCCCATGCCAACGAGTGCGGTCAATTAATGATTGATTTTAATGGAATTTGCGCGCCCAGGAAAGCGGCATCACGGCCACTTCACCACGGGCGGCAGCGAGGACAGGATCGACTCGACGTTGCCGCCGGTGCGCAGGCCGAAAATTGTGCCGCGGTCGTACAACAGGTTGAACTCGACGTAGCGGCCGCGGCGTATGAGCTGCTCGTCGCGTTCGGCCTCGCTCCACGGCGTCGTGAAATTTCTGCGCACCAGTTCGGGATAGATGCGCAGAAAGGCGAGGCCGACGTCCTTGGTGAAGGCGAAGGTCTCGTCCCAACCGGTTTCCAGATAATCGTAAAAAATGCCGCCGATGCCGCGCATCTCGCCGCGGTGCTTTAGGAAAAAATACTCGTCGCACCATTTTTTGAATTTGTCGTAGGGCGCGATCGCCGGATGCGCGTCGCAGGCCGATTGCATCGCGGCATGAAACGCGACGGTGTCGGGGTCGTCCTGGCTGCGGCGGCGTTCCAGCACGGGAGTAAGATCCGCGCCGCCGCCGAACCACGCCTTGGTGGTGACGACAAAGCGCGTGTTCATGTGCGCCGCCGGCACGTGCGGATTGTGCGGATGCGCGATCAGCGAAATGCCGGTGGCATAAAAACGCGGATCGACGGCCGCGCCCGGAATGTCGTTGCGCAATTCCGGCGCGAATTCGCCGAACACGGTCGAGACGTGCACGCCGATCTTCTCGAACACGCGGCCCGTCAGCATCGCCATGAAGCCGCCGCCGCCCGGTGTGCCGCCATGGTCGGTGCGGCGCCACGGCGTGTGGACGAAGCGGCCGGCCGGCCGGTCCGACAAGGGCGCGCCTGCCGGCAGCGAATCCTCAACCTGTTCGAGCGCCCCGAGCAAACGGTCGCGCAGCGTTTCGAACCAGAGCCGGGCGCGCTCCTTGCGTTCGCTCATCGGGTCGGCGGCCATGATCGCCTTGTACCGGCTGCGGCCGGCACGGCATAGCTGCCGTTCCGGCGCCGCGCAACGCTCTTCATCCGGATCCGGACTACGGCGCAAATCCGCGGGTCTGCCGCTGCGCCTCGCCGACCGCCATGGCGGCCGCGACCGCGACATTGAGCGAACGCAAGCCCGGCCGCATCGGGATGACGAGCCGCGCGTCGGCGGCGGCGTGCACTTGCGGCGGCGCGCCGGCCGATTCGCGGCCGAACAGCAGCACGTCGTCCGCCCGAAAAGCGTAGTCGAGATACGACTGCGTCGCGGCGGTGGTAAACAGCACGAGGCGGCAACCGTGCTCCCGGCGCCAAGCCTCGAACGCCGGCCACGACGCATGGCGGACCAGCGCAACCGCATCGAGATAGTCCATCCCGGCGCGGCGAAAGGCGCGATCGGACACCGGAAAGCCGGCGGGCGCGATGATATGCGCCTCGATGCCGAGGCAGGCGGCAAGCCGCAGGATCGTGCCCGTATTCTGCGGGATATCGGGCTGAAAGAGGGCGATGCGCATTGCTGCGGCGCCTTTGAGGCCACACTTGCGCTTAATCGGCAAGGGTGCCAATAGAACGCCGCCGGATTGCGTCGCTGCCGACCTTCCCCAGGCCGGCGCGACCGGACCATCCGCCGCGCCCCTCGAGCCTTTCCCCCGCTACGGGGACAGGGCTAGAGAGGGAGGGACGTGCAGCGCGGGCGGTCGAACGGCAAGGCGGAAAGAGGGTCGAGACGGTGATTGTCATCTCAACGGCTGAGGCGGCGCGCCGCGACTTCCTTCTTTGCGTTCGTCTGGTTTCCCGTCAGGCTTAAGGTTCGACCATGAGCGGACATGCCACCTACGAGCCGCGCAGCCCATTCATGAAATGGATGGAACGGCGGCTGCCGATCGCGAGCCTCGTCTATTCGTCGTTCATCGCCTATCCGACGCCGCGGAACCTGAACTATTGGTGGACCTTTGGCGGCATTCTCGCCTTCATGCTCACCGTGCAGATCGTCACCGGCGTGGTGCTGGCGATGCATTACACGCCGAACGTCAATCTCGCCTTCAATTCCGTCGAAGCGATCATGCGCGACGTCAATTACGGCTGGCTGTTGCGCTACATTCATTCGACCGGCGCCTCGTTCTTCTTCGTCGCCGTCTACATCCACATCGCGCGCGGCATGTATTACGGCTCCTACAAGGAGCCGCGCGAGGTGCTGTGGATTCTCGGCGTGATCTTGTTCCTGTTGATGGTCGTGACCGGCTTCATGGGCTACGTCCTGCCGTGGGGCCAGATGAGTTTTTGGGCCGCGACCGTGATCACCAACCTGTTTTCGGCGATCCCGGCGGTGGGCAGCGGCATCGTTACCTGGCTGTGGGGCGGCTACGCGGTCGGCAACCCGACGCTCAACCGCTTCTATTCGCTGCACTACCTGTTGCCGTTCGTCATCGCCGGCGTGGTCGTGCTGCACATCTGGGCGCTGCACATGGTCGGCCAGAACAATCCGACCGGCGTCGAGCCGAAGACCGAGAAGGACACGGTGGCATTCACGCCTTACGCGACGGTCAAGGACGCGTTCTTCGTCGGCCTGTTCTGCATCGTGTTTGCCTGGTTCATCTTCTACATTCCGAACTACCTGATGCACTCCGACAACTACATTCCGGCCAATCCGGGCCAGACGCCGACCCACATCGTGCCGGAATGGTATTACTTGCCGTTCTACGCGATCCTGCGCGGTATCCCGAACAAGCTGCTTGGCGTCATCGCGCTGGCAAGCTCGATCATCATCCTCGCCTTCATGCCGTGGCTCGATACGTCGGCGGTGCGTTCCGCCAAATACCGGCCGCTCTATCGCCAGTTCCTGTTCATCTTCTTCGCCGTGGTGATCGGGCTCGGTTATCTGGGTTCGCAGGAGCCGGCCGGCGGCTATGTGATCGCAGCGCGGCTGTTCACGCTCTACTATTTCGCCTTCTTCCTCATCATCCTGCCGCTGCTCGGCTATTTCGAAAGGACCAAACCATTGCCGAACTCGATTACCGAATCGGTGCTGCGCAAGGGCGCGCCGATCGGCGCATCCGGGCCGCCGCCGGGCGGCGGCAAAGCGTAGCGGGAGCTGCATCATGAATTCTTATCGTGAGCTCATGACCGCAGGCGTGTTGGCCGCGGCGCTCGCCGTCGGGACGATTCCCGCCCGCGCGCAGGAGGCCGTGGCGCCGCCGCTGCAGCATTGGTCGTTCGCCGGCCCATTCGGCCAATACGACCCCGAGCAATTGCAGCGCGGCTTTAAAATCTATCGCGAGGTGTGCTCGAACTGTCACAGCCTCAAGCTGTTGTCATTCCGCAACCTCGCCGATCCGGGCGGCCCGGGCTTCACCCAAGCGCAGGCCGCCGCCATCGCCGCAACCTTCCAGGTCACCGACGGCCCGAACGACCAGGGCCAGATGTTTCAGCGGCCCGGAAAGATTTCCGACTATTTCCCGCCGCCGTTCGCCAACGATCAGGCGGCGCGCGCCGCGCTCGGCGGCGGGTTGCCGCCGGACATGTCGACGCTCGCCAAGGCGCGCGGCTATGACCGCGGCTTTCCCTGGTTCGTCTTCGAGGCATTTACGGAGTACGAGGAGGGCGGGCCGGACTACATTCACGCCATCCTCAACGGCTACACCGATCCGCCGAAGGGCTTCGTGCTGCCGCCGGGCACGCAATACAACAAGTATTTCCCGGGCCACGCCATCGCCATGCCCAAGCCGATCAACGACGGGCAGGTGAAATTCACCGATGGCACGCCGGAAACCGTCGACCAATACGGCCGCGACGTCGCCGCCTTCCTGATGTGGGCGTCGGAGCCGAAGCTCGACGAGCGCAAGCGCCTCGGCTTCCAGGTGATGATCTATCTGATCGTGCTGTCGGCTCTGCTCTATTTCACCAAGAAGAAGATTTGGCACGAGGTCGAGCTGCATCCGGAGCTCGAAGAGTCGCGGGCGCCGGCCGAGTACGGACGCTGACCGGGCCGGTGCCTGGGTAGCGGCGCTGCGACTAAGCGAGGAACTTGCGAATCGCTACGATAACGTTTTGGCGATCGCGTTCTGCGAGATTGCCAAGGCGCTTTAGGATTATCTCATTTGGAAGCGTAAATACCTTCCAGCGAATGACACACGGACGATTGAGGCCGGCGCGCCGCAAGTCGTGAATTGTGATGTCGCTCGGCCATCGGGAGCGCGCTGCCGTCGTAATCATCACGCCGATCGAATGACGATGTGAGTCATTGAACTGCGTCTGCGAGAGAATAAGCGATGGTCTGCGTTTTCCGGCGGCGAGGTCGACGAATGGAAACGGCACCAAGGCGGGCTCGGGCAGAGTTCGCCGACGGCGCTCAAAACGACCAGTGCCGCATCACCGACCCGCCATCGCCCACGGCGGCGGCGATCAGCGCCGTCACCAGCATGAGCAGAAAGCCGACGACGATCGCCGCCGGAATCGCCGCCAGCGCCGCTTTGATGAAAA
>JASHQS010000068.1 GCA_030038995.1 Xanthobacteraceae bacterium
CAGGCTCACGCCGCCCGGGCAGCGGTTTGCGGGCGGCGCCGGGCCGGCCCGGCTCGGCAGCGGCCCGCCGCTCCGGTTCCGGCTTTCGGCCGGCGCCGGCGCTGTCCGGATTGGCGTTAGCGACGGGTTTTTCTTCCGGCCGTGCCGGGCGCCGCGCCTCGCGGCTTCTCGGTTCCTCCGCCGCGGCGCGGGAACGCTCCCCCTCAGCCTGACTGCGCACCGGCGCCGCACTGCCGACGCCGCCGCCGCTGGCAAGCACATAGGCAGCGAGCGCGGCCGCCTCTTTGGCGCTCGCCGTGTAGTGCTCGCTCAAGAACCCGGCGAGCGCGCCGGCACCGCGGCCGTTCGCCAAGCCGCGAATGGACTTGTGGCAAACCGCGCAGTCGCCGGCGTAAATCTGCGCCGGCGACTTGTCTTGATCGATATTGACTTGCGCGCGCGCGAGCGCCGGCGCCAATGTCAGCACCAATCCCAGCGCGGGCGCAAGACTTCGAAGCACCGCGATCTCCTCAACCCTCGATTCAGCCGGCATCTTTACCGCAAAACCGGCCAAATGCGAGCGGCGCATGGCGCGCCTGCCCGGCGGCATTGTCGCATTGCTGGTCAACGACGATTTTGTTTTAATGACGGCAAACAGAAGACCCGCCGCGGGCGCGACGATCCGCTTTGGGGCTGAGGTCCGTGTTCCCCAAGTCGGACCAGACATTTGCGCAAGCGAAAGGGGCCGTATCGGCGTGGAGGCGGCTGTGGAACGGTTGCTGGTGTTATTTTTACGGAGATTCATCCGCTACGGCGCTTTGCGGCTGACGACGGCAGCAGGCAAGACTCACGTTTTCGGCGACGGCTCCGGCGCCCCGGTGGCGGTGCGGTTCACCACCGCAAGGGCGCAACGCGCCGTCCTCTTCGATCCCGAACTCAAGCTCGGCGAAGCCTATATGGACGGCGGCTTCGTCGTCGAACGCGGCTCGATTGCCGACGTGCTCGCCATTCTGTTCCGGCAGCCGGGCCTCGATCTGCCGCGCTGGGCGTCGCCGCCGCGGCTCGTCCGCCGTCTGTTGCGACGGCTCAACCAATTCAATTCCCGGTTTCGCGCGCGGCGCAACGTGGCGCATCATTACGATCTCGACGGCCGGCTTTACGCGCTGTTCCTCGATGCCGACCAGCAATATAGCTGCGCCTATTTCGAATCGCCCGAGGCGTCGCTCGACGACGCGCAGCTTGCCAAGAAACGTCACCTGGCGGCCAAGCTGTTGATAAAACCCGGCGCCGGCGTGCTCGACATCGGCTGCGGCTGGGGCGGGCTTGCACTTTATCTCGCCGAAATGTGCGGCGCGCGCGTCACCGGCATCACGTTGTCCGACGAGCAATACCGGCGCGCTCAGAAGCGCGCGCTGGAGCGCGGCCGCGGCCAGGACGCGGTGTTCCGCCTGCTCGATTATCGCGACGTCGAAGGCCGCTTCGACCGCATCGTCTCGGTCGGCATGTTCGAGCATGTCGGCGTCGGCTTTTACGACGCCTATTTCGGCAAATGCGCGCAGCTCCTCAAGGACGACGGCGTCATGCTGCTGCACTCGATCGGCCGCAAAAGCCCGCCGGGCGTCACCAATCCGTGGCTCGCCAAATACATCTTTCCGGGCGGCTATATCCCTGCGCTTTCCGAAGTGGTGCCGAGGATCGAGCGCGCCGGCTTGATCGTCAACGACATCGAAGTGCTGCAGTTGCATTATGCGGCAACGCTGAAAGCCTGGCGCGAGCGGTTTCTCGCCCATCGCGAGGAGGTCGTGCGCCTGTATGACCAGCGTTTCGTGCGCATGTGGGAGTTTTATCTGGCATCATCGGAAATGGCGTTCCGCGAGGGCGACATGGTCGTGTTCCAGATCCAGCTCACCAAGCGCAAGGGCGTCACGCCCGCCACGCGCGACTATATCGTTGCCGAGGAAGCGCGCTTGCGCGCACGCGAAGCGGAGCATGCGCCGCCGCTGCAGCTTGCCGGCGAATGACGCGGCGCCGCCGCGCTGCGCAAAAGGCATTCGTCAAGCGTAATTCGCGGATGCTTACGGCAGCGCGGTGGTTAACGGGGAAAGCCGGAAATCGGGATTTCCCTCGCCCCCGCCCCTGGTCTATCGACACATGCCGATAACACGCTCGTACCGCTCGCCGCGAGGCAAGGGTGAGACAATTCGCCAGTGCGAGGAACATGCGTCAATTACGAGAAAATGCGTCAGCGCGAGGCGTCATGCATCGTTGAGTGATCCGCAATGTTGAGTGACCGCAGACAAGCCGCCCCGACTTCGGCCGACCGCAAATCGGCCACACGCGAGTCTCTTGATCGAAACCATGGCAGCAATCGATTCGCTCGCACGCAAGCCGCAAGCCCCCGCCGATGCGGAACTTCTCGTCCGCACGCCGCCGCACAGCATCGAGGCTGAGCAAGGGCTGCTCGGCGCCATCTTGGTCAATAACGAAGCGTTTTACCGGGTCTCGGACTTTCTCGAGCCCAGGCACTTCTTCGAGCCTATTCACCAACGCATCTTTGAGTTGGCCGGCGAGTTCATCCGATTGGGCAAGGTGGCAAATCCAGTCACCTTGAAGACATTCCTGCCGCCGGACCTCGACATTGAAGGGATTTCGCTAAATCAATACCTAGCTAGGCTCGCCGCTGAATCCACGACCATCATCAACGCGGAGGACTACGGCCGGCTCGTTTATGACCTGTCGATCCGCCGCGACCTGATCCAGATTGGCGAAGAGATGGTCAATACGGCCTACGGCGCCCCAGTCGATGCAACTCCATCCAGTCACATAGAGGAAGCGGAACGCAAACTTTATCAACTTGCGGAGACTGGACGCTACGATTCGGGCTTTCAGCGCTTTGCTAAAGCTCTCACCACGGCTGTCGATATGGCGGCCCGCGCCTATCAGCGGGATGGCAGCTTATCCGGGTTGGCGACTGGCCTGATCGACCTCGATACGCGGATGGGCGGCTTGCAGCCTTCCGATCTGATAATCCTCGCCGGCCGTCCCGGCATGGGCAAAACTGCGCTCGCCACCAACATCGCCTACTACGTCGCCAAAACGTATGTCCAAGGCGATGTGCGAGCTGACGGTCATAGGGAAACTGCGAATGGCGGCGTAGTCGGTTTCTTCTCACTGGAAATGTCAGCAGAACAACTCGCAACACGCATCATTGCCGAGCAAACTAGGATACCGTCGAACAAAATTCGCCGCGGCGGCATCGACGAAGCCGATTTTGAGAGAATTAGAGACGTCGCAATCGCGTTGCAGAATCTACCGTTTTATATTGACGAGACCGGCGGCCTGACCGTGGGGCAACTCGCAGCGCGCGCACGGCGGCTTAAACGGCAGCACGGGCTCGATCTTTTGGTGGTTGACTATTTGCAGCTACTCCAAGGCTCAGGACGGTTTAGTGATAGTCGCGTGCAGGAAATAACTGACATTACGACGCGACTTAAGGCATTGGCAAAAGAGCTTAAGATCCCAGTCCTTGCGCTTTCACAGCTCTCTCGGCAAGTGGAGCAGCGAGAGGACAAGCGACCGCAGCTTTCCGACTTACGCGAGTCCGGCTCGATCGAACAGGATGCCGATGTCGTGTTGTTCGTGTTTCGCGAGGAATACTACCATCAGATGCGGAAACCGTCGGAGGCAAACAAGGATAAATTTGCCGAGTGGCTAGAACAGGGAGAACTTGTGGATGGTAAAGCAGAAGTGATTATTGGCAAACAACGCCATGGGCCCACAGGTACCGTCGATTTGCAATTCGACGCCGCCGTCACTCGATTTGCGAATCTCGCCGATACCCAGAGAGTGGAATCGTATATCCCGATCGGCTCTTCGATGCCCAAACAAATAGCAGCACCACAGACGAAGGCCTAGCCATCTTGCTTACGCAATATGATCGTATCTTGTTATCTCCGGTTTGAATGGCGCCAACTGAAGACCTGCGATGTTCCTGCAGAAGCCAATCAGGTGGGCCATTTCGCGAAGCCTCAACTGAATGGGATTTCGGGTCTTCAGCTCGTCTAATATTACTTCGTCGTCGTAAGTGCCATCTGCTTTGTACCCACAGGCGGTATCCAGAAGCTCAGGAACGCTGTAGCCGTCCCAACCTTCAAACAACATGCTGGCGGCAATGATCCTTGCAAGAGCAGCATGCTCGTTTTCGGTATATTCGTAGCCCTGTTCGCGCCGCAGTTCTTTCTCCAGCCAGTATCGCACACCCTCGTCAAGCCAGTCAGGGTCTCTGAGTATCTCGGCGGCACGTGAGCGAAATTGTGCCGCTCTCAATTGTGCCTTGGACATGCGCGGCATGAGCTGCTCCGTCAAAAACCACTGACGACGCAACCAACTGTGGATAGGATGTGGGTAGGCTGTGAAGATACTGTGATTCGCCGAACGCGATCCAGTTGTCAGAGACCGATTTATCGCAAAAGAGCACCGTTATTCCCGCCCCAACTGGGCGCGGATGCAGCTAGCGCATGTTCCGCTCCGATCGAATCGCGACTCCTCGGTTCGTCATTGCCGGGCTTGACCCGGCAATCCATGCTGCGTCGGGGCCGCATGGATGCGCGGGTCAAGCCCGCGCATGACGGGGAACGCGATTGGGGCGACCGCTCCGGTCTGTTTTTGTGACTGATTTTGCCATAATCGGCCTCTTCCAAGCCGCTTTACGCTCGGGCCGGCCACGTTCATAACCAACAAATGGCCCTCGCGGAAGCATTGCCGCAGACGATCGACGCGCCGTCCGGTCCCGAAACCGGCGGCACGCTGACGATCGATCTTGCCGCCATCGAGGCGAACTGGCGCATGCTGTGCCGCGAAATTCGCACCGCCGAATGCGCCGCCGTGGTCAAGGCGAACGGTTATGGGCTCGGCCTCGAAGCGGTCGCCGGCAAGCTCGATGCAGCCGGCTGCAAGACGTTTTTCGTCGCCGATCTCGCCGAAGCGCGGCGGCTGCGCGCGACGGCGGGCAACGCCGTGATCTACGTGCTCAGCGGCTTTGTCCCTGAAAGCGGCGAAGCCTTCATCGACATCGCCGCGCGGCCGGTGATCAACAGCACAACCGAGCTGGCCGAATGGGATGCCTTCGTTGCCCAGCGCAACTGGCGCGGCGGCGCGGCGCTCCACGTCGACACCGGCATGAACCGGCTCGGCATTCCGCCCGACGAAGCGGCCGCCTTGGCGCCGCGCACACAGACTGAAAATCACGGCATCACGCTCTTGATGAGCCACTTGGCCTGCGCCGAAACTCCCGCCCATCCGCTCAACGCCGCGCAGATCCGCGCCTTCACCGAGTTGCGCGCGCTGTTCCGCGGCATTCCCGCCTCGCTCGCCAATTCCTCCGGCATCTTTCTCGGCGATTCGGCACACTGCGACATGGCGCGGCCGGGCGCGGCGCTGTACGGCGTCAACCCGACGCCGGGCCGCCCCAACCCGATGCAGGCGGTGGTTGAGCTGACCGGCCGCATCCTCCAGATCCGCAGTGTCGAAAAGGGCACGACGGTCGGCTATGGCGCGACCTGGACGGCCAAGCGCGCCGCGCGCATCGCGGTGGTGGCGCTCGGCTATGCCGACGGCGTGCCGCGCGCCGCAAGCGGTGCGGAGCGCGGCGAGCGCGGCCAGCCGGGCGCCGCCCAGATCGCCGGCCAAAGCTGCCCGGTCGTCGGACGCATTTCCATGGATTTGATCTGCCTCGACATCAGCGATCTGTCCGAGGGCGTCGTTCATCGCGGCGATGCGGCAACGTTCATCGGCGACGGCATTACGATCGACGATCTCGCTGCGGCGGCCGGCACGATCGGCTATGAGGTCCTCACGCACCTCGGGCTGCGCTGCCATAGAATCTATCGGGGCGGCTGAGCCGGCTGCGGACGAGGCACAAAAGAATGGCCGCGCGCGCGCAAAACAATTTTGTCTGCCAAAGCTGCGGCGCCGCCTCCGCGCGCTGGACCGGCCGCTGCGAAGCGTGCGGCGCCTGGAACACTTTGGTCGAGGAAGGCGCCCTCGCAACGGCGCG
>JASHQS010000069.1 GCA_030038995.1 Xanthobacteraceae bacterium
GGCGCTTGCGCACCTGGGTGCGGGCGCGAGCGAGCAGCTCGTTCTTGTCGATCGGGCGCAGCAGGTAGTCGTTCACGCCGATTTCCAGGCCACGCACCATGCGCGCGGCGTCGTCGGGCTCGGTCACGGCGAGGATCGGCGTGTTGCGGGTGCGCTCGAGCGAGCGGATCTGGCTGCACAGCCGCAGCGCGTCGAAATTTTCCAGCCCCAGCGAAACGATCACGAGATCGTAGTTGCCGTCGGCGGCGCGGAACAAAGCCTGGTTCGGATTGGCCTCGACGTCCACCTCGTGCTCGGCGGCGAGCACCGCGGCGATGCGTTCGTGCGACGACGCGCGATCATCGACGATGAGCGCGCGGCCGCCGCGGCCGGAATCGGCGATCGCTTCGCGTTCCGGCGATTCGATGCCGATGTCGCGCGAGGTCACCGCGCGCATGCGCAATTCGTCGGTGACCATCTTCAACCGCGCCAGCGAACGCACCCGCGCGATCAGCGCGAAATCGCAAATCGGCTTGGTCAAAAAATCGTCGGCGCCGGCCTCGAGGCCGCGCACGCGGTCAGCCGGCTGGTCGAGCGCGGTGACCATGACGACCGGAATGTGGTGGGTGGCCGGATTGGTTTTCAGCCGCCGGCAGGTTTCGAAGCCGTTGATGACCGGCATCATGGCGTCGAGCAGGACGAGGTCGCATTCGCCGCGTTCGCAGATGGCGAGCGCCTCCTCGCCATTCATCGCTGTAATGACGTCGAAATACTCCGCCGACAGCCGGGCTTCGAGCAGTTTCACATTGGCCGGAATATCATCGACGACGAGAACGCGGGCGGTCATCGCGAATACCCTACGGATTGCCCAAAAAGTGCCGGACGGTCTCGATGAACTTGCCGACCGAGATCGGCTTCGACAGATAAGCCTCGCAGCCGCCTTCGCGGATGCGCTCCTCGTCGCCCTTCATGGCAAACGCGGTCACCGCCACCACCGGAATGCGCTTGAGCTCGGCATCGTCCTTGATCCATTTGGTCACTTCGAGACCGGACACTTCGGGGAGCTGAATGTCCATGAGAATGAGGTCCGGCCGATGCTTGCGCGCAAGATCGAGCGCCTCGATGCCGTTGCGGGTGCCGACCGTTCGATAGCCATGCGCCTCCAACAGGTCGTGGAAGAGCTTTATATTGAGCTCGTTGTCCTCCACAATCAGGACCGTCTTGACCATCCCCGATCCTTCCGCCCTGCCCCTGCGACGCCCGCGGCGGCAAAGAGCGGCCCCATCGACGCGCCCGTCCAGCACCACGTCAAGCTAGCCTCGATATGTTACGGAAAGGCAAATACAACCGATGAAACGGCCGTCACGACCGACGCGCGAGGCGGCCGAAATACTGGCCGTTCAGGCGCTTGGCTTCATCGCCGAAGAGCCGCAATCGCTCAGTCGCTTTCTCGATACAAGCGGCATTTCGGCCGACCAGATTCGCGCCGCCGCCGCCGAACCCGGATTTCTTGCCGGCGTGCTCGCGTATATGCTCGGCGACGAGACGCTCCTGCGCGCCTTCGCCGATCGCGCCGGTATCGATCCCGCCGAACTGGCGCGTGCCGCAAGCGCGCTCGGCGGCGCGCGGGAGCGCGATGTGCCGTAACATCGTTGCCGCCAACTTCTGCCGTGAGATTGTTCGGTCGTGAGCTTCTGCCGCGATTGCCTCGCCGATGCCCGCAGCGGCGGCCTGCGCTGCGCCGCCTGCGGCTCGCCGCGCCTATTGCGCCACGACGAACTCGGCACGCTGGCGATCGCCCACGTCGATTGCGACGCCTTCTACGCCACGATCGAAAAGCGCGACGATCCGAGCCTTGCCGCCGAGCCGGTGATCGTCGGCGGCGGCCGGCGCGGCGTGGTGGCGGCGGCCTGCTACGTGGCGCGCACCTTCGGAGTGAAGTCGGCGATGCCGATGTTCGAGGCGTTGCGGCTGTGCCCGCACGCCAAGGTGATCCGGCCGAACATGGAAAAATATGCCACGGTCGGCCGCGCGGTGCGCCGCATGATGCTCAAGCTGACGCCGTTGGTCGAGCCGCTCTCGATCGACGAGGCGTTCCTCGACCTCGCCGGCACCGAACGGCTCCACGGCATGGCGCCCGCCAAGGCGCTGGCGCGCTTTGCGCGCGAGGTCGAGCAGGCGCTCGGCATCACGGTGTCGATCGGGCTATCCGGCAACAAGTTTTTGGCCAAGATCGCTTCCGATCTTGACAAGCCGCGCGGCTTTGCCGTGCTCGGCCTTGCCGAGGCGCCGGCGTTCCTCGCCGCAAAGCCGGTGAGCTTCATCTTCGGCGTCGGCAAGGCGAGCGCGGCGCGCTATGCGCGCGACGGTTTTTTGCGCATCGCCGACCTGCAGCGCAGCAGCGAGGCCGCGCTGGCGCGCCGCTACGGCGAGGAAGGCCGCCGCCTGGCGCGGCTCGCCCGCGGCATCGATCACCGCAAGGTCAGCGCCGACCGCGAAACCAAAAGCATTTCCTCCGAGACCACGTTCGCGCACGACGTTGCCGATTTTCGCACCCTGCAACGCATTCTCTGGGGCTTGGCCGAAGAGGTCTCGGCCCGGCTGAAGGCCAAAGGGCTCGCCGGCGCCACCGTCACCGTAAAGCTCAAGACCGCCGATTTCGCCATTCGCACCCGGGCACGCTCGTTCGCTGCGCCGACGCAGCTTGCCGGTCGCATTTTTGCGGCGGCGCGCGACCTCTTGCGCCGCGAGGCCGACGGCACGCGCTATCGCCTGCTCGGCGTCGGCGTGAGTGCGCTCGCCAATGCCGAACAGGCCGATCCAGCCGACCTGATCGAGGGTCGAGCCGCCGAGGCCGAACACGCGGTCGACCGCGTGCGCGCCCGCTTTGGCGACGCGGCGGTGGTCAGGGGATTAGCGTTCGAGCGTCCGGACGAAACCTAAAGCGCGCTTGGCAGGCGCACGCTGCGGCCGCGCCTCACCGGCAGGGTTTTACCGGTTTCAGCTCGAGCGAGGTCAGCTTTCCGCTGACGACAAAATCGTTGTAGTCGAGCATCAAGGCGCGGGAAATTCCATTCTCGTAAAGCTCGAAGCTGAGCGCATAATCCGGCGTCTGCTCGCCGCTGTCCGAATTCTTGTCCTTGGCAAAATAGCTGATCGTCACCGGCCAGCGCGGCACGGCGGCAAGCTTCGGCTCCTTGCCCGCGGCATCATCAGGAACGCGCGCGCCCGGCGCAATTTTGCGGCCGATCACGGTCAGCGTATTGAAAACCTTGTCGCCGGTATCCGAGCCGTCATAAACCGGAAAGCTGAGAATGGTCTTGCCGGCGCGAGCGGCGGCAATCGCCCGCACCATGTGCTCGGTCGGAAACACCACCTGCGGCTCGAGACGAAGCTTCTTGCGCTGCGGCTTGCGCAGATCGACGGCGGTAACCTCGGCGCCGTGCTCGGCCCGACCATCGACCGAATCGATCAGATTGTCGTCGAGAAAATTCTGCGACTTGAATGTAAAACTTTTGGCGTCGCTGCCTTCCCAGGTGGTCGAGCGCAAATCGCTCGTCGACACCTTGCCTTCGCCGTTGTCGAGTTCGGAAACTTGGCGGAATTCCAGCGAATAGCCGCTGCAGGCATTGCCGTCGAAATCGTACAGGATGCGGCCGCGCACCGCCTCGACCGGCGAGTTGCCGCGCGTATAGGCCAGCGCCAGATCGTAGACCGCCCGGTGCGGGGCGAGCACGATGGGCGCGTCCTGCGCCGGGGCCGCCACCGGCGCAGCGCCAAGGACGAAAGCGCAGGCAAAGGCGCCGCCCAATGCGGCGATGGCGCGATCAAGTAGCAAAACCACCTCGTGCCCAGCTACGCGAAAGAAACCGGCTCCGGCCCCGCCGGTCACCCCGCGGCCAGCCGTTTCATCGCCCAAATTGCGGCGAAGATAGGGACCGCCACCGGCGCGCCGCAGCGCTCGCTTGCGCGGCCGGTCGCTATCGGCCAAGACTCCGGCAGTTTGCGCGGCCTTCCAAGGCGTGCGGCGTCGATACATACCGGAGGCGGCCATGGCCGGAGCGGTGGAAAAGAAACTCGAGGAACTCGGCATCGCGCTGAAAGAGGCGCCGGCGCCGGTCGCCAACTACGTGCCGTTCGTGCACACCGGCAATCTGCTCATGGTATCGGGCCAGCTCTGCCTTGACGGCAACGGCAAGATCGTCGCCAAAGGCCAGCTCGGCGGCGACGTCTCGATCGAGGCCGGCCAGAAGGCGGCGCGCGCTTGCGCAGTGAACCTGCTGGCGCAGGTCAAGGCCGCGCTCGGCGACCTCGATCGGGTCGCGCGCGTCGTGCGGCTCGGCGGCTTCATCAACTCCGCGCCGGGTTTTACCGACGGTCCGAAAGTGATGAACGGCGCCTCCGACCTCATGGTCGCGGCGTTCGGCGACAAGGGCAAGCATGCGCGCTCAACCGTCGGCGTCGCCGCGCTGCCCGCCGACGCCGCCGTCGAGGTCGAGGGTTTGTTCGAAGTGTCCTGAACGTGACGGGGTCGCTCGACTGGCTCACCGCCCGCCCGATTGCCCATCGCGGCCTGCATGACGCCGCCCGCGGCATGGTCGAGAACACGGCGGCGGCCGTCAGTGCGGCAATCGACGGCAATTACGGCATCGAGGTCGACGTGCAAGTGAGCCGCGACGGCGAGGCGATGGTCTACCACGACGACGTGCTCGGGCGGCTGACCGATGGCGCCGGGCGGCTCGATGCCTTGACTGCGGCGGAGCTCAAGCGGGTAGCGTTCCGCAGCGGCGATCAGCGCATAATGACGCTCGGCGAGCTCTGCGACCTTGTCGGCGGCCGCGTCACCGTGTTGATCGAGCTGAAGAGCCGGTTCGATGGCGACGCCCGGCTGCCGCTGCGTGTCGGCGCGGTTCTGGCCGGCTATCGCGGCCCCGCCGCGCCGATGTCGTTCGACCCGCGGCAGCTTTCGTTGCTGCGGCAAAAATCCCCCGACCTTGTGCTCGGCATCCTTGCCGCCAAATACCGGCCGCACCCCTATTGGGACCTGATGCCGGCGTGGATGCGCTATGGCATGGGATATTTGCTGACCGCCTTGACGCCGCGGCCGCAATTCGTCGCCTATGCGGTGGCAAATCTGCCGGCGCTGGCGCCGCTCGTCGCCCGGCGGATGTTCGGGCTGCCGCTGCTGACCTGGGTGGCGCGGACCGACGCCGAGCGGAAGACGGCGCTGCGCTTCGCCGACCAGATGATTTTCGAAGGCTTTCGGCCATGACGGAAGCGCACAAAATGCCCGACCCGGGCCGGGACAGCGCGGCGCCGCGAGCGGCGGCCGGCGAACTGAGCATGCGGGTGATCGATCGCATCGGCGCGGTCAGCGCCGCGTCGTGGGATGCCTGCGCCAATCCAAAAGGCCAATCCTCGTATGATAACAGCGCGTTTGCAGTCGCAGCTCAGCCAGGCACTGAAAGCGGGAAAGAGGCGCCGGCGCCGCTTGACGATTCAGATTACGATTCCTCATCAAACCCCTTCATCTCGCATGCATTTTTATCGGCTTTGGAGGATTCGAAATCGGTCGGCAGCCGGGCCGGTTGGCAGCCCCGCCACCTCATAGCCGAGACGCCGGAGGGCGACCTGGTCGCGGCGGCGCCGTGCTACGTCAAAAGCCACTCGCGCGGCGAATATGTGTTCGACCGCGGCTGGGCCGAAGCCTATGAGCGCGCCGGCGGCAGTTATTATCCGAAACTTCAAGTCGCAGTGCCGTTCACCCCGGCGACGGGACGGCGGCTTCTGGTTGCTCCCTCCCCGCGCGCGGCGGCGATCCGGCAAGCGCTCGGCCGCGGCCTGATCGAGCTCTGCCGGCACGACGACAGCTCGGGCGTGCACGTGACGTTCGCGACCGAGCCGGAATGCCGTTTGCTCGGCCAGCTCGGCTATCTGCAGCGCACCGATCAGCAATTTCATTGGCAGAACACGGGCTACACGAATTTCGAGGACTTTCTCGCCGCACTCGCCTCGCGCAAGCGCAAGGCCATCCGCCGCGAGCGGCAGGATGCCTTGGCGAACGGCATCAGCGTTCATTGGCTCACCGGCCGCGATCTCACCGAAGCGGCGTGGGACGCGTTCTTCGCGTTCTACATGGAAACCGGATCGCGCAAATGGGGCCGGCCGTACCTGACGCGCGAGTTTTATTCGCTGGTCGGCGAACGGATGGCCGACCGCATCCTTCTGGTCATGGCCAAGCGTGCCGGACGCTGGATTGCGGGCGCCATCAATTTCATCGGTTCGCATACGCTGTTCGGCCGCCATTGGGGCGCCATCGAGTATCATCCCTTCCTGCATTTCGAGCTGTGCTATTACCAAGCGATCGACTATGCGATCGTTCACAAGCTGCCCCGCGTCGAGGCCGGCGCCCAAGGCGAACACAAAATCTCGCGCGGCTACATGCCGGCGACCACGCATTCGGCGCATTACATTGCCGATCCGGCGTTGCGGCGGGCGATCGCCGATTATCTGGTGCGCGAACGCGCCTATGTGGCGGCGGTCGGTGCCGAATTGGCCGTCACCGCGCCGTATCGCAAGGATTTGGTAATTGATTCATAGTGTCGGCGATGAAGGGCACACAGAGCGGGGATTACTTCGTCATTCCGGGGCCGAGCGAAGCGAGGAGCCCGGAATCCATAATCCCGGTGCAGAGGGGTTATGAATTCCGGACTCGCCGCTTCGCGGCGATCCGGAATGACAGCGAAGGAGCGCGCGATGCCAAGCTATGATCCGAATAATGTCTTTGCCAAGATTTTGCGCGGCGAATTGCCCGCATACAAGGTGTTCGCGGACGACAAAACGTTTGCATTTCTGGACATCATGCCGCGCGTCCCGGGCCACACGCTGGTCATCCCGAAAGCGCCGGTCCGCACGGTTCTCGACATCGAGCCGAACGACCTTGCCCACCTCATCAAGGTGACGCAGCGCATCGCGCGCGCCGCGGTGAAGGTCTTCGCCGCCGACGGGCTCACCATCCAGCAGTTCAACGAGCCGGCCGGCGGCCAGGTGGTGTTTCACCTGCATATCCACGTCCTTCCGCGCCAGAACGGCGTGCCGCTCAAGCCGCCGGCGACCTTCAAGGAAGACCCCGCCGTGCTGTCGGATCAGGCGCTGCGGCTGGCCGGGGCGCTCACAGGCTGAGGGCCTGCCGCAACCCGGCGCGTCAGGCACGCACCCGAGATGGCAATCAATGCCCGCGCGAGACGCGCTCGATCTCGGCGCGCACCAGCCGCTCGACCATGCCGGGCAGATTCTCGTCAAGCCACGCCTTGAGCATCGGGCGGAGCATTTCGCGCACCAAATCTTCCAGCGTCCGCGCGTTCTGCACCAAAACCGTCTGCGCCAGCGTGTTGAAGGCGGAATCGACCGCCGCCTTGGTCGAACGCGAGATCAGGTTCGCCTCTTGCTCGGCCCCGCCCTGCGGCGCCGGCTGGTCGGCGGCATCGTCGAAGCTCACATCGGACGCGCCGTCGATGGTGCGAAATTGCGGCGCCGATGCCGATGCGCGTGGCGCTGGGGCGGGCGGCGCAGACAGCGGCGCCGCCATCGATTCGGTCAGTTCCAGGATGTCGGCGGACGGCTCGTCGAGATCACGCTCCGGAACCGGGTCAGGCGCGGCCGCTTCGGCGGCATTCGACTCTGGACCAGCCGCCCGAGGGGGCGCAACCGCCGGCATGCGCGGCGGCGGTGTCGCGGGTCTTGCCGGCGCTACCGGTTTGGCGCCGTCCGCGGCCGGTTGCGACGATTTGGTGGTGGTGGCGTCGTCGTCGGCAATAATACGACGAATGGAGGCCAGGATTTCCTCCATCGACGGTTCTTGCGCTTTCGCCGGCTGCGTCATGCCCGCATCCCCGCTGCCTGCTTCCTTGCCCTCACGCCGAAGCGCCGCCGCAAGGCCGCTGCCCCGCCCATTTCCGACCCGCGCCGCACTTGCCGAGCCGGCGAATCAGGAACCACCACTATGCAATGCTGTCGTTGTTTTGTCCTTAACTATGGCACGCGCCGGCGCGAACGCAAGTAAACGGTTGACAGTAAACGGTTGATATCGCCCGGTGATACCGCCTAGCGGCCATCGGGCGTGCGCACGCCGATCCAGGCATCGCGCACCTGTTGATAATGCACCTCCGGATCGTAGATCGACACGTTGAGGCCAAGGTGCTGCAACGACAGGCCGCCGACCGCGGCCAGCAGCGTGTACGACGCCACGACCCGGTCGTGCTCGGCGGTCACCAGCGCCACGCGCGCGTTCACCAGTTCCTGCTGCGCGTTGAGCACGTCGAGCGTGGTGCGCTCGCCGGCGCGCGCCTGATCGCGCACGCCGTTGAGCGCGATCGCGGCGGCGTTGACTTGCGCAGTGGTCGCCTCGATCTGCGCCCGCGCGGCATCGAGCTGACCCCAGCTCTGCACCACGGTGGCGCGCGCCTGATCGCGGGTGACATCGAGATTGAGCCGCTGCTGGCCGAGCGTCTCTTTGGATTGGCGGATCGCGGAGTACTCACCGCCGCCCTGGTAGATCGGCACCGTTAGCGTGCCGGCGACCGAGGCCAGGAATTGGTGGTTGGTGTTGTAGTCCGGGTACCAGTTCTGCGATGCGCCGGCGCTGAGCGTGAGATTGGGGTAGAGCGCGCCTTCGTTGATCTTGACGGCGAGTTCGGCGATGTCGACGCCGTACATGGCGGCAAGCACCGAGGGGCTCTGCTGCTCGCCGGCGGCGATGGCGCCGGCGAGCGTTCGCGGCGCGAAATGATCGACCGGCGTGCCGCGCGCGAGCCGCCCTGGCGGCACACCGATCACGCGGCGATAATTGGCCTGTGACGTCACGTAATTCGACTGCGCGCCGAGCAGCGACGAGCGTCCGGCGGCGAGCCGCGATTCGGCTTGCGCCACGTCGGTGCGCGTCACCTCGCCGACGCTGGCGCGATCGCGCGTCTGCTTGAGCTGCTCGGTCAATACTTCGACGTTGCGCCGGTTCAGTTCCAGGATCGCCGCGTCGCGCAGCAGGTTCATGTAGGCGGTGGCGGCGTCGAGCAGCACCTGCTGCTCGGTGACGCGCAGGGTTTCGCGCGCGCCCATGACCTGGCTTTCCGCCTGGCGCACGCGATTGGCGGTCTGCAGCCCGTTGTACAAAGTCTGCGTCGCCGTGGCGCCGACGCCGCGCGAGGTGAACGGCGTCTGGACGTTGGAAACGCCGTTGACGCTGCCGGTTGAGCTAAAGCTCGTGCTCGTCACGTCGGTGTAGTTTTCCCCGCCATTGGCGGTGATGCTGAGCTTCGGCCGATAGCCCGACAGCGCCTGCGGCACGTTCTCATCGGCAGCGCGCAAAGCCGCGCGCTGGGCATTGAGCGACGGATTGTTCTGATAGGCCTGCACCAGCGCCCATTCGAGCGTGTCGGCGGCCGCTGCGGTCACCGCGAACGCCAAGGCGGCGCCGGTCAGAGCCAGGCTGGCACTTGTCCGGATCAACGCCCGCACCCGGCTCGAATGCATGACTCTCGACAACTCCCATGCCGGCACCGGGCCGCACGCAACGTCTCACCGCCGCCGGTGCGCAGCGCAGCCGAACGCCGGACATTAAGCGGCGGCAGAGCATGGCGGAACCCCTGCAGGAACCGTTCGCCGCAGAATTCCGGACATTGGCGCATATGCGCCACAGGTGGTGGCGCGTGCCGTGCCGCCGCCGTGCGGCGACGCTCACGATCGGGAGGTTTGCGCTAAAACACGAACGCCGGCGGCGCCGAAAATCCCGGCAGCAGCGGGGCTCCGGCATCGAATATGGCGCGACCGACGAGGCGGCCTTCGGCGGGCCGAAAGATCATGCCCTTGACCGCGGGGCTGCGGCCGAACATGCAGGCGAGGCGTCCGTCCGGCTTGAGTTGCCGGCCAAGCGTTTCGGGCACGACCTCGGTCGCGCCATTGAGCAGGATGAAGTCGTACGGCGCCGCCGGCGGCCAGCCCTCGACCAGCGGTCCGGTAGCCACGATCGTCTCGCCTGCGCCGGTTGCTGCCAGGGCCTCTTTGGCCTGCCGCGCCAGGGCCGCATCCTCCTCGAGCGCGACGACCGAGCCGGCGAGCCGCGCCAGCACGGCCGATGAATAGCCGAAGCCGCAGCCGACATCGAGCACATGGTCGCGCTTGGCGACGCGCGCAGCCTGAATGAGACGCGCCAGCACCAGGGGGCGCAGCAGCGCCCGCCCGGGCGCCATGGCAATGTCGCCGTCCAGATAGGCTTGCGCGGCAAGGCCGGCCGGCACGAAGCGCTCGCGCGGCACTTCGAGCAAGGCGGCGATCAACTCCGGATTGGTGACGTCGGCAGTGCGTACCTGGCCGTCCACCATATTGCGGCGCATGGTGGCGCTGTCGAACATGCGCGGCATCCCCATATTTAATTTTGCGCAAGCGCCTTCTGCGGCACGGTCCGGCAAAACGCAAGTCGAGAACGCGCCGAAACCGCGGCGCCGCTGCACAATCCGCGGGCTTCAGCCGACCGCTGCGGCGCAACCGCCGCGGCTTAACCGTGCAACGCGGTTTTCGGCCCAACCGTTGCCGCAACGCAAGCGTTACTCTATAGAGCCAGCCTGCTGGCGTTAACCGGCAACGGCCACGTGGCGGAGTGGTTACGCAACGGTCTGCAAAACCGTGTACCCCGGTTCAATTCCGGGCGTGGCCTCCAACCCTCGCGCCAAGCAAAGCACGCGCCAAGCAAAGCACGCGCCAAGCAAAGCACGCGCCAAGCAAAGCAAGTTTGCCGTGCTCGGCCTAACCGCGAGGCCGCCCGCCAAGCACCATGCGCTACCGGGTCGGCATTGGCAGCGGCGCCCAGCCCGGAATGCGCTTTCTCCTCATGCATTCATTCCATCGGCGCATGTTGCTCTGGCGCTGCGCCAAATTGCAGTGCGGGTAGCAA
>JASHQS010000070.1 GCA_030038995.1 Xanthobacteraceae bacterium
TGGTCGAGGGACAGGCTTGCCTGCGCCTTGCCGCGCCGCGCATCGCCAGCAAAAATACGCACGGCACCGGCTGCACGTTCGCGGCGGCAATCGCCGCCGGCCTTGCCAAGGGCTTGCCGCTCGGCGAGGCGACGCGCGAGGCCAAGGCTTACGTCAGCGCCGCCATCGCCGCCGCCGACCGCCTCGGCATCAGCACCGGCAACGGCCCGCTGCACCATTTTTTTAAGTGGTGGTGAGGCGCGGTGTAGGATGGGCAAAATCGTCTGCACCAGCCCGGCGCGGGCATCGCGCCGCGCGATTTTGCCCGCGCCGGCGCGCGTCGCAGGCGCGATGCGCACTACAGGTTGGCCGGCGCGCCGGGCTGCTTTGCCGGGTGCGCACGGGCGAAGGCGTCGATCGTCGATAGTTCGTTGACGATGCGCGTAAACGTCGGGAACGGCGTCAAATCGATATTGAAGTATTTGACGCCGGCGGCCTGGCTGGCGAGGCAGATGTCGGCGAGCGTGACGGCATCGCCGTGGGCGTAGCGGCCGGTGGCCTTGTCTTGCAGATGCGCTTCCAGCGCGGTGAGAGCGGCGGTGTGCCAATGCCGGCACCATTTCATGACGCTCGCCTCGTCGAACTTGAATTCGTGCTGCAGATATTCGCGCACCCGCGGCACGATCAGCGGATGCGAATCGGCGGCGACGAGCTGAGCCAAGCCGCGCACGCGGGCGCGGCCGCGCGGATCGCGCGGCAACAGCGGCGGATTGGGATGGGTTTCGTCGAGATATTCCACGATCGCCAGCGACTCGAACAATGCCGGGCCGTCGCCGTCAATGAGCGCCGGAATCGCCATCATCGGATTGACCGCGCGGAACGCCGCTTCGCGCTGCTCGCCTTTCATCAGGTTGACCTGAATGACCTCCTCGGCAACGATGCCCTTGAGATTGAGCGCAATGCGCACCCGATAGGTTGCGAGCGAGCGCCAGAACGAAAACAACTTCATGGCAGTCTCCTTGAAGTTCACTCCAATTAACGGATATTTCTTTGATCGCGTCGCGCCGTCGACCTGATGACGGGATTCATCATTTCCAGTTCGCCATAAAAATGTGACCCTAATCCGCCCCCGGATCGGCCTTGAGCCCGGCCGCTTCGATGCCGGCGACGGCGCACATCTCGTCCTTGTCGGAAGCGTCGCCGGAAATGCCGCAGGCGCCGACGATGTCGCCGCCGGCGTTGCGAATGAGCACGCCGCCAGGATTGCTGATGATGCGGCCGCCGCTCGCCGCCGCCAGCATGGTGAAGAATTGCGGCGTCTTGGCCGCGCGGCCCGCCAGCGTGCGCGAGCCAAAGCCCATGCCGAGCGCGCCCCAGGCTTTGCCGAAGGCGATGGCGAAGCGCAGGATGCCGGATTTGTCTTCGCGCTTGAACGCAACCAGATGGCCGCCGGCATCGAGCACCGCCACGGTAAGCGGCGCCAGATTGCTGTCGCGGCCCTTTTTCAGCGCCACGTCGACGATGGTGGAAGCCTGCGCAAGCGTGATCATGGCGAATGCTCCAGTTCAGAAGGCCGACGGCCGATGACGGCGGATAGAGGACAGAGACGACGGACAGATTACGAACAATGCGTGGCGCCGGATATTCGGTTATTTCGTCGCTGCAATCTGTCGTCCGTCATCCATCATCCGTCTTGCTTTTCCCGCGATCGGCCCAATACACCGAGACCGCGGAAATCTCCGCGCCGCCCGAGCGATGGCGCTTGGCCTCCTGGTAGCAGGCGAGCGCGCGTTCGACGAGCGGCAGCTCGATGCCGCGCGCCTCGGCTTCGGCGAGCATCGATTGCATGTCCTTGATGCCGCCGTCGACGTTGAAGGTGACCGGGCCGGGATCGCCGCCCTTGAGCATGGAAGCGACGCCGGGACCGCGCGCCTTGAGCACGTTGGACCCGCCGGAAGTCTCGGTCAACAAATCCATAAGCCGCGCCGGATCGAGCGGCGTCGCCCGCGCCAGCGCCAAAGCCTCGCCGAGCGCCTGCCAGTACACCATCAGCGGCAGGTTGATGACGAACTTGAGAACCGAGCCGCAGCCGACCGGGCCGGCGTGTTCGAGCCGGCGGCACAACTGCTCCATAAGCGGCCGCGCCCGCGCCGCGTCGGCGTCGTCGGCGCCCATAAGCCCGATCAGCTTGCCCTGACGCGCCGGACCGGTCGAGCCGCCGACCGGACATTCGACGAACGCTGCGCCCTTGGCGCGCACGATTTCGGCGAGCGCAATCTCGGTTGCCGGCAGCACCGTGCTCATCTCGATGAACAGCTTGCCGGCGACCTTGCCGCTGAGCAGGCCCGATTGGCCCTTGTAGACCGCATCGAGCGCCGCCGCATCGGTCAGGATGGTGATGAGCGCTTCGCAACGCTGCGCGAGCTCGGCGGCCGTTGCGACCGCCTTGGCGCCGGCGACCGCCTTGGCCTTTTCCGGCGTGCGATTCCACACCGCGACCTCGTGGCCCACGTCGATCAACCGCGCGGCGATGGCCGCGCCCATTTTGCCGATGCCGGCAACGCCGATGCGCATGAGCGCTCTCCGTCACTTTCGCTGCGCCGGGACGATAAGCGATGACGGCGCGGTGAGAAAGCGCCTTGCGCCGGCGGCGCGCGGGTGCGATAGCCACGCCCGCGCGCCGGCGGCGCAATCGAAGGGGAAGAGCATGGTCTCGGCAAACAAAGGCGCGGTCGGCGTCGTCGGGCTCGGCATCATGGGCGGGGCGTTTGCGCAAAATCTCGTCGCCGCCGGTTGGCGCGTCATCGGCTATGACACCGCTGCGGCACGGTGCCGTGCGCTGGCGCGCGCTGGCGTCGAAATCGCGGCCGACGCCGGCGACGTCACCCGCAACGCCGCCGTCGTCATCACCAGCCTGCCCAAGCCCGCCGCGCTCGCATCGACCGCCGCCGCCATCGCCAAGGCCGGCGTGCCGCGCCGCGTCGTCGTCGAAGCGTCCACGTTCGCCATCGAGGACAAGGCCAAAGCCAGAGCGGTGCTGCGCCAAGCCGGCCATGTGCTGCTCGATTGTCCGGTGAGCGGCACCGGCGCGCAGGCCAAGACCAAGGACATTGTGGTTTATGCGTCCGGCGGCGGCGCCGAAATCAAGCGGCTGCGTCCGCTGTTCGCGGCGTTTTCCCGCGGCGTCTACTATCTCGGCGCCTTCGGCAACGGCAGCCGCATGAAATACGTCGCCAATCTTCTGGTCGCCATCAACAACGTGGCGAGCGCCGAGGCGATGGTGCTCGGCATGAAGGCCGGATTGCCGCCGCGGCTCGTCTACGAACTGGTCAAGGCCGGCGCCGCCAATTCGCGGGTGTTCGAGCTGCGCGCGCCGATGATGGTGAAGGACGATTACCGCGCCGCGACCATGAAGATTGCGGTGTGGCAGAAGGACATGGACGTGATCGGCGGCTACGCCCGCAAGATCGGCGTGCCGACGCCGATGTTCGACGCCAGCAAGGCGATCTACGCCAAGGCGCGCCGCAGCGGCTACGACGATCAGGACACCGCGGCGGTGTGCGCCGTGCTGGAGGAAATGGCGGGCGTGAAACGGGCTGAGAAACGCAAGCGGCGCTGAGTTCGTTTCATTGTCATCATCCCGCGCAAGCGGATGATCCGGTAATCGCCTTAGCGCCTTGCTTCACTTGGCCACCGGTGGATACTGGAGGCCCCGCAGCCGCGCATAGGCGCTAACATAGCTGCGTTTCCCGGGCGCAGCGCAGCACGAAGCGCAGCGAAGTGGTGCGCTGCAGACCCGGGATCGTAACAAGTTGCGGAGTCTGGGACGGTCCCGGATCAGCGGTGCACCGCTTCGCGCTGCACCGCATCCGGGAAACAGAGGCCTCTGTTAGCGCCTATGCGCGCAAGCGGGGCATGACAATGTGACCGGAGATCATAAATGTCATCGCTGGAAGGCGAAGCCCGCACGGCCGAGAGCGCGGGCGGGCGCAAGACTCATCAGCCGCGCAGCGAAGTCCGCGACGGCATGCGCATCGACTGGGATGTGCCGATCGAAATGGACGACGGGCTCGTGCTGCGCGCCGACGTGTTTCGGCCGGTCGCCGACGGCCGCTATCCGGTGATTCTGAGCTACGGGCCGTATGCCAAGGGACTTGCCTTTCAGGACGGCTATCCGAGCGCGTGGCAGCGCATGGCCGAACAACATCCCGATGTCACCGCCGGATCGAGCAACCTTTATCAGAGCTGGGAAGTCGTCGATCCGGAAAAATGGGTGCCGCGCGATTACGCCTGCGTGCGCGTCGATTCCCGCGGCGCCGGCTGCTCGCCCGGCGTGATCGACCATTTTTCGCCGCGCGAGACCCGCGACTTTTATATCTGCATCGAATGGGCCGGAATCCAGCCGTGGTCGAACGGCAAGGTCGGCCTCAACGGCATCTCCTATTACGGCATCAATCAATGGCAGGTGGCGAGCCTGCAACCGCCGCATCTTGCCGCCATGTGTATCTGGGAAGGTGCCGCCGACTGGTACCGCGACATGACCCATCACGGCGGCATGCTCTGCAGCTTCTGGGAAAACTGGTACGACATGCAGGTCAAGACCGTGCAGTACGGCGCCGGCGAGCGCGGCAAACGAAGCCGCGTGCACGGCGAGCTGGTCTGCGGCCCGGAAATCCTGTCCGACGCGGAGCTTGCCAAAAATCGCGCCGATTTCGGCCGCCAGATCCTGGCCCATCCGCTCGACGACGGCTATCACCGCGCCCGCTCGCCGATTTGGTCCAGGGTGAAGGTGCCGTTTCTCTCAGCCGCCAACTGGGGCGGACAGGGTCTGCACCCGCGCGGCAATTTCGAAGGTTTCATCCGCGCCGCCGCCAAGCGGAAATGGCTGGAGGCGCACGGCATCGAGCACTGGACGCATTTCTACACCGACTACGGCCGAAACCTGCAGCTGCGCTTTTTCGATTATTTTCTGCACGGCAAGGACAACGGCTGGGACAAACAACCGCCGGTGCGGTTGCAGGTTCGCCATGTCGACCGCTTCGTCGAGCGCGCCGAGAACGAATGGCCGCTCAAGCGCACCAAATGGACGCGCTTTTATCTCGATCCGCGCGACGGCGGATTATTGCAGGACAAACCGCTCCGCGGCAAAGCCGTGATCCGCTTCGACGCCATGGGCGACGGCGTCACCTTCCTCACCCCGCCGCTGGTGCATGAGACCGAGATCACCGGCCCGAGCGCGGTCAAGCTTTACGTGTCGTCGAGCACCAGCGATGCCGACATTTTCGTCGTGCTGCGCGTCTTTACGCCGGATCTGAAGGAGGCGGTGTTTCAGGGCGCCATCGATCCGCACACCCCGGTCGGCCAGGGCTGGCTGCGCGCCTCGCAGCGCGCGCTGGACAAGAAACTGTCGCAGCCATACCGGCCCTATCATACCCACCGCAGGAGGCAGCCGCTCAAGCCCGGCCAAATCGTGCCGCTCGACGTCGAGATTTGGCCGACCTCGATCGTGGTGCCGGCCGGCTACCGCATCGCGCTGACCATCCGCGGCAAGGATTACGTCTATCCGGGCGGCAGCGGCGGCCGGCAATCCAACTTCAAGAACGAACTGACCGGCTGCGGGCCGTTCCTGCACGACGATCCGCGCGACCGGCCGCCGAATATTTTTGCCGGCGTCACCGGCCTGCATTTCGGCGGCGCCGCGCGGCCCTATCTGCTCCTGCCTATTGTTCCAGCAAGAAAAGAGACAAAGACAAAGTAACCGTCGTCATAAAATAGAAAAAATCGTGCGCCCCGCGACAATAGCGGGACTTTACGCGGCAGGCCGCTTGTTGGATGATGGCTGCAAAGCCCCGGCGTGAGAACGGACCGGCAACCGCAGGTATGCGTTTTCGTAAATTGGGGCGCCAGAGGGAGCAAACAGCCATGTCTCGCAGATTAACGTCCCGCAAATTGAGCCGCCGCACCGTGCTTGCCGGTACGGCGGCCGGCGCCGCCGCCGCATTGGCGCGTTTCCCGGCCCCCGCAATCGCGCAGGCCGCGCCGTTCAAGCTCGGGCTGCTTACGGTGAAGACCGGACCGCTGGCCGAGGGCGGCATCCAGATGGAACAGGGCGTCCTCACCTATCTGAAAGAAAAGAATTACACGATGGGCGGCCGCAAGGTCGATCTGGTCACCGCCGACACCGGCGGCAATCCGGCCGGCGCCAAGACCAAGGCGCAGGAGCTGGTGGAACGCGACCACGTCGATCTTATTCTCGGCCCGCTTGCCAGCTTCGAATTGTACGCCATCAGCGAATACATCATCCAGCAGAAGATGCCGACGCTCAGCCTCGCGGCGGCCCAGGATCTCACGCAGCGCAAGCCGAACCCGTATCTTTTGCGCGCGTCGGCTACGTCCTCGCAGGCGACGCAGCCCTTGGGGCACTACGTTGCCACCGAGATGAAACTCAAGCGCAATGTCACTATCGTCGAGGACTTTGCCTTCGGCTATGAGCAGGTCGGCGGCTACCAGGCTGCCTTCGAGAAGGACGGCGGCTGCATCACCAAGAAATTGTGGACGCCGATCGTCACGCCCGACTACACGCCCTATATCGCCCAGATCAACGACTGCGACGGCTTATTCCAGGGCTTTGCCGGCTCCAACCCGCTGCGCTTCATGAAGCAGTACGCCAGCGTCGGCCTGAAATACCCGGTCGTGACCGGGGAGACCGGCGGCGACGACGCGTTGCTGACCAGCTTCGGGCCCGAAGCGATCGGACTCATTTCGGCTTCGCCGTACACGCTCGATCTCGAAAACGACGGCAACAAGCGCTTCGTCGATGAAATCCGAAAGAACTACAACGTCGTTCCCGGCTTCTATGCTGCGGGCCTGTACGTCAACTGCCAGGTGGCCGACGCGGGCCTGAAGGCGGTGAACGGCAACCCGAGCGACAGAGTGAAATTCATGGCGGCGCTGAAGGCGGTGAATTTGACTGACACGCCGCGCGGTCCGATCAAGTTCGATCACCTCGGCAATGTGATCGGCACCATGTACATCCGGCGCCTCGGCAAGGAGGGCGCCAAATACGGGCTGAAGCTCTGGAACAAGACGGTAAAGACCTACGACGACGTCAGCCAGTTCTGGATCTGGCCGGAGAAGCAATACCTCGCGAATCCGGTGTACTCGCGCGATTACCCGCCGCTGAAGAAGTGCTGATCGTCATTCCGGGGCGCGGCCGCAGGCCGCGAACCCGGAAATCCATAAGCCCGGCGCCTGTGGATATGGATTCCGGGTTTGCCGCTTCGCGGCAACCCGGAATGACTGCAAGGGGAGGACGAAGCCATGTCCCGCACACTGAGCCGTCGTCGCTTGCTCGGCACCGCGGCGGGCGCCGCCGCCGCGCTGCGCTTTCCGGCGCCGGCGGTGGCGCAAGCTGCGCCGTTTCGGCTCGGCCTGCTCACGGTGAAAACCGGGCCGCTTGCGCAAGGCGGCATCCTGATGGAGCAGGGCGTCCTCACCTATCTGAAAGAGAAGAACTACACGCTGGGCGGCCGCAAGGCCGATCTGTTCACGGCCGATACCGGCGGCAATCCGGCCGGCGCCAAGACCAAGGCGCAGGAATTGGTCGAGCGCGACAAGGTCGACGCCATCGTCGGGCCGCTGGCTGCATTCGAGCTCTACGCCATCAGCGAATACATCATCCAGCAGAAGATGCCGACGCTGAGCCTCGCGGCGGCCGACAACCTCACCCAGCGCACGCCGAATCCGTTCCTGTTGCGCTGCTCCGCGACCTCGTCGCAGGCGACGCAGCCGTTGGGCCATTACGCGGCGACGGAGCTCAAGCACAAGCGCACAGTGACGATCTCGGAGGACTTCGCCTTCGGTCACGAGCAGATGGGCGGCTTCCAGGCCTCGTTCGCGAAGGACGGCGGCTGCGTGGTCAACAAGCTGTGGCCGCCGCTGGTGACGCCCGACTACACGCCGTACATCGCGCAGATCGGCGATTGCGACAGTGTGTGCCAGGGCTTCGCCGGCTCCAATCCGCTGCGTTTCATGAAGCAATACGCCAATGCCGGCATGAAATATCCGGTGCTCGCCGGCGAGGCCGGCGCCGACGATTTCCTGCTCAAGAGCTTCGGCGACGAGGCGCTCGGGCTGGTCAGTGCCGCGCCCTACACGCTCGATCTCGAAAGCGACGGCAACCAGCGCTTCGTCTCTGGCATGCTGAAAAATTTCGACGCCATTCCGGGCCAGTATGCGGCGCTGTTGTACGTCAATTGCGAGGTGCTGGATGCCGGCCTGCACGCCGCCGGCGGCGACATCAGCGACAAGGAAAAGTTCATGGCGGTGCTGAAAAAAGTCAGCCTCGCCGATACCCCGCGCGGGCCGCTCAAGTTCGATCACCTCAACAACGTGATCGGCACCATCTACATCCGCCGCCTCGGCCGCGAGGGCGCCAAGTATGGACTGAAGCTCTGGAACAAGACCATCAAGACCTACGAGAACGTCAGCCAATTCTGGACCTGGCCGGAACAGGAGTTTCTCGCGCATCCGGTCTATTCGCGCGACTATCCGCCCCTGACCAAGTGTTGAACCCGCGTAGATGGGGTAACGGGCCGGCGCCGAGAGTGTAGCGCGGCAGGCGGTCGTCCCTCAAACTGATGGTGTTGAGCAACGGAGTCGGAATGGGTCCGCTCCAAGCATCATCGAGGGACGACCATGGAGTACTATGCAGGAATCGACGTGCCATTGAAACAATCGAGCGCGGGTTTGGGCTCAAGGTCGGCAAGACCAC
>JASHQS010000071.1 GCA_030038995.1 Xanthobacteraceae bacterium
GCGCTCGGCTATACGCATGCGCGTTCGGTCGAGCACTATTTCGAGCGCTACGGCGGCTACAGCCCGAACCCGATGCTGTTTCTGGCCGCTGCCGCGCAGCGCACCAAAAAGATGCGGCTCGTCACCGGCGCGGTGGTGCCGGCGTTCAACAATCCGTTGAAGCTTGCCGGCGAGATCGCCATGCTCGACGCCATCTCGGGCGGCCGTTTCGACGTCGGCTTCGCCCGCGCTTTCCTGCCGCACGAATTCCGCCGCTTCCGCATTTCGCCCGACGAGTCCGTCGCGCGGTTTCGCGAAGGCCTCGAGCAGATCGAGCTGTTGCTGACGCGGGAGAACGTCAGTCATCACGGCCGCTTTCATTCGTTCGACAACGTCACCTCGCTGCCGCGGCCGACGCAAAAGCCGCGGCCGAAATTCTACATCGCCTCGACGCGCACCGCCGATTCGTTCGAATTCGCCGGCCGCGCCGGTCACGCGCTGATGTCGATTCCGATCGGGCCGCTGAAGGATCTGATCCCGATCTACCGCCAGGCGTGGCGCGGCGCCGGCCATCCCGGCGACGGCGAGGTGATGGTGGCGTTTCACATGTTCTGTCACGAGGATGCCCGGCTGGCGCGGCAAATCCCGCGCCGCCAGTTCGAAGATTATTTTGCCGCCCTGTTCGAAGCCGCCGGCGAGTGGACGCAAGGCGCGGCGTCGAAGGACTACAAGGGCTATGACGAGTCGATCGCGCGCATGAAGAACTTCACGCTGGAGACGCAGATCGAGGCGCGTGGCGCGCTGGTCGGCACGCCGGACGAGGTCAAGGCGATCATCCGCGGCTTCGAAGAAAAGATCGGCAAGTTCGAGCACGCGTCGCTGCAGATCAATTTCGGCACGCTCGATTTCGCCGAGGCGCAGAAATCGATGCGTCTGTTCGCCCGCGAGGTGATGCCGGCGTTTGCTTCGCGATGACAAACTCTTTCCGCTCATTCCCGCGCAAGCGGGAATCCAGGACTGGTTCCCCGCTATCGCGCATAGGCGCTAACATAGGCCTGTTTCCCGGATGCGGTGCAGCGCGAAGCGGTGCACCGCTGATCCGGGACCGTCCCAGACTCCGCAACTTGTTACGATCCCGGGTCTGCAGCGCACCACTTCGCTGCGCTTCGTGCTGCGCTGCGCCCGGGAAACGCAGCTATGTTAGCGCCTATGCGCTTTCGCGGGGACGAGCGGACTGAAAGAGCGCTCGGACAGAACACATGGCTGGACCGCTGCAAGGCATCCGCATTCTCGACCTGACTTCGGTCGTCGCCGGGCCGCTGGCGACGCAAATGCTCGGCGACCTGGGCGCCGGCGTGATCAAGGTCGAAAGCCCGGAGGGCGATGCGCCGCGGCACACCGGGCCGGCGCGCTCGCCCGGCATGGCGGCTTTGTTCATGGGGCTCAACCGCGGCAAGCGCTCGCTCGTGCTCGACCTCAAGCAGGAGCGCGCCAAGGCGGCGCTGTGGCGCCTGATCGCGACCGCCGACGTGCTGGTGCATTCCATGCGGCCGCAGAAGATGGCAAAGCTCGGCTTTTCGCATCACGCCGTTTGCGCCAAAAACCCGCGGCTGGTTTATGCGGCGTTGCACGGCTATCGTGACGGCGGCCCGTATAGCGGCCAGCCGGCCTACGACGATGTGATCCAGGGACAATCGGGTATCGCCGCCTTGATGGGCGGCCTGGCCGGCGAACCGCTCTACGCGCCGATGATCCTTGCCGACAAGACCTGCGCGCTCGCCATCGTCGGCGCGATTTCGGCGGCGCTGTTTGCGCGCGAGCGGACCGGCCGCGGCGGCTTCGTCGAAATCCCGATGTTCGAGCAGATGGTGTCGTTCGTATTGGGCGAGCACCTGTTCGGGCACAATTTCGTGCCGCCGCTCGGCGCGCTCGGCTACACCCGCGTCTTGGCGCGCTGGCGGCGGCCGTACAAAACCAAGGACGGCTACATCTGCATGATGGCCTACACCCAGGCGCATTGGCGGAAATTCTGGGACGTGGTCGGCAAGCCGGAAATGCACAGCGATCCGCGCTTCGACGGCATCGCCACGCGCGCCAAGAACGTCGTTGCCCTCTACGAGCTTGCCGGCGGCTGCATCGCCGGCAGGACCACGGACGAATGGCTGGCGCTGCTTCGCGAGCGCGAAATCCCCGCCGCGCGCATGGCGAGCCTCGACGAGGTCATGCGCGATCCGCAGCTCGCCGCGACCGGGTTTTTCAGGCGTGCGACCCATCCGAGCGAGGGCGAGATTCTCTACACCGACCTGCCGGTGCGCTTCGGCGGCTCGTCCGTCACGTCGCAGCGGCTGCAGCCGCGGCTCGGCGAGCACAGCGTCGAAATCCTGCGCGAGGCCGGGTTCAGCAGCGAGGAAATCGCAGCCCTGGCGGCTGCCGGCGCGACCGTTGACGGCAGTGCGGCGGCCGACGCCGCCCAGTAAGTCCGAAACCCGACCGCCATCGCGACCGCTTGCCGCAGCTATCGAGCGGGAATTTGCGCCGCAAACGTGCCAACGTAGCGCGCGACCGAACAATTTGTGCTCCGCCACGGGCATTCACTCCGGCGGATTCGCAGATCGCACTCGGCCTGTTGATTGCCATAGCTGAAGCGAGCCAGCCCTTCCGCCCGTCTGTCGCACAGTCAAGCATCCCCGCGACGCCCATTCGGGTTTGGGGCCGCCCGGCCTCGGAATGGCGATTGGCCCGCGCGAAAGAAATAGAGGGAGATCCAGATGCAAGCCAAAATTACCCGCCGCCGCGTGGTGCAGGCCGGCGCCGCGCTCGCGGCGTCGACGCTCGGTTCGCCGCCGATCCTCAGCTACGCGCAAGGCGAGACCCCGGTCAAAGTCGGCATGCACGACCCGCTGACCGGCACCTATGCGGCTGAGGGTGAAAGCGAAGTCCGCGGTGCCAACATGGCGCTCGCCGAAATCAACGCCAAGGGCGGCATGCTCGGCCGCAAGGTTCAGCTGGTGGTGGAGGACGACGCCGCCAATGCCGGCCTTGCTTCCCAGAAGGCCACCAAGATGATCGACCAAGATAAGGTCTCGATGCTGATGGGCTCCGTGTCCTCGGCGACCGCTCTTGCGGTCAACCAGGTCGCCCATAGCAGAGGCGTGATCTACATGGCGACCGGCGGCCACACCGATCCGGTCACCGGCAGCCAATGCCACTGGACCACGTTCCGCATCTGCACCACGACCTACATGCTGGCGGCGGGACTTGCCGGCACGCTGTACAAGAAATTCGGCGGCAAGTGGTACTTCATCACGCCGGATTATGCGTTCGGCCACACGCTGCAGGAATCCTATGCCAAATTGCTGAAGGGCATGGGCGGGACGGTGCTCGGCAACTCGCTGTCGCCGCTCGGCACCACGGACTTTTCGTCTTATCTGATCAAGGCCGAGCAATCGAAGCCTGACGTGCTGATCAATCTCACCGACGGCCAGGACCTGGTCAATTCGATGAAGCAGGCCGCGCAGTTCGGCTTGATCAAGAAATTCGCGATCGGCGGCGGCCTGAGCGAACTGGAAGTGCTGCGTGCCCTGCCGAAGGAAGCCAGGCAGGGCTGGTGGACCCTGGAATGGTGGTGGGATCAGCCCAACACGCCGCATGTCAAGGAGTGGGTCGCGGCCTATCAGAAGATTCATACCGAC
>JASHQS010000072.1 GCA_030038995.1 Xanthobacteraceae bacterium
TTGAAAACCTGCTCGGGGAACAGATTGTTGTAGAAGAACGCATAGAACACGCCGGCAAACGAGGTCAGGCCCGCGGAAATCATCACCGCAACCATCTTGCAGCGGAAGGTGGCGACGCCGGCGGCGCGCGCCGCCTCCTCGTCCTCGCGGATGGCGCGCCAGAAATAGCCGATGCGGCTTTCCAACAAGAGCCGGCACAGCATGAAAGCCGCAACCGTGGCGGCCAAAATGACGTAATAGAACATGGTCGGGTCGCCGCGCAGATGCCACACGTCGTTATGGGCGACCTGCCGCACCGGCAGAAACAGGCCGGCAGAGGCGTTGACCGCGCTGATATGATCGAAGCCGATGCGGGCGAACTCGGCGAACGCGATGGTGAGAATGGCGAAATAGACGCCGGCAACGCCGAAGCGGAACGCCAAAAAGCCGATGATCGCCCCGCACGCCGCCGCCACCGGCGCGGCGGCGAGAAATCCGATCCACGGTCCGATGCCGAAATCGACGAACAGCACCGCCGACACGTAGCCGCCCAAGCCGGCGTAGAGCGCGTGGCCGAGCGACAGCTGTCCGGCAAAGCCCATCATGATGTTCCAGGCTTGCCCGGTGAAGGCGGAATAAAGGATGACGATCAGGACCGTGAGCAGATAATCGTTGACGACCCACGGCGCGACCAAGAGCAGCGCGAGCAGCAGCGCGCTCAGAACAAAAATGCGGCGCGAGGCGCCGCCGGCAAGGCGCGCAAGCAAGGCCGCACTCACGACAGCCTCTGGCCGAAGAGGCCCTGCGGCCGGAACAACAGCACCAGCACCAGGATCGCGAAGGCGAACATGCTTTTTGCCGACGGCGTGAACATCAGCCCGGCCAGCGCCTCGGTGAGCCCGATCAGGATGCCGCCGAAGAGCGCGCCGGCCATCGAGCCGAGCCCGCCGGTGATGACGATGACGAAGGCGAGCAATGTATAAGCCGGCCCGATGATCGGCGTCACGTCGACGATCAGCGTCATCATGCAGCCGGCGGCGCCGACGCAGGCCGCGCCGAGCGCGAAGGTCAGCGCGTAGAGGTGCTTGACGTTGAGCCCGATGACGAGCGCGCCGGTGTAATTATCGGCGCAGGCGCGGATCGCGGTGCCGACGCGGCTAAAACGAAAGAACGCGAACAACGCCGCCGCGAATGCGATCGCGGCGCCGCCCGCGTAGGTCTTGGAGGCATCGACCAGCACCGGCCCGAGCTGAAAGCTGTCATAGGCATAGGAGGTCTGCACGGTGCGGGCATCCGGGCCGAACACGATGAGCAGCGCGTTGACGATGATGATCGCCAAAGCCACGACGAGCAGAAACTGGGTGTGTTCCGGGCGGGTGATAAAAGGATTGATCAATCCCGCTTGCAGCACATAGCCGAACGCGAACATCACCGCGGCGATCGGCACCAGCATCAGCAACGGATCGAGTCCGAACGACGAGAACAGCACGACCGCGAGATACATCGCGATCGACATCATCTCGCCGTGGGCGAAATTGACGACGCGCACCACGCCGAAAATGACCGACAGGCCGAGCGCCATCAGGCCGTACACCAGCCCGGTCAGAATGCCGGCGACGACCACGTTCAGATAAACGTCAAACGTCATCCGCTACTCGAAACCGCGGCGCCCCGCCGCCGCACGCCGGCTCAAGCGCGGCATTGCTATTGCTGCCCTCACGTCCGGCTTTGATACGACTTCATCGGCCATACCGGCTTGGCGTTGGCGGCTTCTTTGGGCGCGATGGTCACGAGCTTGCCGCCGCGGTTCTGGATGGCGCTGTCCTTGACCTTGGTGTTCTGGCCCTTGGCGTCGAACTGGATGCCGGGGCCGACGCTGACATTGTCGGTGATGTTGGTCTTGCGCAGCGCGTCGGCCAGCGCCTTCGGATCGGTCGAGCCGGCGCGTTTGAACGCATCGGCAGCGACCAGGAGCGCCTCGAAGGTGAAGACCTGGTTGGTGTTGAGATTGCTGGTCGGATAGGCCTTGGTGAAGGCGGCTTCCAGCGTCTTGGCGAGTTTCTTGTTCGGGTCGTACCAGGGCACGAAGCTGATCGGCCCGTCCGACATTTTCTTGAGCGTCTTGAGGTACTGGTCCTCGTACCAGCCCGGGCCCATGCTCAAGATCGCCTGCGGCGTCCAGCGCTGCTTGATCAGCTCCTTGGTGATCAGCATGGCGTCGTTGAGGCGGCCGACGATGAGCAGGATCTCGGCATTGGTCGCCTTGGCCTTGGAAACCTCGACCGACAGATCGCGCGCCGCCGGGTCGTAGGAAATTTCCTCGAGGATCTTGTAGGGCATGTTGAATTTCGGCATCAGCGCCGCGACGCCCTTCGACATCGCGGTGCCGTAGGTGTCGTTGACGCGCATGAACACCGCGGTCTTCGGCGATACGCCGGCGATGGCGAACACCTCCTTCTGGTTGGCGAAGGCGTCGGCGGTGATCCTGACCGCGGTCGGGAAATTTCGGAACACGAACTTGTAGCCCTGCTCGGTGATGGCGGGCGCGCCGGCGATGTTGATGACCAGCGGGATGCCCTTCTGCTCGGCGACCTGGGCGACCGCGGTGGTCTGCCCGGAATCGAAAGCGCCGACCAGAAGCTGGGCGCCGTCGCTGATCAGCTTCTCGGCGTGCTCGCGCGCGACGTCGACGTTCGACTCGGTGTCGCCGTTCATGATCGAAAGATCGGGCAGCCCGAGCGATTTGAGGATCGGCGGGGCGATATCGACCCCGCGCTGGCAATCCTGGCCGATCGCCGCCTCGAAGCCGGAGCGCGGCAACAGCACGCCGACCTTCAGAGGGCCTTTGGTCTGGGCGCGCACGATGGCAGGCACCGCAAGCGTCGTAGTCGCGGCGGCGGCGCCGGCAAGCACGCGGCGCCGGCTCGGATGTTTTTGACTGGTCATGTCGGGTCCTCCCAAAATTTGACGAAATGCTAGGAAAGTCGCGCGTCGAGGGCAAGCTTTAGATCATGCGCCAAATAGCTGCGCGACCGCGGCGGCGATGTCGAGAAGCCGGTGGTCGCAGCCGTTGCGCGCAACCAGCATCAACCCGGCCGGCAGCGCGCTCACTGGCGTGGTCAGCGGCAGCGTGATGGCGCAGAGGTCGAAGAAATTGATGATGGCGGTGTTGCGCAACAGCGCCGCATTGCGCGCGGAAAACACCTTTGCGTCGGCGACTTCGGCGATGGTCGGCGCCACGATGGACGTGGTCGGCATGATCAGGGCGTCGAGGCCGGCAAGCCGCGCATCCATCTCCTGAACCAACCGCGCGCGCTCACGGATCATGTCGACGTAATCGGCCACCGACACTGCGCAGCCGCGCTCGATGCGGGCCAGCACGTTGGGATCGATGTCGGCTCCGCGCCGGCGCAGGTGGTCGCGATGGATGGCGCAGGCCTCCGGCGGCGAAATGCCGCCCTTGGCGTTGACCTCGGTCATGCCGTCGAACTGCGACAGCGTCTCGTGGCTGATACGCACGTCGGCGGCATCGAGCCGTTTGACGGCGGCGGCAAACCCGGCGGCAACCGCGTCATCCAGCCGGTCGAGTGGCAAACCCTCGGCGACGCCGAAGCGCAAGCCCGCAAGCGCGCTTGGCGCAAGCGGCGCGAACGTCAAAGAATCTTCGCCGGCCATGACCGCGCCGGCTTTGGCGCAATCGGCCACGCTGTTGGCAATCGGCCCGATCGAATCGAGCGTGTAGCTCAAGGGAAAAGCGCCGTCGGTCGGCACGCGCTGGCGACTCGGCTTGAAGCCGACGAGGCCGCAGAGAGCCGCCGGAATCCGCACCGAGCCGCCGGTGTCGGAGCCGATCGCGATCTCGCACATCCCGTCGGCGACTGCGACCGGCGCGCCGGCCGACGAACCGCCGGGCACCCGGGTGCGGTCGCGCGGATTGCGAGGTGTGCCGAAATGCGGATTGGCGCCTATCCCTGAGAAGGCGAACTCGGTCATGTTGGTCTTGGCGACGATCACGGCGCCGGCCGCACGCAGGCGGCGCACGATGGCGGCGTCGGCCGCCGCGGGCTTTGCCTCCTCGGCAAGGATTTTCGAGCCGGCGCGGGTCGGCTCGCCGGCGACGTCGAACAAATCCTTGATGCTGACGATGGCGCCATCGAGCGGGCCGAGCGACACGCCGGCGCGGGCGCGGGCATCGGCCGCATCAGCGGCGGCGCGCGCCGCGTCCTGATAAACCGTGAGGCAGGCGCGCGCCCCCTCGCCTTTCGGGTCCGCAATGCGCGCGAGCGCCTGTTCGAGCCGGTCGCGGCAGGACGTTTGCATCGTGTTCCGGTTGCTCATACGTGCAGCACCATGGAAGGCTCAAGTCTTTCGGCGGCGGCGGCTCGTGGCTTGATCGAGTGTCGGCGTCATGGTGGTTCCTCCCCCGCAAACGTTTGGCGTTGGATTTGCCGCATCCTATCGGCCATATGCGCCGTTGCAAACAGTCCGCTCGTCCTGCCATGATTCCGCCAGGCGAGCGGCGATAAGGACATTCGTGCGATGCCAAAAAGCTTTCCGAAAATGGCGTTCATCGGCTTCGGCGAGGCCGGCCAAGCCATCGCGTCCGGCTGGCGCGAGGCCGGCGTGGCAACCATTTCGGCCTGGGACATTCTGTTCCCGAAAGCCGAAGGCGATAGGCTGCGCGAGGCCGCCGCAAGGATCGGCGTGAACTGCGCCGGCGCGGCCGCTGCGGCAGTGCGCGGCGCCGGGCTGATCGTCTCTGCCGTCACGGCGACATCGAGCGTCGAAGCGGCGCAATCGGTCAAGCCGCATCTTTCCGGGCAGCCGTTCTTGCTCGACATCAACTCGGTATCGCCCGGCCGCAAGCAGGAGACCGCAAGGCTGCTCGGCGCTGCGGCGCGCTACGTCGACGTCGCGGTGCTGGCGCCGATCCATCCGGCGCGGCATCGCACCCCGATGCTGCTCGCCGGCCCGCACGCAGAGGCCGTCGCCCCGGTGCTGGCCGCGCTCGACATGCGCGCCAGCATCGCCGGCGCCGAGACCGGCGCCGCCGCCGCCATCAAGATGGTGCGCAGCGTCATGATCAAAGGCATCGAGGCGCTGACCTTGGAATGTTTTTTGGCGGCCTCGCGCGCCGGCGTCATCGACGAAGTCGCTGCCTCGATGAAGAACAATTATCCCGGCCTCGATTGGGCGAAGATCGTGCCCTACAATCTGGAGCGCATGGCGAGCCACGGCGAGCGCCGCGCCGCCGAAATGGAGGAAAGCGCCGACACGCTGCGCGAATTGGGCGTCGAGCCGATCATGACCATGGCGACGGTGCGGCGCCAGCGCGAAATGGGCCTGATCGGCAAACAACAATCGGTGCGCGGCGCTCTCAAGAAAGATGGCGCCGTAATATTGGGCGCGATCAGCGCCGCGGCACCCGATCGCCATTGAAACGGGCGATCATCACGCACCAGCACCGCGTCATCGTCTGTGTCGGGCCTTGCGGCGCGCCGGCTTTACGAGTTTATTGCGGCGGCCGGGCGCGATAGCGCTGCCGCCGTCGACGCGCGCGCTCCAATATTCCCAGGTGCGCGTCACCACGTTGGGCAAGCGGCTGATCGCGCCGGCGAGTTTTATTTCACCGCGTGGCAAGGACGGCGCGGCGCCGAGCATGAGCGCGCGTAGCTGATACTCGGCGTTCTGGCACATGAAGATCGCGCGCGACACCAGCTCCTTCAACCCGGCGCCGACCAATGTGGCGCCGTGGCGGTTCATCAGCACCACCGAATGCTCGCCGAGCGCGCGGGCGAGCGAGCGGCCCTCCTCCGGCTTGACGACCAACAGATTGGTGTCGCCGAATTCCTCTTGCTGATCCCAGAACGGCGGCGCCTCGCCGATCGCGGCGCCGAGATGAAACACCGGCACGATCGGCTTGCCGGCGACGACGAACGGCATGACCGCCGGCGCATGGTGATGGCAGACCGCGGTCACGTCGCTGCGCGCCTGATAGATGCAGCCGTGGATGACGCGCTCGGCGTACAGATGCGCGCTCGGCGGCCGCACCGGCTCGGAATCGAGCGTGAATTCCAGAATGTCGCCGGGCTCGATCAGCGCCGGCGAGCGCGAGCGCGACAACAGATAACGGCCGGGATCGCCGGGATGGCGCACGCTGACATGGCCGAAGGCGTCGAGCACGCCCTCGTGGGCCAGAATGCGGTTGGCGAGCGCCAGCTCCGCGATGATGTCGGTCAGTCTGTCAGCCACGATTAAGTCCTCGCGTTTTGGCGGCGATTGGTATGCGGGCGTTCTAATGCCAAAGCAGGCTGGCCAACAGGCTGCCAGCCCCGCCGTCGGCGCCGATCAGCGCCGGTGCGCCGACCGGCATGGTCGTGCCGTCAATGCTGATGAGCGCTTGCACCGATACCAGGGCTCCAGGCGCAGGCGTATTCGCGGACTCGATGCGCGAACCCATCAACGGTTCGAGCGGCTGCGCCATGCGGCAGCCCTCGACCACGAAGCTTTTGAAATCCTTAAAGCCGCGATCCGACGGCAAAGCCGCGACCGCTTGCGCAAGGCGCGCGGCAGCCTGCTCGGCGAGAGCGGATTCGCAGAAGCTGCGTATCAGGCGGACCCACGTGCCCTTGTAGGCGACCGTTGCGCGCAGCGCGAAACGCTGGCCCAGCGTCCGCTCGCCTTCGATGCGGATGAAACGCGCATCGCGCGCCAGATCGGGCGCCGCCGCGAGGTAAATTTCCTCGGCGCCGAGGAGCCGCGCTTGTCGCTCGACGGCAGCGATCATGGCATTGAGCGATTCGCCGCGGGCCTGCGCCAGCGCGGCCTGCGCGATCGCCGCGGCTTTGCGCGCAAGCGCGATCTCCGCAGCGTCGGCTCTGCTGCGCAATGTCGCGAACAACGTGCTTGCGTCGGTGGGCCGCAAATCCGGGCCGGCTTCGCGCAGATCCGCGGCGATTCCCGCCGGCAGGCCGTCGAAGTCGACGATGCCCACCGCCGCATCCTTGCGCGCCGCAGCGATCTGTTGCCCGGCGCGAAGCCCGATGCGCGGGTGATGCAAAACCCCGCCGATGCGGCTCACGCGCTCGATCCAGCTCTTCACGCGGAAACTCAGCGCCGCCACGAGATACGGCGCGCCGCCGGCCGGCACGACCAGCAGCGCTTCCGACCAGTACGGCACGAAGCCGGTGAGCCACGACACGCCGGCCGGCCGCGTGTTGTTGGTGTAGAGGAGGAGCGCATCGAGTCCGTCCGCCCGCATCGCAGCGCGCACGCGATCAAGCCGCGCCTCCAGCACCGCATCGGGCAATTCGACGACAGAACGGGAAATCAGGCCGCGGCGCATTTTTCAGAAAAATCTGTTCGTTCCCGCGAAAGCGGGAACCCAGCTGTTGTTGCACTCGACCCTGGATTCCCGCTTACGCGGGAATGAGCGGAGATCGTTCATGATGCCTCAACTTCGAACAATTGCCGCGGCGTCTTGCACAGCACTTCGGCGCCGTTTTCCGTCACCAGCACGGCATCGCCCAGCACGATGTAGCCGGCGTCGGGATGATAGGTGTTGGGATGCACGATCAGCGTCATGCCCGGCGCGAGCACGGTGTCGACGTCCTCGAGAATGTGCGGCTTGGAATCGGCGAACAGGCCCATGCCGTGGCCGCGCACGCGGGTCCATTGGCTGGTCGTGTATTCGCCGAGCCCGTATTTGCGAAACACGTCGTTCTCGGCCTTGGCGACGTCGGCGGCGCGCGCGCCGGGCCGCACCGCGGCAATGCCGGCCTCCAGCGCTTCGACGAACACCGCGAACGCGCGCCGCTGCGCCTCGCTCGCCTTGCCGACGACGAGGGTGCGGCAAATCTGGGCGAAGTAGCCTTCGACCGCAGGCGTCAACTCGGTGGTGACGAGGTCGCCGGCGGCGATGCGGCGCTCCGACGGCGGCGTCATGCCGAGCACATCCTTGCCGCCCGAGCCGATGATCATGAAATTGTCGGGGCAGCCGCGCGCGCGCAGGTGCGCCTCGATGGCGGCCACGATCTCGAACTGGTGGCGGCCTGGCCGCACCGCGTTGCGGAATTCGGCGTAAGCTTCGTCGGCGATCTGCGCAGCGCGGCGCACCGCGGCGATCTCGCCGGCGGCCTTGTGCATGAGCAGCTTGTCAACCAGCGCGGTTGCATCCTCGAGCGCGAAACGGCGCGCCGGATCGACGAGCCAGCGCGGCAGAAAGCGCCGCGGCGCGGCGGCTGAGCGCTCGTCGCCGGCGCCGTCGAGCCGCGCACCGACCGCGCGGAAAATGTCGGCGGCGAAACGCACCGCGACCTCCGGCACTTCAATTTCGGCCCGCTCGGCTTCAGTGGCGCTGTCGAGATAAAGCGCGGCGCTGCCGTCGCCGCCGATAAGCGCGATGCCGTGGCCTTCGAGAATGCCGAAATCGCTGCCGTAGCGGAGATAATCGCCCTGCCAGGCGTTGCCGTAGAGCACGAGGCGGTCGATGCCGGCATCGCGCATGGCTACCGCGAGACGCTGCCGGCGTTCCGCCGCGAGTTTTTGGTCTCGCATGCCCGCTCCTATTCCGCCGCCGCGCCCGGCGCGCCGACAAACGCGCTGGCGAGCCGTTCGCATGCGGTGCCGTCCGCCAACGCATCGTGGCAGAGGCCCAGCCATTCGTCGACGCGCGCGGCGCCGAACAGCGGATCGAGCACGCGATGCGCCTTGTCGTCGATGGCGGCGCGGCCGAGCGGATGCTCGGGATCGCCGAGCGCCGCGATCACGCGGCGGCGAAAAATTTGCCCTGCGGCCTCGACTTCGACCTCGGCAGGCCAGTGCTGCGGGTAAAACGCTTCCAGCCTCGCGTCCGGCAGCACTTCGATCTTTGCCGCCAGTTGCGCCACCGCCGCATCCCCATCGGGCGTACTGCGGTCGACATCGTAAAGCCGCTGCGGCGCCAGCGCGGCGAGCGCCAGCTGATGCGCCGCGCTCACCATGGTCGACTGCCGCGCGCCCGGCACGGCGCGGGTCGCGATCATCGCCGCGTAGGCCTTCGGCACACGCACCCGCACTTTGTCGATCGCATGGCTGCGCACGCCCTCTCGCAACAAAGCGCGGAACGCTTCAACCGCGGCGATCGCCTGCTTGGCGGAGCAGAACGGCTTCAGGCTCAGCGATGAATAGACGGACACGGCGCCAAGCTTGTCGATCAGCACATCGCGGTCGAGCGCGACACCGTGCGTATCGGCGAGCCAGTTTTTGTCCAACAGCTCCGGATCGCCCGCATAACCCACGCGCGCCGCCAGCGCCGCCGCCACACCGCCGGCCACCGCATTGGCATACAGAAACCACCGCCCGGACGGCGCGCCGTGAATACGGCCGACGCCTCCCGCGATGAGCATGAGCGCGAGCGACAAGGCGTGCGCGACGCGCGGCGCATCGAGGCCCAGCATGCGCGCCGCGGCAGCCGCTGCTCCCACCGGCGCCGCCAGATAAGTCGGCCAGATGCCGCGATAAAGCACCTGCGTTCCGTTGATGGCGAGGCCCAGCCGCGTGGTTATTTCGGTGCCGACCCAGATCGCGCCGGCGACGCGATCGGGATCGAATGCACACAAATGCACGGCCAAGCCCAGCGCCACCGGAACAACGCCGGCGCTCGGCGTCGTGCAGGAGGCAAGATGAATGTCGTCGATCTCGGTCAGCCGGGCCGCCGCCGCCTGCCGGCCGATCAGGCCGCTAAGTCCGGCATCGCCGCCGAAGTTCTGCAGCGCCCTGCCCTCCGGAATGTTTGCTCCCGCCAGCGCCGCAACGGCCGTGTCGGCGACATGCAGCGAGAGTCGCTCACGCTCGACCGGCGGCAAGTCGGACGCTTTCGCGCCGACCACGAACGCGGCAAGTTCGGCAATGAGGCTCACGATGCGTTGGCTCAAGGTAGGCGATGCCTGTATATCCGTATTGGATTGATCACAGAAGCAGGCATCAGCCCATGCCATTTGCGCTCGACGAGACGCATCGGTTTCGGCGAATGCCGCGCTATCATCCTGCCGGCTACGTGAGGGAAGAAGTCCTGTGAACAAGCCCGAACAACAGCGACTGGCGCAAGATTTTCGCAAGCTGCACCGCGCGCCGCCGATCCTGCTCTTGCCGAACTGCTGGGATCCGATGAGCGCGCGGATTTTCGAGGCGGCGGGTTTTCCCGCCATGGCAACGACCAGCGGCGGGCTGTCCTGGGCGCTCGGCTATCCGGACGGCGAGAAGGCGCCGTGGCCGGACGTGGTGGCGGCGACGCGCCGCATCGTCGATACGGTGCGCGTGCCGGTCAGCGCCGACATCGAGGAAGGTTTTGGCGACACGCCGGACGCGGTCGGCCGCAACGTCGCCGAGATCGTGCGCGCCGGCGCCATCGGCATCAATCTCGAGGACGGCACGGCGCGGCCCGACCAACCGGTGCGGCCGATCGCCGACGCCGCTGCACGCATCCGCGCCGCGCGCGCCGCCGCCGACGCCGAAGGCGTGCCCATCGTGATCAACGCCCGCGTCGACCTTTATCTCAAGCAGGTCGGCGATGAAGCGAGCCGCTTTGCCGAGACGGTGCGCCGCGCCGAGACCTATATGGCCGCCGGCGCCGACTGCATCTTTCCGTTCGCGCTCGCCGATCTCGAGGTGATCCGCAAGCTTGCAGTAGCGATCAAGGCGCCGATCAACATCGTCGCTCGTGCCGGCACGCCGCCGCTGCGGCAGCTCGAAGCCGCCGGCGCCGCCCGCGTCAGCATCGCCTCCGGCCCGACGCTCGCGGTCATGGCGCTCACCCGGCGCATTGCCGCGGAGCTGCGCCAAAAGGGCGAGTTCGATATACTGTACGCCGAGCTGAAACGCGTCGACGCGCAGCGATTGTTTGCTAACCGGGAAGGAACGGAGCGATGACGATGCAAGCACGCATGGATTTCCGTAAAGCCTCGCCGCAAGGCGCCAAGGCGCTGGGCGAGCTGCATGCCTTCGTCAAACGCTGCGGGCTCGATCACACGCTGCTCGAACTCGTCAAGCTGCGCGCCTCGCAGATCAACGGCTGCGCCCATTGCATCGACATGCACACCAAGGAACTGCGCGCCGCCGGCGCGAGCGAGCAGCGGCTTTATCTGCTCGATGCCTGGGAGGAATCGCCGTTCTACTCCGAGCGCGAGCGCGCCGCCTTGGCCTGGACCGAGGCGCTCACGCTCGTCACCGAAGGCCATGTGCCGGACGAGGTTTTTGCGCAGGCCCGCGCCCACTTCAGCGAGGAAGAACTCGCCAACCTCACGCTCGCGATCGTCGCCATCAACGGCGCCAACCGGCTCAACATCGCCTTCCGCACCGTCCCCGGCAGCTATCGCGTGGCGCGGCAACAGGCGGCGGAATGAGCTTCACCTCTTCTCTCCCCGCGGCGTAGCTTTGGCGATGGAAAATCCTCGGCCGAACAATGCGGTACTATGCAAATATTTGCGGAGCATGGCGCAATCGTTGACGAATCAAATGCCCGCTCGTGCCCCGACAGCGGATTGGCCCGCCCGCAAGCACCTCTGCGCTTGATCGCAGTGGCGGCCGGCAGTACCGTGTTACGAACAGGGACGCGCGGGGAGGACCGTGTCGTGGCGTTCTTCGTCGTGGCGCCGGCGGAGCTCGGCGCATGAAGACCTACGAGGGCCGGCGCACGATCGACGGCCTTGTCGTCACCGGCGACGGCGCGCCGCTGTCCGAGCATTGCGAGGTGAAGCAATTCACCAAATACGGCTTCGAATGGACCTATGAGGGCGACAGCCCGCGCCAGCTTGCGCTCGCCATTCTGTTCGACCATCTCGGCGACGCCGACCGTGCCATCGCTCTGTCCGAGCCCTTCATGAAAAACGTCATCGCCAATCTCGACAACGATTGGCGGCTCAGCGGCGACGACGTCGCGGCCTTTGTCAGCCGGCATGAGCGGCGCGCGCTGCAGGACACGCATTAAGGAGAACGCCGAAGGGCGCCAAGGAGAACCGCATGATCGGTCAGCGGCAGGTCGATTTCCGCAACGAATACCGTTCGCGCATCCGCGGCTGGTATGACGGCTATTTCCACATCGTCATCATCTACGCCATGGGCGCCGCAGCCTTCACCATCTATGTGGCGCATATTCACAACGTGACGGCGCTCGAATGGCTCACGGTGCCGCTGACGTTCCTGTTCACCAATATCTTCGAATGGGCCGTGCACAAATACGTCATGCACCGGCCGGTCAACATCAAGGGGCTGCGCTCGATCTACGAGCGGCACACGCTCAATCACCACCAGTTCTTCACCGACGACGAGATGCGCTTCCGTGACCACAAGGATTGGCGGGTGACGGTGTTTCCGCCTTATGCGCTGGTCGTGTTCATCCTGATGTCGATCGTACCGGCCGCGCTGCTCGGCTTGTTGCTCTCGGCCAATGTCGGCTGGCTGTTCATCGCCACGACGACCGGAACGTATCTGATCTACGAGTTCATGCATTTCTGCTGCCATGTCGACGAGAACGGCTTCGTGCGGCATTGTCCTTTCGTCAACACGCTGCGCCGCCACCACACCGCCCATCACAATGCGCGATTGATGATGGAGGTGAACATGAATCTCACCTTTCCGATCGCCGATTGGCTGTTCGGCACGTCCGATCTCGAGCGCGGCCTCATCGGTACGCTCTTCAACGGCTACGATACGCGCTATCTGAAGAAGACCCTGCGCGGGACGCCGAAGCGGCCGGACGAGGCCGCCACGGCGCCGGTCGGCGCGAACTAGAGCAAACTCCGCAAAGCCGCGAGGCCAAAATGCCGAACGACGTCAAGGCCGCGCTTTCTGCCGTCACGCTTGTCGTCGCGCTGGTGCTGGCCTATTGGAGCGGCTCGCCGATCCGCCATGATTTCTCGACCTTCGTCGTCGGCACCGCCTTGTTCATGATCGCCGCGATGTGGGTCTTTCCCGAGGCCGGCACCAAGAAGCGCGGCGCGGGACGGAGCAAGTAGGCGTCTCCCACAGGTGGGGAGAGGGAGTTAATGAATCCCCTACTCCGGGATCTGTTCGGCGACGGGCAGGAATCGCGTGGCGCGGGGCAGCAGGCGATCGAGTGAAAGCCACTTCTCCGGTGTGTTCTCTCAGTTGATGGACGGTATCGAGTTAGCAATCAAAGCACTGGTTCAGAAAAACCAGAATTTGAGCCCGAATAGGCCGGCTATCGCTGTTATAGCCGCGATTATTTGCCAACGACCGACGAGGTCGAGACGAAACGTGCCGTACCGAATGAGGATAACGTATTTTGGGAGCTTCTCGGGCACCAGGTCGCACCTCGCCATTTAAATCCGCGAATCACGCGTGCGAGGCAGACAAGAGTCGGAGAACTTGGCTCGGCTTGCAACGCATCACCACGGCCGCTTGCGTCTACAGCCGAAAAAGCAAGGTTTCCAATCGGATAGCGAGCATTTGTTTTAGATGCCATGCTTGGCCGCCAAGCATAAGCTTTGGAAAAGACTGGAGTATTTCGGTGCAAATCCTAATGTATCTCCGGCTCCGGGATCCGCTCGGTGCCGCGCAGAAAATCGAAGTCGCAGCCTTCGTCGGCCTGGCCGATGTGATCGGAGAACATGGCGCCGTAGCCGCGCGGATACTTTGGCGGCGGCGGCTGCCAGGCGGCGCGGCGGCGGGAGAGCTCCTCCTCGCCGACGTGCAGGTGAATGCGGCGGGCGGCGACGTCGACCTCGATGTCGTCGCCGGTGCGCACCAACGCGAGCGGGCCGCCGACAAAACTTTCCGGCGCCACGTGCAGGATGCAGGCGCCGTAGCTGGTGCCGCTCATGCGCGCATCGGAAATGCGCAGCATGTCGCGCACGCCGGCCTTGAGCAGCTTTTTCGGAATCGGCAATTGCCCCCATTCCGGCATGCCGGGGCCGCCTTTCGGTCCGCCGTTCTTGAGAACGAGCACGTGGTCGGGCGTAACATCGAGATCGTCGCGCTCGACCTCGCGCGCCATGTGACCGTAATTCTCGAACGCGATCGCCTTGCCGCGGTGGTGCAACAGGCGTTTTTCCGCCGCCGCCGGCTTCATGACACAGCCGCGCGGCGCCAGATTGCCGCTCAGCACCGCGGTCGCGCCTTCCGGATAAAGCGGCCGATCGAGCGAGTGGATCACGTCGGGCAGGTGTACCTTGGCGCCGGCAAGATTATCGCCGACGCCCCGCCCGGTGACGGTGAGGCATGACAGATCGAGCGTGTCGCGCATCTCGCTCATCAAGGCGCGCAGCCCGCCGGCATAGAAAAAATCCTCCATCAGATATTTGCCCGACGGCGTGATGTTGGCGATCACCGGCACCTCGCGCGAGATCGCGTCGAACCGCGCCATATCGAGCGCGATGCCGGCGCGCCGCGCGAGCGCGACGACATGGATGATGGCGTTGGTCGAACCGCCGAGCGCCATGTGCACGCGGATGGCGTTGTCGAACGCCGCCGGGGTAAGAATTTTTTCCGGCGTCAAGTTCTCCCACACCATCTCGACGGCGCGGCGGCCGGCGGCGGCGCACATGCGCGGATGATTGGCGTCGGGCGCCGGGATCGACGATGCGCCCGGCAAGGCGAAGCCCAGCGCTTCGGTGATCGCCATCATGGTGGCGGCGGTGCCCATCACCATGCAGGTGCCGAACGAGCGCGAAATACCGCCCTCGATCTCGTTCCATTCGTCGTCGCCGATGCGGCCGGCGCGCTTTTCGTCCCAATATTTCCAGGCGTCGGAGCCGGAGCCGAGCGTCTGGCCGCGCCAATTGCCGCGCAGCATCGGCCCGGCCGGCACGTAGATCGCCGGAATGCCCATGCTGATCGCGCCCATGACGAGGCCCGGCGTGGTCTTGTCGCAGCCGCCCATCAGCACCGCGCCGTCAATCGGATGGCTGCGCAACAGCTCCTCGCATTCCATGGCGAGGAAATTGCGATAGAGCATGGTGGACGGCTTGACGAACGGTTCGGCGAGCGACATCGCCGGCAGCTCGATCGGAAAGCCGCCGGCCTGATAGACGCCGCGTTTCACGTCGGCGGCGCGGTCGCGCAAATGGCCGTGGCAGGCGTTGATCTCGCTCCAGGTATTGATGATGCCGATCACCGGCTTGCCGATCCAGTCGTCGCGGTCGTAGCCGAACTGGCGCAGCCGCGAGCGATGGCCGAACGAGCGCAGATCGTTCCTGCCGAGCCAACGATAGGAGCGCAGGCTTTCGGGGGATTTTTTGTTGTCCGTTGTCATGGTGCTCACGTGTTTTCTATTTTTGAGGAACAACGCTAAGGCACTTCATGTTGACCGTCACCCTGAGGTGCTCGGCGCCAACGGGTCCGGCCTTCGGCCGGCCCGATGACAAGCTCCGCGCCGAGCCTCGAAGGGCGACGGCATCCAAATCGGCTTTAGCCGATTTGGACATTAAACCTGCCGAAATCGGGTAAGCCCGATTTCGGTTGCGCTTCGGCCGCATCCTTCGAGGGCCGCGCTGCGGGGCTCCTCCCCATCGCGCCTTGCGCGATGGGGTCCCCTCGCGCGCGGCCGCCTCAGGATGACGGATTAGAGTCATTGAAATTCGCGTTTGGTATGAGCGCAGCAAGCCGCATCGCGCTCCTATTCCACCGACGCGCCGCTGGCCTTGACGACCTTGGCCCATTTCGCCGTCTCCGCGACAAGAAGCTTGCCGAAGTCATCCGGGGTGCCGGCGATGCTGGTGCCGCCGAGCTTTGCCAGCTTGGCCTGGAGCACCGGGTCGGCAAGGCCTTCGTTGATGGTGCGATTGAGCTTGGCGATGATCTGCGGCGGGGTGCCGCGCGGCACGCCCATGCCGAAGAACGCGCTCGCCTCGTAGCCGGGCACGGTCGCGGCGATGGTCGGCACGTTCGGCAGCGCCTTGGCGCGGGTCGCCGTCGTCACTCCGAGCGCGCGCAGCCGGCCGGCCTGGATGTAGCCGATCGAGGACGGCAGATTGTCGAACATCACCTGCACCTGGCCGGCGAGCATATCGGTGAGCGCCGGCGCTGCGCCGTGATAGGGAACGTGCACGAGCTTGACGCCGGTCATCATCATGAACAGGACGCCCGACAAATGCACCGATGTGCCGACCCCGCCGGACGCCATGTTGATCTTGCCCGGGTTGGCCTTGGCATAGGAAATGAACTCGGCGACCGTGTGCGCGGGCACTTTGGGGTTCACCTCCATCACGTTGGGGACGCGGATGAAGCCGGCGACCGGAGCGATGTCGCGGAGGAAGTCGAAGGGCAGATTCTTGTATAGCGTGGCGTTGATGACGTTGGCGGGATTGACGAGGAAAACCGTATAGCCGTCCGGCGGAGCTTTCGCCGCTATTTCGGTGGCCAAGTTGTTGCTCGCGCCCGGCTTGTTTTCGATGGCGAACTGCTGATGCAGGCGCTCGGACAAATATTGTCCGATCAGCCGGGCGCAGATGTCGGTCGAACCGCCGGGCGGATAGCCGACGATCCAGCGCACGGCGTGGTTCGGATAATCATCGGCCGCACGCGCCCTGCCGGCCGGGGCGAGAGCCAAAAATGCAAGCGCAAACGTGGCGAGCTGCTGGAATTTTTTTGGGCGCATTCTTCCCTCCGATCGCGAACTTTTGTTGGTAGGCCGTCAAGCGTATGCGGAATTGGTGATCTCGCACAAGGGTTCGGCGAGCGCCCGGCCTGGTGGCGCCTTGTCGCGCGCGGGCAAGCTCGATAATTTCGTGACCCATTCAGAGCCCAGGATGCTGTCATGATCGACCTTTATGCGTTGACCAGCCCGAACGTGCAGAAAATCTACATCATGCTCGAAGAGACCAAGCTGCCCTACAAGGAGCGCTTCGTCGACGTCTGGAAGGGCGAGCAGTACGCTCCCGATTTCATCAAGGTCAATCCGAACTCGAAGATTCCGGCGATCGTCGACAGCGACGGCCCCGGCGGCAAGCCCTTCACGGTGTTCGAATCCGGCGCCATTCTGATCTATCTCGCCGAGAAGGCCGGCAAATTCATGCCGAAGGATCCGGCCGGGCGCTACGACGTGCTGCAATGGCTGTTCTTCCAGACGAGCGGTATCGGTCCGATGTTCGGCCAGTTCACCCATTTCAAGCTGTTCGCGCCGAAGGACAAGGACAATTCCTATTCGATGACGCGCTATCAGACCGAGGTGAAGCGGCTCTACGAGGTGATGGAGCAGCGGCTCGCCAAGGCGCCGTATCTCGGCGGCGACGAATACTCGATCGCCGACATCGCGGCGTTCCCATGGACGCGCAGTCACGACGTTCAGGGCGTCAAATGGGAGGACAATCCCAACCTGGCGCGCTGGTTCAAATCGATCGACGAGCGGCCGGCGGTGAAGGCGGCGCTCGGCAAGGTCGGCGCCATCAAATCGAACCGCGAAACCGCGACCGAGGACCAGAAGGACCGCTTCTTCAACCGCGGCCGCTACGCGCGGGCGTAGCCTTTTCCTTCCCCCCGCGACGCTGCGCAGGGTGGGCACGCATTTATCGAGCCTCACCGCGTGGGCAAATCGTTGCGCGTGGCGCCGACGCGCGATGGTTACGGCAGACGATTTTGCCGACCCTAAGACGTGATCTTCTCCATCATCGCGCGCATGAAGCGCACGGCGGCGGGGCCTTTGAGCGCGCTCGCCCACAGCTCGCGTGCCATCTTCTCGTGCAGCGCCAAAGCTTCCGGTGCCGAGGTGATCATCGCCACGCCGACACGGATGTTGGGCTCCTCGCCCAAACGGAACGGGCTCAGCGCCAAAATCTGCCGGTCGGGCTGGCGGAAAATCTGAAAGCTGGTATGCGGCAGCGTGTCGAGCACGATGCCGATCTGCACGCCGATCGGCTCGTTTTCCATCAGCGCGGTGAAATGCCCGGCTTCGGCGCGAGCGAGCGCGCGGCGCTCGCGGCGCAGCGCCTCCGGCAGGTCGAGCCGGCCGACCAAACCGTTGCGCAGAAAGCGTTGCATCTCGGCGGCCGAAATCAGGTTCACGATCGCCGGCTGGCGCCGCCGATAGCACGCCTTGCGCTGCTTGAGCACCTCCAACAGTTCGTCAATCTGGGCCGCGGCGCGGTCACGGTTGGCGATGCCGTCCGGCACCGATTCGCGCAGCACGTCGGGAAGCGTGCGGTCGAACGCATCCGAAGCGAGCACGTAGGAGATCGGGCCGGCCAGCACGATGATGTGCTCGGCAGTCTCCTCGATCTGCCGCATGCGCTCGAAATAGCTCACGGCCGAGGCGATGTACTCGACGCCGACGCCGAGCAAGGTCGGCACCGAGACCTGCAGGAGCTCGGCGAGATTCTCCAGCGTCTCGATCTTGGCAAGTTCGCCCTTCTCGAAGCGGTAGAGCGCAGTGCGCGAAATGCCGAGTCGTTGCGCGATCTCTTCCGCCGACAACCCGGAGCCGAGGCGAAACGCCCTGAGCCGGTTACCGATATCGTCGAAGCGCAGGGGCATCGGATCATCTCAGCACCCCTTCGTCATTGCCGGGCTTGACCCGGCAATCCATGCAGCACCTCGGCTCATGATATAATGCGGTAACGCACCGCCTGCCGAAGGTCAGCATGGACCACCGGGTCAAGCCCGGTGGTGACGAGGGAATAATTGTTACGGCTGCGACGCACCGGAAGATCCGCGCAGCCGCTTCGCCGCGTCGAGCGCCGCGATGACGATGTTCTGATAGCCGGTGCAGCGGCACAGATTGCCGGAAATACCGATGCGCACCTCTTCCTCGGTCGGGTCGGGATTGTCGCGAAGGAGCTCGAGCAGCGTCGTCAAAATGCCCGGCGTGCAGAAGCCGCATTGCAGGCCGTGATTGTCGCGGAACGCCTCCTGCAGCGGATGCAGCGTGTCGGCATTCGGCGCGATGCCTTCGACGGTGAGGATCTCATGGCCGTCCGCCTGCACCGCCAGCATCAGACACGAGCGCGCCGAGCGGCCGTCGAGCAAAATGGTGCAGGCCCCGCACACGCCGTGCTCGCAGCCGAGATGCGTGCCGGTCAGCCCGAGCTGATGGCGCAGAAAATCGGCGAGCGTGACGCGCACTGGCACGATCTCCTGGTAGCGCATGCCGTTCACCGTGACGGCGATTTGCCGCGTGTCGCTCATGGCCACCCTTCCGGTGCGATGCGTTCATGCGCTTTGATCAGTGCGCGGCGCGGCAGCACGGTCGCCAATTGCTGGCGATAGGACGCCGGCGCATGGATGTCGTCGATGGCGTCGAGCTTGCGCAGCGACTCGCAGATTTCGCGCAGCCGCTTTTCCTCGATGGTTTCGCCGATCAGCGCCCGCTCCACCTCCGCGGCGCGCACCGGCGCCGGTCCCATGCCGCCGAGCGTGACCGAGGCCCGCGCGATTTTCCCGCTCTTGTCCTCTTCGATCAGCACCGCGGCCGAAACGATGGCGAAATCGCCGTGGCGGCGGGCGAACTCGACGAAGGCATAGCCGTGGCCGCGCGGCCAGCATGGAAACGTGACGGCGGTCAACAGCTCGTCGAGTTCGAGCGCCGGCGTCATATAGGCGACCGGAAAGGCGGCGAAATCGATCTCGCGCGTGCCGCTCTTGCCGGCGACCGTGACTTTCGCGTCGAGCGCGGCGGCGATAGATACCAGCTCGGCCGCCGGATCGAGATGGCACAGCGAGCCGCCCAAGGTGCCGCGATTGCGCGTCTGGCGGTGGCCGACCTGGCGGATCGCCTCGGCCATCAGCGGGCAACGCTCGGCGACCGCGTCGGAGAATTCGATGTCGCGCTGGCGCGTCATGGCGCCGATTTCGAGCACGCCGTCGCGCGGCTTGATGTAACTCAAGCCGTCGACGCGATTGAGATCGATGATGTGGTCGGGCAGCACATAACGCATGTTGAGCATGGGCATGAGCGATTGCCCGCCAGCGAGCAGCTTGGCGTTGTCGAGGCTGGCAAGCAGGCCGACCGTGTCGGCGACCGTGCGCGGGTCGTGGTAGGAAAAGGGCGGGGGCTTCATGCCGTCATGCTGTAGGCGTTTTTGACTCTGTGCCGAAAACCGTGCATCAGTCCAAAAACATACGTCAATCCCAAAGTTGACACCAGCCGATGAAGCCTGCGGCGTTTCGTTATCACGCGCCGAAAACCGTCGATGAAGCCGTGACATTGCTGGCCGAGCTCGCGCCCGAGGACGGCCGCGTGCTCGCCGGCGGTCAAAGCCTGGTGCCGACCATGGCGTTCCGGCTCGCCAAGCCGGGCCACCTCGTCGATATCAACGGCATCGCTGCGCTTGATCGCCTCGAAGTGAGCGGCGAAAAACTCGTCATCGGCGCCTGCGTGCGCCACGCCGCGTTCCACCGGCCGGTCTGCGACGGCCCGCTCGGAAAGCTCCTCGCCGACGTGGTGCGGCACATTGCGCATTATCCGATCCGCAACCGCGGCACGTTTTGCGGCAGCCTCGCCCATGCCGATCCGGCCTCCGAATGGGCGCTGGTGCTGGCCGCACTCGACGGCGAGATCGTGGCCAGGAGCGCGCGCGGCGAGCGCGTCATCGCGGCGCGCGATTTCTTCCAAGGCATCATGACCACGGCGCTCGCCGACGACGAGCTGCTGGTCGAAGCGCGGCTGCGGCTCCCTGCCGCCGGCACGCGCTGCGGCTTTTACGAGTTCAACCGCCGCGCCGGCGATTTTGCCATGGCGGCGGCGGTCGGTACTTATCGCCTCGACGGCGACAAGATGATCGAGCCGCGCGTCGCGCTCGGCGGCGTCGAGCCAAATCCGCGGCGCCTCGCCGCGGCCGAAAAAGTGCTCGCCGGCGCCGCGCCGAGCGACACGGCGTTCCGTGCCGCCGCGAACGCTGCCGCAGCAGCGGTCGATCCGATGGAAGACACCACCACCAGCGCCGAATTCCGCCGCGATCTCGTTCTCGCGGTGACGCGCCGCGCGCTGGAGCGCGCCGCAGCATGAACGTGCCGGCGCAGAAAAAAACCTGGATCGGCCAATCGGTCGAGCGGCTCGAGGATCCGCCGCTGATTACCGGCCGCGGCGAGTTTGCCGGCGACATCAACTTTGCCCATCAGCTGCATATGCGCATCGCGCGTTCGGCCCACGCCCATGGTCGCATCGTGGCGATTGACACCGCGGCGGCGCGCGCCTTGCCCGGCGTGTTCGCAGTGTGGACGTCGGCCGATGTTGCCGACGTGCCGCCGATCGATTTCCGCGAGGGCCGCATTCCGGCGCTCGATCCATACCGTCAGCCGATCCTGGCGAAAGACGTCGTGCGCTATGTCGGCGAGCCGGTCGCCGCGGTGTTCGCCGCCGATCCGTACATTGCCGAGGATGCGGCCGACCTCGTCGTCACCGAGATCGAGGGATTGCCGCCGGTGCTCGATGCGCAAACGCCGCCGTTCGAATTTTCGCCCGGCCACAGCAGCGAAGCGGCGCTGATCCGCCAAGGCTATGGCGACGTCGATGCGGTAATGCGCGCGGCGCCCCACATCGTCGCGCTCGAACTCGCCATCGGCCGGCATTCCGGCGTGCCGCTCGAGACCCGCGGCGCCATCGGCCGCTACGACGCCTCGCGCGGCATTCTCGAACTGCACGGCGCCGCCAAGGTGCCGCACCGCGTTCAGGAACTCCTTTCCCGCATGCTCGGCCTGCCGCCGAGCTCGATCCACGTGCACGAGTCGCATGTCGGCGGCGGCTTCGGCATCCGCGGCGAGCTTTATCCGGAGGACGTGCTGGTCTGCGGCGCCGCCAAAAAATTCAATCGCGCGGTGAAGTGGATCGAGGACCGCCGCGAGCATCTGATCGCCGCCAATCATTCGCGCCAGCAATTGCACAAGATCCGCGCCGCGGTGGACGACAACGGCGTGATCCTCGCCATCGACGACGAATATTTCCACGATCAGGGCGCCTATGTGCGCACGCACGCCACGCGCGTCGTGCACATGACCGCCGGCATTTTGCCCGGAC
>JASHQS010000073.1 GCA_030038995.1 Xanthobacteraceae bacterium
TAACCTATAAGATACAGAACTTCAAGTATGGTCCTGCACAACGCGCTCAGCGCGCCGGCGCCGCCGGCGCACTGAGCGCGCGCGCCGCCGCTGCCGGGGCCGGCGCGGCCTCGCCGTTGTGCGTCGACAGCTCGACCTCGCCGTCGACGCCGTTGATGACCTTGAAATCGCGCTGATAGGTCTGGCCCTCATTGCGCGCGATCAGGTGATAGTCGCCCTCGGCGAGAACCAGGCGCGGGAACGCGCCGATCGATTCCTTGATCACGTCGCCGTCCGGCGTCGACACCGTCCACTGCGTGTTGGCCAACGCCTCGCCGCCGCTGTCGTTGACGAGCTTGAAGGTGATGACGGCGGCGCGATGGGTGACCACGACATCGGTGAGCTTGGCGGCCTGGACCTGCACGTCCGAGCGCACCACCGAATTGACGTCGCCGTAGGTCGAGACGATGTAATAAGTGCCCTCGGGCAACAGCACCACGTCGCCGGTCATGACGTTCTGCGCGATCGGCCGCCGCTCGGCGGTATCGAACTGGCTGCCGGGATAGATGTCGAACGAGATTTGCCCGGCCGGGATGCGCACGTCGTTGACCCGGCCCTGCAGCCGGATGCCGCCCGCCGCGATGTCCAAAACCTCGCGCACCGTGTCGCCGCGCAACTGCACCGCCTTGGCCGCGCTCGCCAGCCCGAAGCTGGCATGGACCACGTAATTGCCGGGCGGCAGAATGAAGGTCGCGGCCGCGGTGCGCTCCTCCTTGACCAGGCGGAACATGCCATTGGCGTCAGGGTTGGCGGCGTAGACGCGCCAGATCAAGCCGCCGCTGATCAGCGGGGCGTCGCGGCCGTAACGCGCCGCGACCATGAGCGCGACGCGCCCGGCCGGCACGAGCGGCCCGGATTGCGCAAGCGGCGAAGCCGGGGGTTGCGCTAGTGGCGAGGGAAAGGCGATGCTGGCGCCCGGCCTGCCGGTACCCGGCGCAAGCTCGGAGGGCGCGATTTGCCCTGGCGCCAAGAGGCTCTTCGTCTGCGCCGACCCAGCGGGCGGCGCGGCCAAACAGAGCGCCAACCCCGCTATGGCGCAGCGCCAAAGCTGCCCTGGTCCCCACCCGGCCATGTCGGCTTTTTTTCGACAGCAATCGCGGCAATTTCAAGCCGGCGCGACGGCAATGCGCGCAAGCAGGTCATAACGCCGACCTTGAAGCAGGTCTTAACGCAAATCTTAAAGCAGGTCTTAAAACAGGTCTTAAAACAGGTCTTGGCGTCGATTTTGCGGGGAGCGATGGTCGCGTACGGCGCCTGTTGTAAAGCGTCTCGACCGGGCGCCGCCGGGCGCCCCGGACTTTCACCATATTCTCCATTGCGCCTTGGCGGCGTTCATCGCGCGGCCGATCATGCGCGATACGGGCTTCGCTCGAGAGCCGTACCATGTTGGAGACGTTATTCCGACGTGCGAGGATTGCAGACGGCATGACGACGACCGACCTTTCCACCACGCCCGTCGAACCCGGGCGCAGCGGGCCCCTGATCGGTTTGGTGCTCGGCAGCGGCGCCGCGCGCGGCTTCGCGCATATCGGCGTGCTCAGAACGCTGCTCGAAAACGGCGTCATTCCCGACATCGTCGTCGGCACGTCGATGGGCGCGCTGGTCGGCGGCTGCTACGCCTGCAATCAGCTCGACACGCTCGAGACCTGGGCACGCTCGCTCACCATGCGCCGCATCATCGGCTATCTCGACGTGCGCTTCGGCGGCTCGGGCCTGATCAACGGCGGCCGGCTGGCGAACCGGCTGCACGATTCGATCGGCGCGACCTTGATCGAGGATCTGCCGATGCGGTTTGCGGCGATCGCGACCGAGATCGGCACCGGGCACGAGGTTTGGCTCACGCGCGGGTCGCTGTCGCTGGCGCTGCGCGCGTCCTATGCGCTGCCGGGCGTATTTCCGCCGGTGCATATCGGCCAGCGCTGGCTGGTCGATGGCGCCTTGGTCAATCCGGTGCCGGTATCGGTGGCGCGGGCGTTCGGCGCCCGCGTCGTCATCGCCGTCAATCTGGAAGCCGACCGCTTCGGCCGCGGCGCCACCATCGCCAGTCACGGTGCCGATCCCGGCGACGCGCCGCCGGTTGCGCCAGCGAGCAAGCCGCGCAACGGCTTCCTCGGCCTGCGCCACATGTTTGGCGCCGAGCGCGCGCTCAAGCGCGAACTGATCGCCGGACCGGCGCGGCCGAGCTTTTCCACGGTGATGATCGAATCGTTCAACATCATGCAGGATCGCCTCACCCGCATGCGCCTTGCCGGCGATCCTCCCGACGTGCACATCACGCCGCGCATCGGCCACGTCGGCTGGCTCGAATTCAACCGCGCCGCGGAGGCCATTGCGATCGGCCGCACCGCCGCCGAGAGAGCGCTCGATTCGATCAAGGAGACGATCGGCGACTTGCGCTGAAAGCCGTGGCCCGCCGTGCTATTGCGACGGCGAGACGCGGGCGCAATTGGACTGACAACTGAGCTGCTGGGTCGAGCAGCTCATCAGGCATGACGTGCTCGCGCTGGCGTTGCTGGTCGTGGTCGCGGCGCCGCTCGGCGGCGAGCCGGGCACGACGCAGGCGGCTTGGCAGGTCGCCGCGGTCGTATTGCAGTTCATCATGCAGTTGGTCGTGGTCGAGGTCTGCGCCAAGCGAAGCCAGCGGCCGCTCCCCGCCGCGGCCGATCCGGCGCTGGCGGCGGCAATCGATCCGGCAATCGGCAGCACAATGCAAACGACGAGTGAAGCGCGCACGCCCACCTCCCCATGCAAATTCCGGGCAACCACAATAGCGCCACCGCGCCCGCGGCGAGAAGCGCTTTCGCGGCGGCTTCCCCTATAGGATCAGGCGACGGCGGCGCACGCCGCAAAAAAACCGGCGCAGCGCGTGGCCGTGCTGCCCGCGCGCCTTAAGCGGTCAGAATGTAATCGCGCATCGCCGTCGATTCGCGCTCCATCTCCTGCAGCCGATACTTGACCGCATCGCCGATCGACACGATGCCGGTCACGCGGCCCTGATCGACCACCGGCAGGTGACGGAATTTGCCGGCCGTCATCCGCTCCATGATGTTGCGGATCGACTCGTTCTCGTTGCAGGTCTCGACGTTGCGCGTCATGGTCCGGCTGACCGGCGCATCGAGCGCCGCGGCGCCGCGCGCGGCGAGCGCGCGGACGATGTCGCGCTCGGAGATGATGCCGACGATGCGGCGGTCGGCGCCCAGGATGAGCGCCGCGCCGATGCGTTTGTCGGCGAGCAGCTTTGCAGCTTCCGCGAGCGTGGCAGCAGGCTCGATTGCGACGACGTCGCGGCCTTTTTCGGCAAGAATCAAGCTCACAGTCATGGTCGCCTCCCTTGCCTTCGCGCTGCAGCCGGGGCGGCAGAACGCGAAGGGCGTTGCCTTTAATGCTTTGGCTCGGCGCAAAGTTCCGCAGCCACCGGCAGCGACGTTTTGCGGCGCAACATCAAACTGAATTCATTCGGGATTTTTTCCACATGGCGAGGCCGGGCAGCATGACCGCCAGCAGCCCCATGCGCAATGCAGCCGCCGCTGCGCGAGCGCGTCAGCCGCTCGGCTCGGCGTCGAATTGCGCCCGCGGCACCGCCGGATCGAACGCGGCAAAAAGCAACAGGCCGGCGACAAAGCCGCCGATATGAGCCTGCCATGCGATCTGCTGGCCCGCTTCGCCGAACGGGACCGTACCGAAGCCGAACAGCGCGTTGAGCCCTATCCACACCGCGAGAAAAAGAAGAAAACGCGGATCGCGCAGCGTCGTGCGCAACGGCACTGCCGGGACGCGGTAGGCCTCAGCGATGGGGACGCCGCTACGGCGCCAGCTATCGAGCGGCCCATTCCTTTGGAAGATAAAGCGCAAGGCGGCCGCCATGGCGCCGGAAATCGCCGCCGAGGCGCCGATCATCGGCGCCGGCGATCCCGGGCTGCCGACGAGCTGGGCGAGCGCGCCCGCTGCCGCGGTCACCAGCATGAAAGCGACGTAGCGCCAGGCGCCGAAGCGGCGCGCCAGCGCGGTCCCGAACGGGATCAGCCAGGCGAGATTGACTCCGATATGCACGAGATTGGCATGCAGAAAGGCGTAGGTGAAAAACGTCCACAGATCGGCGCCGAAGCCGCCGGGAAACGAACCGCTGACAGCAGGATCGGTGCCGTAGCGCGCCGGGATGAAGGCGAAGGTGAGCACCAGCCGGTCATCCGCAGCCGGGCTCAATGCCATCATGCGAACCGCATGGACGGCAACGAGCACGACCACGGTCGCCACCACGACCGCAGGCACGTTGAATAGCGGTTCTGAGGCTTTGCCTCCGGAAGGCTGGGTCATACGGAATTCTGCCGATTGATTCCTCGTCATTCCGGATCGCCGCGAAGCGCGTGCACCTGCGTAAGGTCGAGATAGGGCCCGGCTCCGCCCACGGCAAGCGCGGCGCCGCGCGCGCGGCACCAGCGCCGATAACGACAAAAGGGAGGGCACTGCCCTCCCTTTTGCACCCTGTGCGGGGGTTTACGTGATCGGTGCGCAGACGTCTTGCAGCTTGCTGCGAAGCCGCGGCGCGCCGATTACATCCCCTCGCCTCCCTTTATTCCGACTCCGCGGTGCGCCGCGACGCCCGCAATGGTGCGCCTACGCTAGGCGGCGCGGCGCCGCGCGCCAACGTCAACGTTTCATTAGGATTAATTCGCCGCAAGCGCCCCGGCTCGCCGCCATGTGCCGCCGCCGGCATGCCGCCTGCACCTTGGCGCGCCAAACAGCCGGCCGGCCGGATTTAAGTCCCGAAAGGGGACAGGTCCGCCGCAACGGCGCAGCAAGGGCGGGCGCTTTCATGAAGCACGCAGCAAGTCGTGAACTCTACGCGTATTGGCAGGAGCTGCGCGGCCGGCGCCCGGCGCCCGAACGCGCCGAGGTCGAGCCGGCCGCGATCCGCGGCATCTTGAGCGAAACTTTTATCCTCGCGCTTGATCGCACCGCGGCTTTTCCGTTCCGGCTGGCGGGCACCCGCGTCTGCGCATTGTTCAACCGGGAACTCAAGGGCGAATCCTTCCTCACCCTTTGGGAGCAAACGAGCCGGCCTGCCGTCGCCGACCTTCTCGGCATCCTCGCCGACGAATGGGTCGGCACGGTCGCCGGCGTCAGCACGCACAACAGCGACGGGCAAGCATTCGATCTCGAGCTGTTGCTGTTGCCGCTGAGCGCCACCCGCCCGGCCCTGCAGCGCGCCATCGGCGTCCTCGCACCACTGCAGACCACCGCCGCCACCGCCGCCATCGCCGCTATCGGAGCGAGCCCATTGCGACCGCTGACGCTCGGCAGCCGGCGCCATATCGGCCCTGCGGTCGACAAGCGGCTGTTGCCGCGTTTTCTCAGCCCCCGCAGCCGGCGCGGCCTCGTCGTTTACGACGGCGGCCGTTCGTAACTGGAAGAGCCTTTCGGCCATCGAGCAATTCGTCCGTCGTTCCGGGGCCGAGCCAACAGGTCCGCCCGAAGAGGGGCACCCCATCGCGCTTGCGCGATGGGGACCCCGGGCCGGCCCGATGACAAGCTCAGCGAGGAGCCCGGAATCTATAATCCCAGCGCGGGGCTTATGGATTCCGGACTCGCCGCTTCGCGGCGATCCGGAGTGACCAGGATCAATCAGCCGAATTCCGTATTATGCGTTGCGGCTAACGGGCCGTTAAGGCCGCGCGCCTAGGCTCGCGCCGGAGCGGTGCAGGCAATCCCGAAATCCTTCCGCATGGCGCTGGCTGAACGAATTCCAAGTGTGCGGGCACTGGCCGATGAGCGGCGCCGCTTCCAGCGCGTGCGCGTCAATCTGCTCGGCCGCTACATGCTGGCCGACCGCCGCGAGTTTCCATGCCAGGTGGTCAACATGTCGCCAGGCGGCATGGCGCTCATCGCCCCGGTCGCCGGCGCGGCGGGCGAGCGCATCATCGCTTACGTCGATCATCTGGGCCGCCTCGAAGGCCACATCGCGCGCACCTTTCAGAACGGCTTCGCCATGACCATCGCGGCCACGGCGCGCAAGCGCGACAAGCTCGCCGCCCAGCTCACCTGGCTCGCCAACCGCCATATTCTGGGACTGCCCGAGGACCGCCGCCACGGCCGTATCGCGCCGCGCAACCCGGCCGGCCGGCTCATCATGCCGAACGGCCTCAATATCGGCTGCCGCATCATCGACGTGTCGCAATCGGGCGCCGCCATCGCCACCGACCAGCGGCCGGCGATCGGCGCGCTGGTCACGCTTGGCAAGGTGCAGGGCCGCGTCGTGCGCCATCTCGAGGACGGCTTTGCCATCGAGTTCACGCGGCTGCAGCACCCCGATTTCCTCGAAGAGAACGTCACCGCCGGCTGACGTCACCGCCGGCTGACGTCATCGCCCGCGTCGGTATGCAAGGCCGACGGCACGTTCTGTCCTCGCCAACCGCTCTGGACCGACGGCCTCCGGCCGTATACCATACCCCCTACCCTATAGAGCGTAACGGGCGCAATCATGTCGCACACCGCGCGAGAAAAGCTGAAGCTCTTGCACCGGGTCCGCCGCGTGCGCGGCCAGATCGAGGCGGTGGAGCGCGCGCTCGAGGACGAGAAGGGCTGCGCCACGGTGCTGCACCTGATCGTCGCGGCGCGCGGCGCCATGAACAGCCTGATGACCGAGGTGATCGAGGATCACATCAGGCTGCACGTCGTCGATCCGATAAAGGATTCCGAACGCACGCGCGGCGCCGAAGAATTGATCGAGGCCGTGCAGGCCTATTTGAAATAACGACCCGCCGCGGGCGACGCGGGGAAGCGGCCAATGATGCATGATTCCGCGAACAATCGTGCGCACGATCTTGCCGGCGGCCACAGCCACGTCTTTCTCGGCGAAGGCCACGCGGCCAACGAGCGCCGCACCTGGATGGTGATCGCGCTCTGCGCCTTCATGATGGCGGCCGAAATCGTCGGCGGGCTGGTGTTCGGCTCGATCGCGCTCATCGCCGACGGGCTGCACATGTCGACGCATGCCAGCGCGCTTCTCCTTGCGGCGCTCGCCTACCACTACGCGCGCCGCCATGCCGAAGACGCGCGCTTCTCGTTCGGCACCGGCAAGCTCGGCGATCTCGCCGGCTTCACCAGCGCCATCGTGCTCGCCATGATCGCGCTCGTGATCGGCTATGAGGCGGCGACGCGCTTCATCTGGCCGGTGGCGATCGCCTTCAACGAGGCCATTCCGATCGCCGCGCTCGGCCTGGCGGTCAACGTCGCCAGCGTGCTTTTGCTCAGCGGCGGCGCTGCGCACGGGCACGCCCATGCCGGCCGCTTTGGCCCGGCCCATCACCACGCGCATGATCAGGCCCACGCCATCGCCACCAGCGCCGGACCGGTGACGGTGGAGATTTTCGAAGACGGCGTGCCGCCGCGCTTGCGGCTTTCGTCCACGGGCCGGCAGCTTGCGGCTGGCGACGCGACCGTCGAAACGCTGCGCCCGGACGGCACGCGGCAGCTTTTCCGGTTCGCCGCGCGCGATGGCTATCTCGAATCGCTCGACGAAATTCCCGAGCCGCACGCCTTTACCGCGCGGCTGTCGCTCTACGGCGGCGCCGAAAGCCACGACATCGCCTTCGTCGAGCATGAGCATGCCCACGGCAGCGCGCGGCGCGACAACAACATGCGCGCAGCGCTCGTTCACGTGTTGGCCGATGCCGCGATTTCGGTCCTGGTCATCATCGGGCTGTCGTTCGGCCTTTGGCTCGGCTGGGCCTGGATGGACCCGCTGGTCGGCCTGATCGGCGCCATCGCCATTGCCGCCTGGTCGTACAGCCTGATCCGCGACACCGGCGCCATTCTGCTCGACATGAATCCCGATCGCGGCATGGCGGACCGCATGCGCGCCGCCATCGAAGCCGATGGCGACCGGCTGACCGATCTGCATCTGTGGCGGCTCGGGCCCGGCCATCTGGGCGCCATCGTTTCGGTGACGACACGCCGGCAGCGCGGCGCCGACTATTACCAGTCGTTGCTGCGCCGCTTCCGCGCCCTCTCCCACGTCACGGTGCAGGTGCAGCAGCAGTGAACCCGCAGCGGCGCGCCGGTGCCATCGGCTTCTCCCCGGACGCCGCCGGACGCCGGGGCTCGACAACGGCCTGCCGCCGAGCGGCTGCGTCAAAACAACGCTACGCGCCACGCGTGACCCGCACGTCGTGGCCGCCGCACTTGCCCGCCGAAGATCATCCGGTAGACTGCCGGCAAGGCGCCGCCGCCAGCGACGGGCCGCCACTGACATGGGAGGTTTCCTGAAATGAGCAAGCTCGAGAGGCGCGCCATTGCCGCGCCAGGACTGGCATGGCTCGCGGCCAGCGCCGCGATTGCGCTCTGCCTTGCCGCACCCGCTCGCGCGCAATCCGGCGGACCGATCAAGATCGGCGTCATCGCCGAGGCGCAGTCGGTCGCCGGCTCGTCGATCCCGCAGGCCGCGCAGCTCGCCGCCGACGAGATCAACGCCGCGGGCGGCGTCAACGGCCGCAAGATCGAGATCATCTCCTACGACAATCACTCCTCCGCCGCCGAATCGGTGCGCGCCTTCCAGCGCGCCGCCACCGAGGATCACGTCAACGCCGTGATCGCCAGCTACATCAGCGAGGTCGTGCTGGCGCTCGAGCCGTGGACCGGCCGGCTGAAGACGGTGACGGTGACGCCGGGCGCCGCTTCCGACGTCATTACGCAGAACATCGCCAAGGACTACGATCACCTGAAATACATGTTCCACGGCTATGCGACCTCGACCAGCATCGCGGACTCCGTCTGCGCTCCGGCGAAGGACCTGCTGGTCGATCAGCTGCACATGAAGTCAGCCGTGGTGATGAGCGAGGACGCCGCCTGGACGACGCCGCTCGACGCCGAATATCTCAAGTGTCTGCCGCAAATCGGGCTCAAGGTGGTCGACCACATCCGCTTCTCGCCCGATACCACCGACTTCACGCCGATCTTCAACAAGATCGAGGGCGAGAAACCCGACGTGATCATCACCGGCATCTCGCACGTCGGCACGCAGCCGACGGTGCAATGGAAGCAGCAGGAAGTGCCGATTCCCATGTTCGGCATCTCCTCGCAGGCGACCAACTCGACGTTCTGGAACGACACCAACGGCGCCACTGACGGAGTGTTGTTTCAAACCTATTCCGGTCCCGGCGTCGCGGTGACGCCGAAGACTTTGCCGTTCGTGGCGGCGTTCCAGAAGAAGTACGGCAACCTGCCGTCCTATTGCGGCTATACCGCGTACGACCAGGTCTATTACATCGTCGACGCCATCAAGCGGGCCGGCTCGACCGATCCGGACAAGCTCGTCGCCGCGATGGAAAAGACCGACTGGATCGGCACCATCGGCCGCGAGCAGTTCAAGGGCAGGAACACGCCCAATCCGCACGCGCTCAAGATCGGCCCGGATACCATCACCGGCCTGATGTTGCAGTGGCAGGACGGCAAACAGGTCACCCTGTGGCCGAAAAAAGTCGCCAACGGCACGATGAAGTTCCCGAAGTTCATCAAGGTCGGCGCAGCCAACTGACCGGCACCCGACGTAACCGTCTCCCCGCAATGGGAGACGGCTTCGGCGCCGCGGCCGCGCGGGCCGCGGCAAAGCGGCGCCGCGCTGCTGCCCGCGAGCGCCGAACTTGGTGCGCCAAGATTCGTTGCGCCAAGATTAGGTGCGCCAAGACTCGGTGCGCCAAGATTCGGCGCCAAGATTCGGCGCCAAGATTCGGCTTGCCGGCCAATGACATTGGGCTAGACTGGCGTAGCTCGCCGTGTGCGAAAAAAAGCCGACCGCACAGCCAAGGGAGGAGTCGTCAATGAGCAAGCTGGCGAAGCACGCCGCGGTCGCGGCGTGCGCAGGCGGCGCAGTGCTCGCCCTGGCGTTCGCGGCGCCGGCGCAGTCGAACAATCCCCTCAAAATCGGCGTGATTTCCGAGGCGCAGGCGGTCGCCGCCACGTCGATCCCGCTCGCCGCGCAACTTGCCGCCGACGAGATCAACGCCGCCGGCGGCGTCAATGGGCGCAAGATCGAGATCGTCTCCTATGACGATCACTCCTCCGCCGCCGAAGCCGTGCGCGCTTTCCAGCGCGCCGTGCAAGCCGATCATGTCAATGCCGTGATTGCGAGCTACGTCAGCGAAGTCGTGCTGGCGCTCGAACCGTGGAGCGGCCGGCTGAAGACGGTGATGATCACGCCCGGCGCCGAATCCGACCTTATCACCCAGAACATCGCCAAGGACTACGATCATCTGAAATACACGTTCCACGGTTATATCACCGCGACCAGCAACGCCGATATGGTGTGCGCTCCGGCGCGGGATCTCTTGGTCAACCAGTTGCACATGAAGACCGCCGTGGTGCTCAGCGAGGACGCCGCCTGGACCGCGCCGCTCGACGCCGAATATATGAAATGCCTGCCCAAGATCGGGCTGAAAGTCCTCGATCATATCCGCTTCTCGCCCGATACCACCGACTTCACGCCGCTGTTCAACAAGATCGAGGACGAAAAGCCCGATGTGATAATCAACGGTTTCGGCCATGTCGGTACCCAGCCGACGGCGCAGTGGAAGCAGCAGGAAGTGCCGATCCCGATGTTCGGCGTTTCCGCGCAGGCGACCAACTCGACGTTCTGGAACGACACCAACGGCGCCACCGACGGCGTGCTTTTCGCCGCTGTTTCCGGGCCCGGCGTGGCGGTAACTGCCAAGACCCTGCCGTTCGTCGCCGCGTTCGGCAAGCGGTTCGGCACGCTGCCGACCTATTGCGGCTACACCGCCTATGACGAGGTCTACTACATCGCCGACGCGATCAAGCGCGCCGGCTCTACCGATCCCGACACGCTCGTCGCCACGCTGGAAAAGACCGATTGGGTCGGCACCGTCGGCCGCGTGCAGTTCCAGGGCAGAGACACGCCCAATCCGCATGCACTCAAGGTCGGCCCCGACACCATCACCGGGCTGATGCTGCAATGGCAGCATGGCGGACAGGTCAATCTGTGGCCGGCCGGCGTCGCCAACGGCAAGCTCAAGTTCCCGAAGTTCATCAAGATCGGCGCGGCCAACTGACGAGGCGAGAACGGCTGCTATAAGTCATCTCCCCGCCCGCACCTGCGCGCGGGGAGATTTGTTGTACGGTGAGCGTGGTCGGACCAATGCTGTTCTGGCAAATCCTGATCGACGGCTTCGCCATCAGCTCGCTTTATGCGCTCGGCGCCACCGGCTTTGCCCTGATCTTCGGCGTCTCCGGCGTGCTCAACCTGTCGCACGGCGCGCTGATGGTGGCGGCCGTGGTGGCAGCCTGGGCCGCCGGCAACGACCTGCACGCCGGGCCGTACACCGGCGCGGCGCTCGGCGTGGCAGTCGGCCTTGCCGCCTCGCTGGTCACTTACTTC
>JASHQS010000074.1 GCA_030038995.1 Xanthobacteraceae bacterium
CGCCGCCATCGCTGTTGCGCAATTTGATTTCCGCCGGATGCGCCGACCACGGCTTGTGCGGAATCGGATGAAGTCCGTCGGCCAAAAAATCAGCGCCGGTGAGCACCGCCAGCACCCCGGGGACCGCCAGCGCCTCGTCTTTGAAGATGGCGCGAATGTGCGCATGCGCATGCGGCGAGCGCACCATCACGGCGTAAACCTGGCCCGGCAAGTTCTCGTCGGCGGTGTAACGGCCGGCGCCGCGCACGAGCCGCAAATCCTCGCGCCGCGGCACCGGCGCGCCGATGCCGGAGTGGGTTTTTGGGGGTGCTGCCATCTTTCCTTGCACTCGTCCTCGATTTTCGCGGCCGACTGTAGCAATGATGGATGGCGATAGGGAATGGCGAATGCCGAGCGTCTGCGCAAACGACAACGCGCGGACGATGCTCTATGATGCCGCAACATGTGCGGTGAAAGGCCAGCGTCGGTAGCAGACGAAGACCTAAGGAGCAGTCAATGCCTACGAAAACGCAACGCAATAAAAACGAATCGAAGCCCGCCGACGCCGAACAGGCGCGAAGCTGCAGGGATGCGGACTGGGACGAGCGGCTTCGCCTCGTTGGCGATGCGCGGTTTGTCGAGGTTGAATGGAGCGGGCGGGATCATCCGTCCTGGCCGGTGCCAAAACGGCAAGCGGACTGAAGGCGAACGGGATTGCCGTCATGCTGTTTCTGGTCATCTCGACCCCGCGGCCGGAGCGGAGCGGCCATCCGAACTGACAAAAACGCGCCAATCGTTCTGGCCTTGGATTGGCGCTTACCAGGCGCGAGGCGTGTGCCGGCACATCTATGCGCGTGCGGGGCGCGGCGCGGTTGCGGTTCTCGGGTAGGGCACGATCATCTTCACCGTGCGCGACGAAACGCCGATTGCGCATGCCCGGCAGCGCCTGGCGCCACAATGGCCAGCATCGCGGCGAGCGCAGCCATCGCGAGTCTCAGGCTTGGCATAGCCTTTCTTACCTCTTGGCGCCGCGACTGCCATGTTACGTGAGCTGAAAGACCGACGCCAGCGCGGCCAGCCGCCGCGCCCCGCTGCGGTCGTGCTGACAAGAAGCCGCTGCGGATGTAGAGAAGAAAAGAGACAAGAAGGCATGCGGAGGATCGCCGTTGCTCGCGCGCGATGAGCAGACCAAACCGGTCGACTGGGCCGCCCGTGCCCGCGCGCTGGTGCCGCTGATCGAGGCTGCCGCCGACCGCATCGAGGCCGAGCGGCGCATCGTGCCCGAAATCGTCGTGGCGCTGCATGAGGCCGGCATCTTTCACATGCTGCTGCCGCCGGCGCTCGGCGGCGGCGGCGCCGACATCGTCGCCTTCAACCAGGTGATCCAAACGATCGCGGCGGCCGATGCCAGCACCGCGTGGTGCCTCGGCCAGCAGGTGGCGTCAACGCAAGCCGCCGGCTACCTCGATCCGAAAATCGCACGCGAAGTTTTCGGCCCGCCGCACGGCGCGGTGGCGTGGGGCCCGCCATCCGGCGCCAAGGCGGTGGTCGCCGACGGCGGCTACTTCGTTACCGGCCGCTGGCGCTTTGCCTCCGGCAGCGGCCATTGCCCGTGGATCGGCGGCCACTGCGCCGTACAAGAAGCCGACGGCAAGCCGCGGCTCGATGAACGCGCCCGGCCGGTGCTGCGCACCATGCTGTTCCGCAAGGAGCAGGCGACGTTTCACGACATCTGGCACGTGATCGGGCTGCGCGGCACCGGCAGCAACGCCTACGAGGTGCGCGATCTGTTCGTGCCGGAGGCGTACACGACCTGGCGCGATCTGCCGGCCGATCGCCGCAACGACGGCCCGCTCTACAATGTTCCGCTGTTGACGCTTTACGGCATCGGCTTTTCCGGCGTCGGCCTCGGCCTCGCGCGCTCCTGTCTCGATGCGTTCATGACCTTGGCGACGACCAAGGCGGCGCGCGGCATCGGAACGCCGCAATTGTTGCGCGACAACCCGCTCATTCAGTCCGACGCCGCGAAGGCCACGGCGCGGCTTGCCTCGGCAAGCGCTTTCCTCAACGACATGCTGCACGAGATCTGGGAAACGTCGGTGCGCACCGGCCGCTTCGCGCTGGAGCAGCGCGCCCGGCTGCGGCTCGCCATCACCGGCGCACTCGAGCAGTCGCGCCGCGTGGTCGACTTCGCCTATCATGCCGCCGGCACCAACGCGATCTTTGCCGGCAGCCCGTTCGAGCGCCGCTTTCGCGACATGCACACCGTCACCGCGCAAGGCCAGGCGCATATGTCCAATTTCGCATCCGCCGGCCAGGCTTTGTTCGGGCTCGAACCAAATCAGAGATTGTAGGCCGGGGCGCTGAGCAATGATCCGGCACACGCTTCACATAAGCCGGGCGCCACGATTGCGGCCCGCGGCTCCCGCCTCAAACCTCCCGCTTTCAGGGGGAGGATGTCGCAAGCCGCGCGACTTTGTCGTGCCACGTGGCTTTGCGCGTGCCGCTCGCGCTTCTCTCCTCCTGAAAGCGGAAGAGATAGAGTGGGGGTCTGCGGCGCTGCCACGTTCTCTTGCATCGGAGAAATAGCTCCCGAATGGCGGAAAGCTCGACGACCACAAAAATCCGGCGCAAGGAGGACGCGTCGCTGTTGTCGGGCCGCGGCCGCTATGCCGACGATCTGCCGGTCCCGGTCGGCACGCTGTACGCCCACGTCGTCCGCTCGCCGCATGCGCACGCCGACATCGTGCGCATCGATGCGCGCCGGGCGCTCGCTCATGACGGCGTCTGGGCGGTGCTGACCGGCGAGGATGTGCGCAAGCTGTCCGACCCGTTTCTCGCCGCGGTGAAGACGCCGGTACAGCAATGGTCGCTCGCGGTCGAGCGCGTGCGCTATGTCGGCGAGCCGGCGGCGCTGGTGGTCGCCGAGAGCCGCTACGTCGCCGAGGACGCCGCGGAGCTGGTCGAAATCGAGTACGCGCCGCTGCCGGCGGTGATCGATCCGGTTGCGGCTTGCGCAAAATCGGCGCCGCTCCTTCATCCGCAGGCCGGCACCAACGAAGTGTCGGTGCGCGAATTCCGCTACGGCGACACCGCAGCGGCGTTCGCGCGCGCCGACCGCCGCATCGCCATGACCACGACGTTCCCGCGCCTGTCGTTCACGCCGATCGAGTGCTACGTCGTCGTCGCCCGGCACAATGCGGCCGGAGGCAGCTACGACGTCACCGCCAATTTCCAGGGCCCGTTCTCCATGCATCCGGTCATGGCGCGGGCGCTGCGCGTGAAGGGGCCGAAACTGCGGCTGCGCATTCCGCCGGATTCCGGCGGCAGTTTCGGCATAAAACTTTCGGTGTTTCCTTACATCGTGCTCATGGCGCTGGCGGCGCGCGTGACTGGCCGCCCGGTCAAATGGGTCGAGGACCGCATCGAGCATCTGGTCGCTGCCAGTTCCGGCCCGAACCGGGTGACGCAGATCGAGGCGGCGCTGACCAACGACGGCTGCGTGCTGGCGCTGCGGCTCGATCAGCTCGAAGATTACGGCGCGTTTTTGCGCGCGCCGATGCCGGGCCCGCTCTACCGCATGCAAGGCGCGGTGACCGGCGCTTACGATATCGCCCATGTCGACGTGATCAATCGCGTGGTGCTCACCAACAAAATGCCGGCAAGCCTCATTCGCGGTTTTGGCGGGCCGCAGCTTTACCTGGCGCTGGAGCGGCTGATGCAGCGCATAGCGGTCGAGCTTGATCTCGATCCGCTCGAGGTGATCCGCCGCAATCTCATCGCCGGCGAAAAATTTCCGTACCGCGCCGCGGCCGGCGCGCTTTACGACTCCGGCGATTATGCGCGTGCGGTCGAGATCGCGACCGGCGACGGCCGCCTTGATGAGCTGAAACGCCGCCGCGCCGCGGCGCGCGCGCAGGGCCGCCGTTACGGCATCGGCTTTGCGGCGATCGTCGAGCCGGCCATGTCGAACATGGGCTACCTCTCGACCTTGATGAGCAAAGAAGCACGCGAAAAGGCCGGGCCGAAGAGCGGCGCGGTGTCGATGGCGACTGTCAATATCGACCCGCTCGGCGCCGTCACCGTCACCGCCGACGTCACCGTGCAGGGCCAGAGCCACGAGACGGTGCTGGCGCAGATCGTCGCCAAGGCGCTTGGGCTGCGGCCCGACGACGTCGAAGTCGTTTTGGAAATGGATACCGCGAAAGACCAATGGTCGATCGCCGCCGGCACCTATTCGAGCCGCTTCGCCTCGGGCACCGCGGTCGCCGCGCACATGGCGGCGGTGCAGATGCGCGAAAAGCTGAAAGCCATCGCGGCGAAGCAGCTCAACGTGTTGCCCGCCGACGTCGAGCTTTCTGGCGGCAAGATCCGCAGCCGTTCCAATCCCGACAATGCGCTGCCGTTCGGCCGCGTCGCCGCCACGTCGCACTGGTCGCCGGGGCTGTTGCCGGAAAGCATGGCGCCGGCGCTGAGCGAGACCGCGGCCTGGACGCCGCAAGAACTCGAGCCGCCGTCGCGCGACGACCGCATCAACACCTCGCTGACCTACGGCTTCGTGTTCGACATGTGCGGCGTCGAGATCGACCCGGTCAGCTATCAGGTGCGCGTCGACCGCTACGTGTCGATGCACGATGCCGGCCGCATTCTCAACGTGACGATCGCCGGCGGCCAAATTCGCGGCTCGTTCGCCCAGGGCGTCGCGGCGGCGCTGTACGAGGAGTTCGCCTACAACGAGGAGGGCGCGTTTCTGACCGGCACCTTCGCCGATTATCTGGTGCCGACGGTGAGCGAAATTCCCGAAGTGGAAATATTGCACTACGAATCGCCGTCGCCGCTGACCCCGCTCGGCGCCAAGGGCCTGGCCGAGGGCAATTGCATGTCGACGCCGGCCTGCATCGCCAACGCCATCGCCGACGCGCTCGGCGTTGCCGACGTGACGCTGCCGGCGACGCCGCGGCGCATCCATGCGCTGCTCGAACGCGCCGGCGCCACGGGCAAGCGATGAAGCCGCGGCCGTTCGATTACGTGCGGCCGGATACGGTCGAGGAGGTTTTGGCGCTGCTTGCGGAGCATGGCGACGAGGCGCGCATCCTGGCCGGCGGCCAGTCGCTCATTCCCATGCTCAATCTGCGGCTGATCGAAGCCGCAGTGCTGATCGACATTTCGCGCCTTGCCGAACTCGACACGATCCGAAGCGATGGCGGTGCCTTGGAGGTCGGCGCCGCGGTGACGCAAAACAAGCTGATGGCGTGGCCGGACCTCGCGAGGGATTTTGCGTTGCTGGCGGCCGGCCTGCCCTTCGTCGGCCATTTTCAGACCCGCAACAAGGGCACGGTGTGCGGCTCGATCGCTCATGCCGATCCAAGCTCCGAGCTGCCGCTGTTGCTCGCCATGTACGCAGGCGAAGTGGTACTGCGGTCGCAGCGCGGCACGCGTGCTGTTCCCGCCGAGGATTTTCATAAGGACATGCTGACCACGGCGCGCGAAGCCGATGAACTGGTCGTGACGGTGCGCTTTCCGCACCCATCTGATCGGCGTGTCGCGTTTCGCGAGATCGCGCGGCGCCACGGCGATTTTGCCATCATCGCAGTGGCTGCTGCGGCCGGCGCCAACGGCGCCGTCACGCTCGGCGTCGGCGGCATGGCGGGGCGGCCGATGACGCGCGCAATTGCGGCGCGCGATGCGGCGTCCGCGGCGGACGCGATCGGGCAATGGGCCGAAGAGCTCGAAGGTTATGACGATTTACACGCCTCGGCGGCGATGCGGCGCGACATGCTCCGCAAGCTTGCCGCCAACGTCGTTGCGGAGGTTGCCCAATGAGAGCGGTCAAGGGTGACCAGAAAACCCGCATTGCGCTCACGCTCAACGGCCGCAAGCTCGCCGCCGAAGCGGAGCCGCGCCTGCTGCTGTCGGATTTTCTCCGCCACGGTCTCGGCGCCACCGGCACCCATGTCGGCTGCGAGCACGGGGTGTGCGGCGCGTGCACGGTGCTGATCGACGGCGTCGCGGTGCGTTCCTGCCTGACGCTCGCCGTGCAGGCCGAAGGCCGCGAGGTGCGCACCGTCGAATCGCTGGCCGCGCCCGACGGCGCGCTCAATCCGCTGCAGGCCGCGTTCCGCGACCATCACGCGCTGCAATGCGGCTTCTGCACGCCCGGCATCCTGATGTCGTTCACGGACTTCCTTGCGCGCAACCCGCAGCCGAGCGAAGCGCAAATCCGCGAGGTCTTATCCGGCCACCTCTGCCGCTGCACCGGCTACGCCAATATCGTGGAGGCAATCAAGGAGGTCGCTTCGTCCTCCCACGCGCCGCGTAGCGAAGGTTGAAGATGACGCTTCACGCCTTCCTTGCTATTCCTGATGTCTGATCCCTGATCCCTGATCCCTGATCCCTGATCCCTGATTCCTGCCCTCTGGCATGAAGGACATCATCGACAAACTCGAGGCGCGGCGCGCCGCGGCGCGGGCCGGCGGCGGCAAGGCGCGCATCGAGACGCAGCACAAGCGCGGCAAGCTCACCGCGCGCGAGCGCATCGAGCTGTTGATGGACCGCTCGTCGTTCGAGGAGCTCGACATGTTCGTCGAGCACCGCTCCGGCGACTTCGGCATGGAGAAGCAGAAGATCGCCGGCGACGGCGTCGTCACCGGTTACGGCACGGTCAACGGCCGCACCGTGTTCGTGTTCGCCAAGGATTTTACCGTGTTCGGCGGCTCGTTGTCGGAGACGCATGCGGGCAAGATCGTCAAGATCCAGGATCTGGCGATGCGCGCGCGGGCGCCGATCGTCGGCCTGTTCGACGCCGGCGGCGCCCGCATCCAGGAGGGCGTCGCGGCGCTCGGCGGTTATGGCGAGGTGTTCAAGCGCAACGTCATCGCCTCCGGCGTCATTCCGCAGATTTCGGTAATCATGGGTCCGTGCGCCGGCGGCGACGTCTATTCGCCGGCGATGACCGACTTCATCTTCATGGTGCGCGACACGAGCTACATGTTCGTCACCGGCCCCGACGTGGTCAAAACCGTGACCAACGAGATCGTCACCGCCGAAGAACTCGGCGGCGCCTCGGTGCACGCGCAGAAATCGTCGATCGCCGACGGCGCCTACGACAACGATGTCGAATGTTTGCTGCAGATGCGCCGGCTCATCGATTTTCTGCCGGCCAATAATTCGTCCGGCGTGCCGCAATGGCCGCCGCTCGACAAGGCCGAGCGCGAGGAGCCCTCGCTCGACACGCTGGTGCCCGACAATCCCAACAAGCCTTACGACATCAAGGAGCTGATCCTCAAAGTGGTCGATGAGGGCGATTTCTTCGAGCTGTCGGAAGCATTCGCGCGCAACATCGTCGTCGGCTTCGGCCGCATCGAGGGCCGCACCACCGGCTTCGTCGCCAACCAGCCGATGGTGTTGGCCGGCGTGCTCGATTCCGACGCGAGCCGCAAGGCGGCGCGCTTCGTGCGCTTCTGCGACGCCTTCAATATCCCGATCGTCACCTTCGTCGACGTGCCCGGCTTTCTGCCCGGCACGGCGCAGGAATACGGCGGCCTGATCAAGCACGGCGCCAAGCTTCTGTTCGCCTATTCGCAGGCCACCGTGCCGCTCGTCACCGTGATCACGCGCAAGGCGTTCGGCGGGGCCTACGACGTGATGGCGTCGAAGCATATCGGCGGCGACTTCAATTACGCCTGGCCGACGGCGCAGATCGCGGTGATGGGGGCGAAAGGCGCGGTCGAGATCATCTTCCGTGCCGATCTGGGCGACCCGGACAAGATCGCCGCGCGCACCCGCGAATACGAGGAGCGCTTTCTCTCGCCGTTCATCGCCGCCGAGCGCGGCTATATCGACGACGTGATCATGCCGCGCGCCACCCGCCCGCGCCTCGCCCGCGCCCTCGCCATGCTGCGCGGCAAGACCGTGGAGCTGCCGGGCAGGAAGCACGACAATTTGCCGGTTTAGGGCTTGCATCAGCACATCTGATGCATTAACATCAGATGCATGAGGACCACGCTCGATATTGACGATGACGTGTTGGCGGCTGCCAAGGAGCTGGCCAAGGCGCAAAATTCCACGGCCGGGGAGGTCATTTCCGAGCTCGCCCGCAAGGCGCTGACGTTCGGCGCCGGCGCCGAGGGTCGCGAAGCCGCGCCGGATGGGCTGTTGTACGAGGACGGCTGGTACGTGCTGCCCTCGCGCGGCGCCGTGGTGACCAACGAACTGATCGATAAAATCCAGGAGGAGTTGGATCAGGACGATGCGCGCGCTGCTGGACGTGAACGTTCTCCTGGCTCTGATGGATAGGGCGCATGTGCATCACGGCCTGGCTTTGGCGTGGTGGCGGAAGGAACGCGACAAAGGCTGGGCGTCGTGCCCGCTGACGCAGAATGGTTTTGTCCGCATCGCTTGCCAAGGAAGATATCCCGGGCGGCCGACGGCAGCGCAGGCGATCGAACAGCTGAGGCTGCAACTCGCGGAGCCGGGCCATGAGTTTTGGCCGGACGATATTTCGATTGCCGAGGCCGCCCTGTTCGATCGGACGCACATCTTGGGGCCAAAGCAGATCAGCGATGTATACCTGCTGGCGCTCGCGGTGAAGAACGGCGGCCGGTTCGTCACCTTCGACCGCAGCATTCCGCTCCGCGCCGTGCGCGCCGCCGAGCCGCGGCATCTGATAATGATATAAGCGGAGCGATCTCGTTGACGCGCAGTCGGTTCCTCAGAGTTTGGCCGAAAAAGCATTGAGTGATTTCAGCCCTTTGTGATTCCTTTGGATTTGTGGAGATTCGAAGGAGGTCACAATGGTTTGGACTGAAACCACCCGCGAACAGTATCGGCGCGATCACTTGCGCCAGGCAAGCGATTTGAACGAGGCGGAATGGCTGTTGCTGTCGTTTTTCCTGCCGCCGTGCTGCCAC
>JASHQS010000007.1 GCA_030038995.1 Xanthobacteraceae bacterium
TGGTGCCGCGGAAGGGATTCGAACCCCCGACCCACGCATTACGAATGCGTTGCTCTACCGACTGAGCTACCGCGGCGCTGGTATCCAAGTAATACGCGCCCAGTATTAACGCAAGAAATCCAGGTGGCGATGGGACACTGGGCGCGCCCGCCGGGCAGGCTTCTTGAGCAGGTCTGGACAGGGATCTACGCTCGGACCGGCCGCACCACCGAATATCCGCTGCCGCGTTCGACCAATATCCGCCGCGTCTATGTCGATCACTCGAACAATCCCGGCACGCTGTGGATCGGCAGCAATCACGGCGCCTCGAGCGTCAAGGTCGAGCCGCTGGATTGACGCAATTGTTTCCCGGGCGCAGCGCAGCACGAAGTGGTGCGCTGCAGACCCGGGATCGTCACGGGCGCGGGACCCTCAGTTGAGATCGTGAAGGCCCCGGATCAGCGGTGCACCGCTTCGCGCTGCACCGCCTCCGGGGAACGTTGCCTCGCTTCCTCCGCCTCAGCCCTTAGCTTGAAGCGCTGGATCTTCCCCGTCGCGGTCTTCGGCAGCTCGGAGCGGAATTCGACCCAGCGCGGATATTTGTAGGGCGCGAGCTGCTTGCGGCAATGATCCTGCAGGGCGCGTGCCAGATCGTCGCCGGCCTGTTGCGGTGCTTTGAGCACCACGAAGGCCTTCGGCTTGATGAGTTTATCTTCGTCCGGCCAGGCAACGACCGCGGCCTCGAGTACGTCCGGATGGCTTTGCAGCGCGCCCTCGACTTCGAAGGGCGAAACATACATGCCCGAGACCTTCATCATGTCGTCGCGGCGGCCGCAATAGACGAAATAGCCGGCTTCGTCCTCGACGTATTTGTCGCCCGAGCGGGTCCATTCGCCCAGAAACGTGGCGCGCGACTGCGCGCGGTTGTTCCAGTACATGATCGCGCTGGTCGGGCCGCGCACCTGCAGTTCGCCCATCTCGCCGCGGCCGGTGACGATCTTGCCGTCGTCGTCGACCAGGCGGATGTCATAGCCCGGCGCCGGCTTGCCGCTGGTGCCGTATTTCACGTCGCCGGGGCGGTTCGACAGAAAGATGTGCAGCATCTCGGTCGAGCCGAGTCCGTCCAAAATGTCGACGCCGTAGCGCTCGCGCCAGCGCCGGCCGACGTCGGGCGGCAGCGCCTCGCCGGCCGACACGCAGCGCCGCAGTTTCAGCTCCGCTGGTTGCGGTGCGGCCGGGCTGGCCAGGAAGCCGGCATAAAAGGTCGGCACGCCGTAAAAAACCGTGACGCGGTGTTTTTTCAAAAGCGCGGCGACGGCGTCGGGCGTCGGCCGCGACGGCAACAGGATCGTGGTGGCTCCGGCCGACATCGGGAAGGTCAGCGCATTGCCGAGCCCATAGGCGAAGAAAAGCTTGGCGACCGAATAGCAGACGTCGTTTTCGGTGATGCCCAGAACGGGCTGCGCATAAAGCTCATCGGTCAATCGCAGATCGGCGTGGGTGTGGACGGCGCCTTTCGGCCGGCCGGTCGAGCCCGACGTGTAGAGCCAGAAACACATATCGTCGCGCGTTGTCGGCGCGGTGACGGCGTCGGCCTTGGCGCCGGCAACGAGGTCGGCAAAGCGCCGATGACCGTGGGCGTTTTCCCCCGAGACGACGACGTGCGCCAAATCTTTGGCCGCGCCGATCGCCTTTTTGAATTTCCCGAGCAGCTCTTCTGAAACGACCAGGAGGCGCGCCCGGCTGTCTTCGAGCATGAAGGCGTAGTCGTCCTCGGTCAAAAGCGTGTTGACCGGGACGGCGACCACGCCGGCCTTGATTGCGCCGAGAAAAGCGGTCGGCCAGTCGATCGTGTCGGTAAGGCAGATGAGGACGCGCTCCTCGCGGCGGACGCCGAGGGAGCGCAACGCATGGCCGAAACGCTCGACCCGTTCGGCCAGTTCGGCATAGCTGTAACTGCCGCTCGGATCGACGTAAGCGGCCTTGCGGGCGCGGCCGGCATCGCGATTGCGCGCCAGAATATCGGCGGCGAAATTGTAGTCGCGCGGCAGGGCGTCAACAGGCGCGCCTGGCGCGGGGCTCGGCTCGGCGACGTTCATCGGGCGTTTCCTGTTCTGACTTCCCGTTGACCTGGCGGGGCTCCGCCCGCCTTGCATCGCGAGGCATTATGCCGATGGCAAAACCCGCCGCAATATTATAGGCCTTTTGCCGCGTCCTTCGTACGGCTCTGCCGGCGACGACAAATCGGAGCACATCATGCTGTTCAGCCGCGACCGCATCCTCACCACGCATGTCGGCAGCCTGCCGCGCAACGAGCGGCTCTCCGACCTTTTGGTGCGCCAGGAGGAGGGCGGCGGCTACGATGCCAAGGCGCTTGCCGCCGCGATGGACGAGGCGGTGCGGCACGTGGTCGAGAAGCAGGTCGAAGCCGGCATCGACATCGGCAATGACGGCGAGCAGCGCCGCATCGGCTTCCAGACTTACGTGCCGCAGCGCATGGCGGGCTTTGCCGGTGTATCGAAGCGCCGGCGCGGCCGCGAGTTCGAGGAATTTCCCGAGCTCTTGAGCTATTTGATGCGGCGCTTCCCCAATCCGCCAAAGAGCCAGCAGGGCGCCCCCGAGGCACAGGCCGAGCTCAGATATCGCAACCTTACGCCCATTACCGAGGAGACGGCCGGCTTCAACCGCATCGCCGACGAACTGCACGCGTTTTCCGAGCGGTTCATGACCGCGGCCTCGCCCGGCATCATTTCGACCACCATGCTCAACGCCTATTACGAGTCGCACGACGCCTATCTCGATGCCGTCGCGCGTGAGATGAAGAACGAATACCAGGCGATCCACAAAGCCGGACTCGTGCTGCAGATCGATGCGCCCGACCTCGCCATGGACCGCACCATGATGTACCGCGACCTGTCGGATGCCGATTTCGTCAAGCGCTGCGAGCGCCACGTCGCGGCAATCAACAAGGGTATCGAGGGCATCCCGCGCGAGCGCGTGCGGCTGCACGTCTGCTATGGCAATTGGGAGGGCCCGCACATCCACGACGTGGCGCTGGAAAAGATTCTTCCCGCGCTCTACCAGGCCAAGGTTGGCGCGCTGTCGATCGAGTTTTCCAATCCGCGCCACGCCCATGAATACGCGGCGCTCAAGCGCGTGCCGTTGCCGAACGACATGATCCTCATTCCCGGCGTGGTCGAGACCACCAGCAATTTCGTCGAGCATCCCGAAGTGGTGGCGCGGCGGATCGAGGAGGCGGTGGCGGCGGTCGGCGACCGCGAGCGCGTCATCGCCTCAACCGATTGCGGCTTCGGCACCTTCACCCGCCGCGAATGGGTGATCGAGCCGGTGGTGTGGCTCAAGCTTGCGGCGATCCGCCAAGGCGCCGACATCGCCTCGGCGCGACTGTGGGGCAGGAGGGCCGCATGAATTTCGCATGTATTTGTGCCGTCATCCTGAGGCGGCCGCGAAGCGGCCCTCGAAGGATGCCGGCCGAGGCGCTGGGGCCGTCGTCCTTCGAGGCTCGCTTCGCTCGCACCTCAGGATGACGGACCAATTTGCCCGCCATTGACTGTCAACACCAAGCACAGGACCAGAAATCGTGATCGATCTCTACACCTGGACGACGCCGAACGGCCGCAAGGCTTCCATCGCGCTCGAGGAAATGGGGCTGCCATACACCGTGCATGCCGTCGACATCGGCAAGGACGAGCAGTTCAAGCCGGAATTTCTGAAAATCAGCCCGAACAACCGCATCCCGGCAATCGTCGACCGCGACAACGGCATGAGTTTGATGGAGTCCGGCGCGATCCTCATCTATCTCGGCGATAAGACCGGCAAGCTGTTGCCGAAATCCGGCGAGGCGCGCTACCGCACCCTCGAATGGCTGATGTGGCAGATGGGCGGTCCCGGCCCGATGTTCGGCCAGGTGCATCACTTCGTGAAGTACAACAAGGGCAAGGCGCCGTACGCGGAGGAGCGCTACCTCAAAGAAGCGCATCGGCTCTACCGGGTGCTCGACAAGCGCCTCGCCGACCGCGAATACGTCGCCGACAGCTATTCGATCGCCGACATCGCCATCTGGCCGTGGGTGTCGCGCTACGAATGGCAGACGGTCGATCTCAATCAATACCCCAACGTCAAGCGCTGGTACCTCGCCATCGCCAAGCGCCCGGCGACCCAGAAAGGCTACAAGGTGCCGAAGGACGTCGGCGACGTGCCGATCCCGGCGTAGTATGGCGTTCCCCGGATGCGGTGCAGCGCGAAGCGGTGCACCGCTGATCCGGGGTCGTCGCAGGCTCGGCTGACTCAGAGTTTGTAACGATCCCGGGTCTGCAGCGCACCACTCCGCTTCGCTCCGTGCTGCGCTGCGCCCGGGAAACGCAGTATAGTGCTTTGAGACACTGGAGGCCCTCATGGACGACATAACCCGCGAGCCGACGACGATCCGCGCCGAGGACATCAACCCGCGCTACAATTGGGGCCGCGCGCTGCCGGCGCTCGGCACCATGGGGGTCGACTTCGAGGAACGGGTCGATTACCGGCGGCTGCACCGCTACCGGCTCGGCCGCGCGCGCGGCGCGCTGGAGAAGTCGGAGCTCGGCGCGCTCCTGGTCTTCGACGTCAACAACATCCGCTACATCACCTCGACCAAGATCGGCGAATGGGAGCGCGACAAGCTGTGCCGCTGGGCGCTGCTCACACGCGGCAGCCCCGATCCGATCCTGTGGGATTTCGGCTCCGCCGCCGTTCACCACAAGCTCTACACGCCCTGGCTCAAGCCGGAGAACTGCAAGGCCGGGCTGATCGGACTGCGCGGTACCGTCAATCCGGCGTTCGGCCTGATGGAGCGACACGCCAAGGAGATTGCGGCGCTGATCAAGGCGGCCGGCTGCGACAAGATGCCGGTCGGCATCGACATCATCGAGCCGCCGATGATGTTCGAACTGCAGAAGGCCGGACTGAAAATCCAGGACGGCCAACAAGTCATGCTGGAGGCGCGCGAGGTCAAGAACATCGACGAGATCGCGCTGCTCAATCGCGCCGCCGCCATGGTGGACGGCGCCTACCACATGATCAGCGAGGAGCTGA
>JASHQS010000075.1 GCA_030038995.1 Xanthobacteraceae bacterium
CGGCAGCCGCCCCGCCGCCCGAAGCAGCGCAAGCGCAGCCGCAGCAAGGCGATGCGGACGCGCAGCAGGCCGCGCCGCAGCCCGCGACAAAGCCGAGCGCGCGCGCCCGTATCCTGGAGGCCCGCACCTCCTCGCTGACCCAACAAGGGCTGAAAGGCTTCCGCAACGTGGTGAGCGAAGCGGACGGCCTTGGCGCCGCCACTGCCAAGGCGGCGCAGACGGCGCGGGACACGCGCGAGTCCTATACCCCCGCCTCGCGTCAGCACTTTTCCCTCGACAACGACTTAAGCCCGCCGCCCGCGCCACGCGAACCGATCGAGCCGCATTTCGATGACGGCGAATTGCAGCCCACGCAAGACGAACCGCGCGAGCTTCATGGCCTCGAACCGCCCTACGACCTTGCCGACGAACCTATGCCGGCCCCGCGTGCGGCGCGGTCGCATCCGCCGCGCCAGGCTGAATTCGAGGAAGAGGCCTACGAGGAGCCGCGCCCGCCGCGCTCTTACCGCGGTTTGATCACGATAGCGGTGCTGTTGTTGATCGTCGCCGCCGCGGCGGCCACCGCTTTCGAGTATCGCTCCAATATCGCAGGCCTCTATCAATTCTTCGCCCAGATGAAGTCGCGGCGGCCGGCCCAGGCGCCGCAGGAATCGACGTCGCAACCCAAGTTTCCCGGCCGGGTCCCGCAGGAACCGGCGCCGGGCCAGGCGCCGGCAGCCGCCGGTTCGCCGTCGCCGCAAGCGGGCCCCACGGTGGCGCAGCGCGCGGTGCTCTATGAGGCCGATCCCAAGGATCCGCAGGGCAAGCGCTTTCCCGGCTCCGTCGTCTGGCGCACCGAGACGGTTTCGCCCGGCCCCGGGCTGGCGCCCGAACTCGTGGTCCGCGCCGATGTCTCCATACCGGAGCGGCACATGACGGTGACCTGGTCGCTTCGCCGCAACACCGACAAGGCGCTGCCGGCCAGTCACACGATCGAAGTCATGTTCAATCTGCCGGCCGACTTTTCCGGCGGCGGCATCGCCAACGTGCCGGGCATTCTGATGAAGGACAGCGAAGAGGTGCGCGGCGTGCCGCTCGCCGGCCTTGCCGTCAAGGTGACCAACGGCTTTTTCCTGATCGGTCTCAACGCGACCGACACCGACATGCAGCGCAACATTCAGCTGCTCAAGGACCGGCCGTGGTTCGACATTCTCATCGTCTACAACAATAACAGCCGCGCCATCCTGACCATGGAGAAAGGCCCGCCCGGCGACCGCGCCTTCGCCGATGCTTTCAAGGCCTGGGGTCAATAGGCTAACATTGGCGCCCGTGTCCGCGGTGGGCGCCGTGTCAGGTGGGAGCGGGTGCTTGGAATCACAGCGCGCAACGAGCTCGCCCGATCGAGCGCTTGGCAAAAATCCAATGAACTCGCTCATCGCCTCGGCGCTGCGCACGCTCGACGCCGAGCGCGAGGGCATTGCCGCGCTCGCGGCGGCAATGTCCGGTGCCCTCGGCGGTGCCTTCGTCGCCGCGGTCGAAAAAATTCGCGCCGCCCGCGGCCGCGTCATCGTCACCGGCATGGGCAAGTCCGGCCACATCGCGCGCAAGATCGCCGCGACGCTCGCCTCCACCGGCTGTCCGGCCTTCTTCGTCCATGCTGCCGAAGCAAGCCACGGCGATCTCGGCATGATCACTTCCGATGACGTCATGCTGGTTCTGTCGTGGTCGGGCGAGACCGAGGAACTGAAGGATCTGATCGCCTATTCCCGCCGTTTCCGCATCACGCTCATCGCCGTGACGGCCAATGCCGACAGCACGCTCGGCAAGGCCGCCGACGTCGTGCTGGCGCTGCCGTCCGCGCGCGAGGCGTGTCCGCACAATCTGGCGCCGACCACGTCATCGTTGATGCAGCTCGCGCTCGGCGACGCGCTTGCCATCGCGCTCCTGGAAAGCCGCGGCTTCACCGCGGTCGATTTCGGGGTATTGCACCCGCGCGGCAAACTCGGCGCCGCGCTCAAATTCGTCCGCGACATCATGCACACCGATGCGGCCGTGCCGCTGATCCAGCGCGGATCGCTGATGTCGGAGGCTATCGTCGAGATGACCGCCAAGGGGTTCGGCTGCGTCGCGGTGATCGACGCCGCCGGCAAGCTCGCCGGCATCATCACCGACGGCGACTTGCGCCGCCACATGCGGCCCGACCTGCTGCAGTCAAGCGTCGATGCCGTGATGACGACGTCGCCGGTCGTCGTGCGGCCCGATCAATTGGCCGGCGAGGCGCTGCAATTGCTCAATTCGCTAAAGAAACAAGCGCTGATCGTCGTGGAATCCGACCAGCCGATCGGCATCCTGAATTTTCACGATTTGTTGCGCGCCGGCGTGGCGTGACGGAGCTAATGAAAACAGGGGCGTTCTTTCCTGCCATCAGAGCGTGATTCATTAGGGCCTGTCCTCAGTTGAGGAGTATTGCAACTGCGGCGATCTGGATTCCGGCAAGGAAATTTCTGGCGAGTTTGTCGTAACGGGTCGCAATGGCGCGGAAGTGTTTGAGCAGATTGAAGAAGCGCTCGACGAGATTGCGTTCGCAATAAAGCGCGAAATCGCAGGCCCGAGGCTGCTTACGGTTGGCTTTCGGTGGAATGACGGGGGTGATCTGGCGCTGAGATAGGGTGTCTACGAACCGGTCAGCGTCGTAACCCTTGTCAGCGAGTAAGGCACCCGGATCGACGTTTTCAATCAGCGGTTCGGCACAGGCCAGATCGTGCTCCTGTCCGGGGGTCAGCATCAGCTTGACAGGATTGCCCAAAGCATCGACCAGCGCATGAATCTTGGTGCTCAGCCCGCCACGCGAGCGCCCGATCGCTTGCGCACCGTTTTTTTTCGTGCGCCGGCGCTATGTTGATGAGCCCGCACGATTGTGGCATCGATCATCATATATTCGTTGTCGTGGTCGCTCGCCAACGTCTCGAAAATGCGTTGAAAAACCCCGCTCTTGGCCCATCGGCTGAACCGCTGATGCACGGATTTCCAGGAACCAAACCGCTCCGGCAAGTCACGCCACGGGCAGCCGGTTCTATAGCGGTAAAGTATAGCCTCGACGAACAGGCGATTGTCTTCTGCGGTGCCTCCGACGTGTCCTTCACGGCCAGGCAAAAAGTCTTTGATCCGATCCCACTGGTCGTCGCGCAATCCATAGCGTCGCATGGTCAGCCCCTCCTCAGGCCGACCGCCCATGAATCACTCAATTGCTGATTTGGGAACCCCTGCCAGAACAGCGTTCAGCATTTGATTCTGTTCCGTTCTCGTGCAACAGCAGGCCTAACTGAGGACAGGCCACTAGAAGACGGCGCCGCTCGCTCCTGAGGGATGCCTTTCGCGAGGGTGCTCCTGTAAGGCGGAAGCGAGCGCGGTTCCTGCGGGCGGAGCGACACACTCCGCTCCCGGGCGGTCCGGGTATCGACCCCCTCGACATTACGGTCGGGGTGCCAGGTGCTTGGCTTAGGCGCGAGCGATGACCGGGTAACGCCCGGCCCTCCCGTTCGCGTGACGCGCGGCCTGGACCGAATCGCGTGCAGCCTCAAAGCCGCGCGAGGAAAGCCGCGGTGGAGCGCCGAGAGGCGAGCGCGCCCGCAGCGCGTTGCGGCGGTAACGTCGCAATGCGTGGCGCGGCTCCTGACTACGCGCCTGTCGGCGCTTCGCCTCCCTCTTTTATTTGCTCGGGAGGCAACGCTTTCGTGCCGTGCCGCAAAGCTCGGATGCAAAAAGCCGCATCGCGAGAATGAGATTGCTCGTCCGTCATTGCGAGCGGAGCAATGCAGTGCGGCGGCGCCGTTCTGGATTGCTTCGTCGCTTCGCTTCTCGCAATGGCGCTATCCCTCGGCCGGCGAACCTGACACACTGCGGCTTGGCACGCGACCTTAAGGAGATACCGCCATGGCAGCCCGCATCCGCCACATCGCGCTTTGCGTCAACGACATCAAGGCCACCGCCGATTTCTACGCGAAGGCGTTCGGGCTCAAGCGCACGCCGATCCGCGAGGGCAAGACCGCCTGGAACTGCTACATGAGCGACGGCGAGGTCAATCTGGCGCTGTTGCAGTACAAGAGCGAGGTCGGCTCCGGCGTGCCCAAGGGCTTCGTCGGCATCCACCATTTCGGCTTCCAGTGCGACGACCTGCCGGCGCAGCAGAAGAAGGTCGAGGCGGCCGGAGCTGAGTTCTTCTACGATCTCGGCGAACCCGAGGACGAGGGGTTCGAGCGCAAGTTCAAGGACCCCAACGGCATCGTCTTCGATCTCAACTGGAAAGGCTGGCAACTCACGCGCGGCAAGATCAAGAACGCGGTCGGCGGCCTGCGGCCGGCCAAGCCCACGCCAGCGCAAAAAAAGCCCGCGCCAGCGCAAACAAAGATCGCCGCAGCGCAAACAAAGCTCGCCGCAGCGCGCAAGAAAGTCGCCAAGCGCAGCGCGGTGCGTGCGCGGCGCAATCCGGGCGCCAAGCACCTGGCTCGAGTGAAACGCGGGAAGTAACTTCTCCCCTCCCCCCATTCGCGTCAGCGAATGGCGGGGAGGGGTCGGGGGTGGGGGGCATGCCTCGAAACAAGACACGGACACGCAAGCAAGACACACGCGTACCGCTCGCCCGTCGGCTGCGCCGCATGATGACGCCGGCGGAACGAAAACTGTGGTGGCATCTTCGCGAAGCGCAATTCGCCGGCAGCCATTTTCGCCGGCAGGCCACGATCGGCCGCTATTTTGTGGATTTTTGCTGTCACACAAAGAGGCTCGTCATCGAGGTTGACGGCGATAGCCATGGCGAGGGCCGACAGATGATCGCCGACGCAAGACGAAGCGAATTTTTGCAGGCGTGCGGCTATCGCGTGCTGCGGTTCTGGAACAACGATGTGCTCACCAACATAGAGGGTGTCATGACGGTCATTGCTGACGTTCTCGGCGGCGGAGAAGACCCAAGAGCGCCTCGCCCCTAAAGAGGCCCCCCACCCCTGACCCCTCCCCGCCATTCGCTGTCGCGAATGGGGGGAGGGGAATAGATAGCGCGGTGCGCTTTCTTTGCGTCTTCGGCGAAGGTTGTTGGCTTGCTTTCGCCCCCTGCCCGGCCGATATAGGCCGTGGGAGGTTGGCGGTGGACGAGCCACTCGCCAACCGGGTCAGGTCCGGAAGGAAGCAGCCCTAACGAGCGCGGTTCGGGTCGCTCGTCAGCCTCCCACCTCCTGCCCCGTGTAGCCTGGGTTGAGCGCAGCGAAACCCAGGGCCCGACAGAGAGGCCGGTTCGCCGCTCCTGGGTTTCGCTTTGCTCAACCCAGGCTACATCAGCACCATTATATCGCCATGAACGACGCCGCACCGACCGCACCGTATCGCGTCCTGGCGCGCAAATACCGGCCGGCCACCTTCGCCGACCTGATCGGCCAGGATGCCATGGTGCGCACCATCTCCAACGCGTTCGAATCCGGCCGCATTCCGCAGGCCTGGATCCTCACCGGCGTGCGCGGCGTCGGCAAGACCACGACGGCGCGTATTTTGGCGCGCGCGCTCAATTACGAGTTGCCGGACGGCTCGATCACCGGACCGACCGTCGCCATGCCGGTCGTCGGCGTGCATTGCCAGGCGATCATGGAAAGCCGGCACCTCGACGTCATCGAGATGGACGCCGCCTCGCACAACAGCGTCGAGGACGTGCGCACGCTCAACGATGCGATCCGCTACGCGCCGGTGTCGGCGCGCTACAAGGTCTACATCCTCGACGAAGTGCACATGCTGTCGACGCAGGCCTTCAGCGCGCTGCTCAAGACGCTGGAAGAGCCGCCGCCGCACGCCAAATTCGCGTTCGCCACCACGGAAATCCGCAAGGTGCCGATCACCGTGCTGTCGCGCTGCCAACGCTTCGATCTGCGCCGCGTCGACGCCGCGGTTCTGGTCAAGCATTTACAGGGGATCGCCGCGAAGGAAAATATTGCCGCCGAGCCGGAGGCGCTGGCGCTGATGGCGCGCGCCGCCGAGGGCTCGGTGCGCGATTGCCTGTCGCTGTTCGACCAGGCCATCACGCACGCCGCCGGCCCGGTGCGTACCGAGGACGTGCGCGGCATGCTCGGCCTCGCCGACCGCAACCGGATCATCGACCTGTTCGAGGCGCTGATGCGCGCCGACGTCGCCCGCGCGCTCACCGAGCTGCGCGATCAGTACGACACCGGCGCCGAGCCCGCCACGGTGCTCGGCGACCTCGCCGAGTTCACCCATTTCGTCACCCGGCTGAAGATCGTGCCGGCGCTTGCCGACGACGTGTCGCTCACCGAGGCCGAGCGCAGCCGCGGCCGCGGCTTTGCGCAAAAACTGTCGATGCGGATATTGGCGCGCACCTGGCAGATGCTGCTCAAGGGCATCGCCGAGGTCGAAGCTGCCGGCCGGCCGTTGGCCACCGCCGAAATGGTTTTGGTCCGTATCGCCTATGCGGCCGATTTGCCGACGCCGGACGAGGTCGTGCGCTCGCTGTCCGATGCGGCGGCGGCGCCACGCGGCAACGGCGGCGGCGGCGCCGGCGCGGCGATGACGACGATGCCGCGCGGCGAAGCGCCGGCGCGTTCGCAAATCACCTCCCGGGCCGAGCCGCGCGGCGGTCCGCGCGCGGCGCTGAGTGCGCCCGTGACGGCGGCGCTCGATGCGCAGCCGGACATTGACGCCGTACCGGCGCTCGCCATCGCCCGCTTCGAAGACTTGATTGCGCTCGCGGCGGAACGGCGCGACCTCGCGATCAAGAGCGCGCTCGAGCGCGACGTGCGGCTCGTTCGTTTCGAAGACGGCAAGCTCGAAATCGCGCTCGAGCCGGGCGCGGCCAAAACGCTGGTCGGGGAGCTATCGAAAAAGCTCAGCGATTGGACCGGCCGGCGCTGGATGGTCGCGGTCTCGGCCGAGCCGGGCGCCCCCAG
>JASHQS010000076.1 GCA_030038995.1 Xanthobacteraceae bacterium
GCTTGGCCTGGATATGGCTGCGCCCGCACTGGCGCACCCACCGCTCGAAGCCATTGAACTCGCGCAACAGCACGGCATGCACGTTCAACAGCGCCGCCGCGATCGTCTCGAGGTTCGGCTGCCCTGCCGCCAGCGCGCGGATGCGGCCCGCAAAACTCCGTGCCGTGGTCTTGCCGACCTTGAGCCCAAACCCGCGCAAGATCCCGCGCAGGCTGTTCTCCACGTCGCGAAGCTTCGCCTGCACCAGCTTGCGCGCCGTCAGCATCGCCCGCACTTCCTGCGCCGCGATCGACTTGCAATGCACCGGCCGGAACCAGCCCAGCCGCATCAACTGCGCAATCCCCCGCGCGTCGTTGCGATCGCTCTTCACCGGCATGGCCTTGAACGCGTCCCGCACATGCCGCGTCTCCAACAGCTCCACCGCAAGCCCCGCTTGCCGCATCGCCGCATAGAGCCATTGCGACAGCGGTGCCGCCTCCAGCCCGATCCGCGCCAGCCCAAGGCCCAGGGCGCCCAGCCAGCCGATCAGCGCTTCCGGCTCGCTCGCAACCTTGCCCTCGCCAACGATCTTGCCGCTGGCGTCGACCACGCACACGCTCGATTGTTTCAATGACACGTCGATTCCTGCATAGTACTCCATGGTCGTCCCTCGATGATGCTTGGAGCGGACCCATTCCGACTCCGTTGCTCAACACCATCAGTCTGAGGGACGACCGCCTGCCGCGCTACACTCTCGGCGCCGGCCCGTTACCCCATCTACGCTTGCTGGCGATGGCGGCATGCGCAAGCGGCCTTGGCATCGGCAAAAGCTCGCATCGATGCGGCTTCGGCTTGGCGCTCGTGAGCGCGCCCCCCGAAAATCCCCAAGCAATTGTTAATTTCGTCCAACCTATTCTTAACGCTTCCTTGCTAGCGATGCCGCCCGATGGTCCGCCGCCGGCATCGCCGGCGGTGCAGAGGTCGTCGTGGCATCGATCAGTACCGGGCACGCGTCGCGTTCGCGCTGGGGCCGCGTCGCGGCGCCCTTTCGCGAACTGTTCGCCGGCGGCAGCGATTCGTCGCTGGCGCGGCGGCTCGCCGGCGCCGCCTTCCTGATCCGCGTCGTCAGCGCGCTGGTCGCCTTTGCCTCGCAGATCGTGCTGGCGCGCTGGCTCGGCGGCTTCCAGTTCGGCATCTACGTCTATGCCTGGACCTGGGTGATGCTGCTCGGCGGCATGGTCGATCTCGGCCTCGGCTCGGCGGCGCAGCGCTTCATTCCGGAATATGCCGAGCGCAAGCAGTTCGCACTCCTGCGCGGCTTTTTGCGCGGCAGCCGCTGGCTCGCTTGCCTGATCGCCACCGCGATCGCCGCCGCGGCCGCCGGCCTCGTCGCCGTGCTGTCGCCGCCGATCGCGGCGGCCGATGTCGTGCCGCTCTTCATCGCCTGCGCGGCGTTGCCGGTCTGCGGCCTCCTCCAGGTGCAAAGCGGCATTGCCCGCTCCTATGGCTGGGTCAATCTGGCGCTGAGCCCCGCTTACGTGCTTCGGCAAGGGCTGCTCCTGGCGCTGCTCGCTTTCGCGCTTGTCGTCGGGCTTGAGATGAATGCGGTGACTGCGACGTTGACCGCCGCCGCCGCCGCCTGGGCCGTCAGCATCGGCCAGTCGATCGTGCTCGATCGGCGGCTTGCCACCAAGGTCGAATCCGGCCCGCGCGCCTATGCGCTGCGCTCCTGGCTCGCGACCGCGGCGCCGATCTTCGTCGTCGAGGCGTTCTATCTGTTGCTCACCTATTCGGACGTGATCGTGCTGCAGCAGTTCCGTCCGCCCGACGAGGTCGGCATCTATTACGCCGCCGCCAAGACCATGGCGCTGGTCGCCTTCATCTATTTCTCGGTGGCGCAGACGCTCGCTCATAAGTTCGCGGAATATCACGTCGCCGGCGACCGCCGCCGCCTCGCCGATTTCCTCGCCGTGGCGGTGCGCATGACGTTCTGGCCGTCGCTTGGCTCGATTCTTCTCTTGCTCGCATTCGGCAAGCCGCTGCTCGAGATGTTCGGCCGCGACTTCGTCAGCGGCTACTATCTGATGTTCATCATCGCCATCGGGCTTTTGGCGCGCGCCTCGGTCGGGCCGGCCGAGCGGGTCCTCAACATGCTGGGCGAGCGGCGCGCCTGCGCGCTGATCTATGCCAGCGCGTTCGCCATCAATCTCGTGCTCTGCTTCGTACTGATCCCGCGCCTGGGCATCGCCGGCGCCGCGGCGGCCGGCGCGATCGCGCTCGTTTGCGAGTCGGCGAGCCTGTTTCTCGTCGCCAAGACGCGACTCGGGCTGCACTGCTTCGCGTTCGGCCGGCTGCGCATTCCCTGAACGCGCCATGAGCGTCACAAGCGCGCCGACCGAGCCCGCCTCGCCGTTCGCCGGCACGGCGGCGGCGATCACCAGCGCGCGCCGCGCCGCAATGGCCGACCGCTACGCGCCGGAATCCTTTGCGGTCGAATGGCGCGAACTGTCGGAACTTGCCGCCATCGCCGACGACTGGCGCGATCTTGCCGCGCGCGCGCTGTCGGCCAACGTTTTCTACGAGCCGGCTTTCGCGCTTGCCGCCGCGCCGGTATTCGGCCGCGGCGTCGGCGCGGCGCTGGTGTGGGCGGGCAGCGGCCGGCGCCGGCTGCTCGGCTTTTTCCCGGCGCGGATCGAGACCCGCCGCTACGGCATCAAGCTGCCGGTGCTGGTCGGCTGGACCCATCCGTTCGCGCCGCTCGGCACTCCGCTGGTCGAGCGCGAAGCCGCTGAGCCGGTCATCGCCGCTTGGCTCGCTTATCTCGCCGGCAATCCCGATTTGCCCGGCTTGCTGCTGCTGCCGTTTCTGCCGCAGCACGGGCCGTTCGGCGCGGCGCTGGCGGCGATCCACCGCCGTGCGCGCATGCCGGCCGCCGATTTCAATCGACACCGCCGCGCGCTTTTGGCGCCGCGCGCAGCCGACCGGGCCCATTATCTCGAACGCGCGCTCAGCTCGCGCCGGCTCAAGGAGCTGCGCCGCATCGGCCGGCGGCTCGCCGAGCTCGGCGCGCTGTTGTTTGCCGCGACCGCGGACCTGCCCGCGCTCGACGCCGCAGTGGAGGATTTCCTCACGCTCGAAGCGAGCGGCTGGAAGGGCGCGGCCGGCACCGCCGCGCTCGCCGACGACGCGGTCGGCGATTTTGTCCGCGCGGCGCTGCGGGCCTTGGCTCGCGAGGGCAAGGTCGTCGTCGACCGCATCCTGGTGGACGGCCGCGCCATCGCCGCGGCGATCACGCTGCGCAGCGCCGATTGCGCCTGGTTCTGGAAGATCGCCTACGACGAACGTTTCGCTCGCTACTCGCCGGGCGTCCTGATCACCATCGCGCTCACCGAAAACCTGCTCGACGATACGGCGCTGGCTGGCGCCGATTCCTGCGCTGGCGCCGACCATCCGATGATCGACCGCATCTGGCGCGAGCGCTTGCCGCTGTGCGATGCCATGATCGCGCTCCGCCCGCAGGCGCCGTTCTGGCGTGCGCGGCGGCTGGAAGGCTTGCGCGGCGCCGCGATTGCCGCAGCCAGGCGATT
>JASHQS010000077.1 GCA_030038995.1 Xanthobacteraceae bacterium
TCGCCGACGACCACGCAACACTCACTACCGGGCGCCCGCTACGGCTTACCCGGACCGGACTTCCACCGGTTGGACCACGCCAGCTTGCCTGGCGCACAAGCAATCCAGAGCGGCTTGCGCAAGCTTCCGGATTGCTTCGTCGCCCCTTCGGGGCGCCTCGCAATGACGCCGCTGATGCAGTCCGAATCGGCGACGCGAGCACGCAGAAATTTCTGCAGGGCTTTGTCGACCGGTTTGCGACGCTGATCGAACGGCTCGCGCCGGCAGCGAAGCAAGCCGCGGCGGCGTAACATTCTCATCCGCTCGTCCCCGCGAAAGCGCATAGGCGCTAACATAGCTTTGTTTCCCGGGCGCAGCGCAGCACGAAGCGCAGCGAAGTGGTGCGCTGCAGACCCGGGATCGTAACAAGTTGCGGAGTCTGGGACGGTCCCGGATCAGCGGTGCACCGCTTCGCGCTGCACCGCATCCGGGAAACAGAGGCCTATGTTAGCGCCTATGCGCGAAAGCGGGGACCCAGATTCTGCGCGCCTCTTCTGGATTCCCGCTTTCGCGGGAATGAGCGGACAGAGATTTACATCCCCTCCGGCCCGCGGGCGATGGCGACGATGCCGGTGCGCGATACTTCGACCAGGCCGACCGGTAGCATCAGGTTGATGAAGCTTTCGATCTTGTCGGAGGCGCCGGTGATCTCGAACACGAAGCTCTCGGTGGTGGCGTCGATGACGCGGGCGCGGAACGCGTCGGCCATCCGCAGCGCCTCCATGCGATGCTCGCCTTTGCCGCGCACCTTGACCATCGCCAGTTCGCGCGCGATCGCCGGCCCGGCCGTGGTCAGATCGATCACGCGGTGCACCGGCACCAGCCGGTCGAGCTGGTTCTTGATCTGCTCCAAAACCATCGGCGTGCCGCTGGTGACGATGGTGATGCGGGAGAGGTGCTTTTCGTGCTCGGTTTCCGACACCGTGAGCGAATCGATGTTGTAACCGCGGCCGGAGAACAGGCCGATGACGCGCGCCAGCACGCCGGGCTCGTTGTCGACCAGCACGCACAAGGTGCGGGTCTCGACGCGCTCGCTGGTCGTGGCGGCGGGATAATGCGTGGTCGCGGTCTTGCTGCTCACGGCGTGCTCCTCAGCGCCTGAGGCGGGCGAAAGCCCAGTCGCGGCCGAGGCCGCGCTTGAGCGAAAGCTCGATCCACAGCATGGCGTGGGCCTCGAGCAGCCGCGCGTTGCGCAGCGGACCGGCATCGATCACGTCGAAGCCGAGATCGGCGACGAGCGCGATCACCTTGGGCTTGTTGGCGGCATCGTCGCCGGCGACGAACATCACCGATTTGACGCCGTGATAGACCGGCTCGGCCATGTTGCCGAAGCCGGTGGTGTTGAGCGTCTTGAAGACCGAAGCGCCGGCGGCCCAGCCCTGCACCTTCTCGCCGGCCGAAATGCTGTGGCCGATCTCCAGCCCGAGGCCGTCGGGCCCCATGGCCAGCGGATTGGTGGCGTCGAGCAGGATTTTGCCGCGCAGGTTTCCCATCGAGCGGATCGCCGCTTCGGCGGCGGGCCACGGCACGGTCAGCACGATCGCCTCGCCGAACGCCGCCGCCGCCGCAGCGCTGCCGGGGCGCGCCTTGCCGGCGAGTTTTTTCACCAGCGCCTGCGTCTTCTCCGACTGCGGATCGCGCACGCCGAAGAAGATGTCGTGCCCGGCCTTCCGCGCCCACGCGGTGCCGAGCGTGCCGCCGACATTGCCGGCGCCGATGATGGCGATTTTCATGTGCGAGAGCTCCTCATTCCCCTCTCCCCTTGCGGGAGAGGGTGGCGAGCGAAGCGAGCCGGGTGAGGGGTCGAAATTAGGTCCAGCTACCCGCTCCTCGCAACGCTGCACGTTGCTCGGACCACCCTCTCCCGCAAGGGGAGAGGGTAAGATTCACACCATTACCTTCCCTTCTTCCGTCACCGCATCCTCGACGCGCGTGGTGGCGTCGCCGAGCAGCATCTCGTTGTGGGCGCGGCCGGACGGAATCATCGGAAAACAGTTTTCCGCCGGATCGACCACGCAGTCGAAGATCACCGGCCGTTTCACCGCGATCATTTCGCGGATCTTTTCGTCGAGCTCGCCGGGATGCTCGCAGCGGATGCCGTGGGCGTGATAGGCCTCGGCGAGCTTGACGAAGTCGGGCAGCGCTTCGGTATAGGAGTGCGCGTAGCGGCCGCCGTGCAGCAGCTCCTGCCACTGCCGCACCATGCCCATGTACTGATTGTTGATGACGAAAATCTTGATCGGCAGCTCGTACTGCACCGCGGTCGACATTTCCTGCATGGTCATCAGCACCGACGCCTCGCCGGCAATGTCGACCACCAGCGACTTGGGATGGGCGAGCTGCACGCCGACCGCAGCCGGCAGCCCGTAGCCCATGGTGCCGAGCCCGCCCGAGGTCATCCAGCGGGTCGGCTCCTGGAGTTTATAGAACTGCGCCGCCCACATCTGGTGCTGGCCGACCTCGGTGGTGATGTAGGTGTCGCGGTCCTTGGTCGCCTCGTAGAGCCGCTGAATGGCGTATTGCGGCTTGATGATCTCGTTGGAATTGCGATAGGCGAGCGAGTTTTTGGCGCGCCACTTGGCGATCTGCGCCCACCAGGCGTCGAGCGCCTTGTTGTCCGCCTTGTAGCCGCCGGCGCGCCAGAGCCGCACCATGTCGGCGAGCACGTGGGCGCAGTCGCCGACGATGCCGACATCGACCTTGACGTTCTTGTTGATCGAGGACGGGTCGATGTCGATGTGGATTTTCTTCGAGCCGGGCGAGAACGCGTCGAGCCGGCCGGTGATGCGGTCATCGAAACGCGAGCCGACCGCGATCATCAGGTCGCAATCGTGCATCGACCAGTTGGCCTCCCAGGTGCCGTGCATGCCGAGCATGCCGAGCCATTGCGGATCGGCGGCCGCAAAGGCGCCGAGCCCCATCAGGGTCGAGGTCACCGGGAAGCCGGTGAGCCTGGCCAGTTCGCGCAGCGCTTCGCTCGCGGCGCGGCCGGAATTGACCACCCCGCCGCCGGTATAAAACACCGGCCGCTTGGCGGCTGCCATCATCTCGACGGCGCGGCGGATCTTGTCGGGATCGCCCTTGAGCTTGGGCCGGTAGCCCTTGTGCTGGAATTCCTTCGGCTTGAAATAATCGCCGCTGGCGAACTGCACGTCCTTGGGGATGTCGACCACCACCGGGCCCGGACGCCCGCTCGCCGCGATATGGAACGCCTCGTGCAGCACGCGCGGCAGATCGCCGACGGTTTTGACCAGATAATTGTATTTGGTGCACGGCCGCGTGATGCCGACGGTGTCGCATTCCTGGAACGCGTCATTGCCGATCAGATGGGTGGGCACCTGGCCGGTGATGACGACGAGCGGCACCGAGTCGCACAATGCGTCGGTCAGGCCGGTGACGGCGTTGGTGGCGCCGGGGCCGGAGGTGACCAGCACGGTGCCGACCTTGCCGGTCGAGCGCGCATAGCCTTCGGCGGCGTGCACGGCGCCCTGCTCGTGGCGCACCAGGATGTGCTGCACCTTGTCCTGCTGGAACAGCGCATCGTAGATCGGCAGCACCGCGCCGCCCGGATAGCCGAAAACGTGCTTGACGCCCTGATCGGCAAGCGCCGCCATCACCATTTCCGCACCGGTCATCTCGGTCATCGCACCTGCTCCACTGCCGTCGCCGCTCCGGCCGTTCGCTGGGCGCGGGCCGGACCGGCGTTACCGCAATAAAAAAGGGCCTCGAAGGGCCCTCGATCGCGCACCGCCGCGTCACGCGGGTGGATCATCCACCCACGGCGGTGCGCCTCACTACGAGAATCAGCGACTTGGCCGCAACGGTTCGCACGGACATGCCCTTCCTCTTCGGCGAAGACTTTATAAGCATTGCGGCAGGCCGGGTCAAGCAAAATGCGGCCGGATCGCGGCGGGTCCGGCTTCAAACATGCGTTTGAAATCGGCGGAGCGCGGAAAATCCGCATGCGGCGAGGCCGTTAAGCCTTCGCGCGACGCCACAGGAGAGCCGCGATTTTGCAACGGCCGAGCCCGCAAAATGCCCCGGCGCTTTGCTTTCTTCCGCTTCCGCCGAATAGGCCGCGCGGCAGCCGCGCGGTGCCGTCTCGACGGTGGAGGGAATCATGGTTGCAGCATCGTTACGCAAGGGCGCGGCGGCGGCTTTGACAATGACAGCGCTGGCGTTCGCCATGCCCGCTGCCGCGCTGGCAGCAACGCCGGCGCCCGCCGCAGCCGCCATGGCGCGGCCCTCGACCGATGGGATTCTTCGATGGATCAACGATTATCGGCACAAGCCTGACCCCGACCGGCTGCCGGCCCTGGTGCGGGCTTTGGGCGCGCTGCAGGCGTTCAAGGATTCCGAGACCTGCGGCGCCTATGTGGGCTTCATCGCCGGCGTGCTCGGCAGCAATCCGGGACGCGCCAAAAGGCTCGCCGCCCAAATGCTGTCGATCGCGCCGGCCGACCGCTGGGTCCTGGTGCGCGCCATCGCCTATTCGGGCCTGCCGGACTGGAAGGACGTGCTCGTTTCGGTCGGCGACCGCATGCCGGAGCGGCGCGAGATGATCAACCGCTATCTCGAAGGCAAGCTGCCCACGCTCGACCAGATCGCCTACCGCACCGCCAAGCCCGGCATGATCGAAAAGATCAAGATCGCGTTCCGCATCAAGAGCGACAACAGCAAAGTCGTGGCGCTCGAGCCGACTCCGCAACTGATCGACGTGCTGTGGGGCTATTACCTGGCGACCGGCGCCTACAAGCCGGTCGACAAGATCATCAAGCTGTTGCCGCTCGCCGACGACAAGGACAACGTCGACAATCTCACCACCGGCAGCGCCGCCAAGTTCACGCTCGCCAGCAACGCGGTGCGCGATCTCAACCTGCTTGCCATGCTCAAATGGTCGGTCAAGAACCAGCCGAAGGACACCGCCAAGGTGCTCAACGAGGTGATCGAGACCGCCGAGGACGTCGACACCGGACGCATGCGCCGCGAATCGCTCGCCGCCATCGAGGAGCTCAAGCAGAAAGGGCCGGACGCCAAGCGCGAGCTGACCGGCATGGGCCAGATCGGCCAAGGCGCGCTGTCGATGGGCTGCATCGTCGCCGCGGCCACCGGACAGGTCGAACTCGGCATTCCCTGCGTGATCGGCGGCGCCGCCTATTCGGCCGGGTTGCAGTACATGTCGCACTGACGGTCAGCATCGGCTTTATAAACTCGGATCGCATGGCGCCCCGTCGATCGCAACGGCTTTCTCTGATCGTTTGAGATCGTTTGAATTCAGACTCCAGGGCGAGCTCCGGCCTATCCGGTCCAGCGTGCGGCGCCCGCCACGCTCAGCAGCGATGAAACACCCGCCGCGGCCCTTTGTCGCCTGCGGTCTGCGGCAGTTGGATCAACGTGTCGCCGTCGTCGCGCAGCTCGAAGGCGGTGCTGTTGCCCGGCTTGGCGGGCTTCCAGAACACCTCGATCTGATTGCCGTCAGCCGCGACCCTGTCGATCGTCCAGTGCGGCGCATGGGTGAGCTGCCAATTGCCCAGCGGCGTAACGACCATGTCGGTGCGCGAAAAGGTATAATTGGAATGTTCTCCGCACCAGCGGCCGACCATGTCGTCAATCGTGACGTCCGCCACCGGCGCATCGCCGGATTTGGCGGCCACTCCCGCCATTTCGCCGGAATCATTTTTACTATCGACAGAACCATTCTTAACGTCGGCAGAATCGCTTTTAACGTCGGCAGGGCCGCTTTTAACGGCGGTACGCTCCACGGGCTGTTTGCTGCTCGCGCAGACAATCCTGACAGAGATGGATTTCGCCCGTTCCGCTATTGCGACCTGGTCCAGCGGTTTGGCATTCGACGAGACTTTTGGCGCAACGTTATTTGCCTCGAGGAAATCCATGGCAATCGCAGCCTTGATGGCAAAATTCACGTTTTGCGGCACGTCATGCGTGATTTTCGCCAGACCGAGCGCATTAAGCTTGGCGACGACTATGCCGATGACATCGCCGCTTTGGTCGAGCAGCGGTCCGCCGCTGTTACCCGGCTGCACCGGCGCCGAGATTTGCAGGATCCGCGAATCGTTATCCAATCCCGCCAGAGCCGAGACAATGCCGCCAGTGAAATTGCCGGAGCTTGCAAGCAGCCCGACGAGCGGAAACCCGAAGACCCAGCTGCTTTCGCCGACTTTTGCGCCGTTGCCGCTGAATTGCGCGACCGCCTTCGCAGTCGCGTGCGTTTCCACGAGCGCCAAATCATTCCGCTCATCGACGGCAACAACGCGCCCTGTCTGCTTCGCCATATCGGCGTCAAATACATCGGTCGTGGTGCAGCCGCGCACGACATGATAGTTCGTCAGTACGTGACCGGCAGGCGACACGAAGAAGCCGCTGCCCAGCGATTCCGCCGACGCCGGTTCAATGCCAGCGAGCAGCAGCCATGTCACCACGGCGATGCCACGTAACCGCATCTGCGCCCTCATAGGCATTCCGCGCCATCGACCGTACGGTATTTTTCGCCGGACCTCAACGGCCGGAAATCCACGGCACGTCACGCACGGCGCGCTTGCCCAGCAGCGCGCTATGCGGCCTGCCCCACCGACAGGTCGCCGTAGCAGCGGTCGAAGTCGATCTCGGACGCCGGCCCCGGCCGCTTGAACAGGAAACCCTGCAGCGAGGTGACGCCGGCGAGCCGCAGCAGCCGATATTGCTCCACCGTCTCCACGCCCTCGGCGGTGGTCTGGATATCCAGGCTTTGCGCCAGCGTGAGCGTTGCCGAAATGATGGCGGCGCACTCGCTGCGCCTGGTCATGTTCTGCGTGAACGACTTGTCGATCTTGATGCGGTCGAACGGGAACTTCGCCAACTGGCTGAGCGACGAATAGCCGGTGCCGAAATCGTCGAGCACGATGGTGATGCCGAGCGCCTTGAACTGGCGCAGCGCCGGCAGGCATTCGGCCGCCGACTCGATGAGCGCCGTCTCGGTGATTTCCAGCTCCAGCCGCTCGGGGCGCAGGCCGGCATCGACCAGGGCGTGCGTCACCACGTCCGCGAGATCGGTCTTGCGGAACTGCACCAGCGACAGATTGACTGCGACTTTGACCGCCGCCGGCCACTTGACCGCTTCGGCGCAGGCCGTACGCAGCACCCAATCGCCGATCGGCGCGATCAGGCCGGTTTCCTCGGCGAGCGGAATGAACAGGTCGGGCGCGATCAAACCCTCGGTCGGATGCCGCCACCGCACCAGCGCCTCGACGCTGCAGATACGGCGCGTCTTGGCGTCGATGATCGGCTGGTAGTGCAGTTCCAGCTCGCCCTGCTGGATGGCGCGGCGCAGATCGCCTTCGATCTCCTGGCGGGCGCTGGCGACTTCGCTCATTTCCGGAGCGAAGAAGCAATAGCCGTTACGTCCGGCCGACTTGGCGCGATAGAGCGCGAGATCCGCCATTTTCAACAAGCTCTCGGAGCCGGTGCCGTGCTCCGGCGCCAACGCGATGCCGATGCTGGCGCCGATTCCGATATCGGCGCCATCGACGGCAAACGGCCGGCCCAGCAGGGCGATGACGCGCTCCGCCAGCGACCTTGCGGCGTCGCGCTGATCGGCTTCGCCGGCCTGAATGATGGCGAACTCGTCGCCGCCGAGGCGCGCCAGCACGTCGGTCTCGCGCAGCAGCGATTTCAGCCGCGTCGCCACTTCGATCAGCAAAGTGTCGCCGGCGGCGTGGCCGAGCGTATCGTTGACCTGCTTGAAGCGGTCGAGGTCGAGGAGCAGGACCGTGAACGGCTCGTTGCGGCGGCGCTGGCGCGCGGCGGCTTCATCGATCTTCTGCGCCAAGGCGGCGCGGTTGGCGAGCCCGGTCAGGGCGTCGTGGTGCGCCAGGAAGGCGATGCGCTGTTCGGCTTTCTTGCGTTCCGTGACGTCCTCGATCACCGCGATCAGATACTTCGCCTCGGCCTGGCTGTTCCTGATGACGATGCGCGCGGTCGCCTGCATGCGCTGCCCGAGCCGCGGCATGTCGATCTCGATCTCGCTGTAGCTGACACGGTCGCCGCTCGCGATCGATTCGGTGTCGGCGTCGTTGATGCTCTTGGCGTTGCGCTGGCGGTGAATGTCGAAAACGGTGCGGCCGAGAAGCTCGCTGCGCGGCTCGCCGAGCATGGCCTCGAAGGCGCGATTGACCAGAATGAACCGGCGCGTCGCGGCGTCCTTGACGACCACCGCCACCGGAATGTTCTCGATGATCGAATCGAGGAACTTCCGGGTTTCGTCCAGCGACTGCTTGGAGCTCTCGAGCTCCGTCGCGGTGGCCAGCATGCGCGCCTGCCGGCTGGCGCCGAGGATGACGACGATCAGCACCAGCAAGCTCAGCGTAACGCCCGCCAGCACGTATTTGCGCGCTATCGCGCCCGCGTGCTGAAAAATGTCGTCCCTTGCCAGGCCGACCACCGCGATCAGCGGCACTCCGGAGAGCTGCCGATAGGACATCAGCCTCGGCACGCCATCGAATCGCGCGGCGCTTCCCGGACTATTCCAGTAACTGCCTTGCGGTCCTTGCCGCAGATGGCGCAGCAGCGGCGATTGCGACGCCGACCGACCGGGCAACCTGCGCGTCGCCGGATCGGGACCGGCGCGGGCGCGCAGCACGCCGTCGCTGCCGACCAGCGCAACGACGCCGCGGCGGCCGAGGTCGAGCGAGCTGAAAAAGTCCTCGAGCCGGGCGACGTCGATGGCGCACGACACCGTGCCGGCGAAGCTTCCGTCAGGCGCGCTGAGCCGCCGGTTGAACTCCATGGAGAGCTTTCCGGTGACCTGCCCGATGAGCGGCACGCTGATATAGAGCCGATCCGCCGCGGCGTCGCGCTGAACCGCGAATGGCGCGCGGTCGCCGACATAAGCCGGGTGGGAAAGCGGCCCGCGGCTCGATTGCCGGACGAAACCGTCGGCGCCGGTAATGGAGAATTGCACGGCGAGGCTGTTGTTCGACTGGGTCTCGGCGGTCCAACGCCCGATATCGAAGTGCTGCGGATCGGTCTGATAGGCGCGCCGCAGCGACAGCAACGCATCGTCGGTTTCCTCGACGACCCGCCGGACAAATTCCTCGAGCACGCGATCGAGATTGCCGCTTTGGCGGACCGCGTCCTGGTAGGCGCGCTCGTTCTCCTGCGCGGCGAGCAGATAAATGCCGCCCCAAACGACCACCAGCACCGCGACTCCCAGATAGGTCGTGGTCTGTCGGAATGCCGCAAGCCATTTGGTCATGTCTGGCAGTTCGGCGCCGGCGCCGCTCACGCATCAAGTTCCTGGTGTTTGGCATATCTTTGTTACTTTGTGGTTGTAGAGAACGGCGCTGCGGCGAAACAATTCGCTAACCTTTATTGCGCCTTACCGAAGGTTGCCGCCGCATCGACCGCGGTGCGACCCTGCGCTGTCCGATTGCCGCAACCAAGGCCGCAAGTGAGCCGGTCGTGCCGCCGGCTGTCGTGACCGCAACGGCGGTGCGGCGCCGCCATGCGGCTTCGATCCAGGCGCGCCGCATGCGGACAAATCACAGTAGCCAACGCTCGCCGGATCGTTACGCTTGCACGAGCGATTCGATTCGCTTTCGGGAGCGTCATGCGGCGGCAGGTTTCATCGATGCTGATGGGCGCCGCTCTGTTGAGTTGCGCTACGGCAGCTTACGCCGCCAACCCGGTCGAGTGGCGCTATTGCATCGCGCCAGAGCCCGCTCGGCACGCCATCTACCTGTCGCCGGTTTTCGCCAGCGCCGCGTCAATGGACACGATCGAGAGCGCTTTTGCGCGCGCGCTCGATGGCGCGCGCGTCCAGTACGAGGCGGTGCAGTGCCCGCGCGGCGATGCCGATGCCATAGCATCGATGCGCCAGCATGCCATCGACTTTAACGAGAGGGCCGGCAATCGCGTGGTGCAATTCGATTGGACGCCGTAACGCAGCACTGCGCCGCACTCGACTGCTGCGTAAGCCTTGCCGCGTCAGGCCGATAGATCGCGCAATTGCGCCTCGATCGCCGCCAACGCATGGTCCGGCTCGACCCAGGCGAAATCGGGCAACTGGTTGCGGAACCAGGTGGCCTGGCGCTTGGTGTATTGGCGGGTGTCGCGCTTGGCTTCGGCCACCGCCTGATCGAGCGCCAACTCGCCGGCAAGATGCCGGATCAGCCACGGCACGCCGTGCGCCTTCATGGCCGGCAGCGCCGGATCGAGCCGGCGCGCCGCCAGCGCCCGCACCTCGTCGAGCGCGCCGGCCGCCATCATGGCGTCGAAGCGCGCGTTGATGCGGCGCAACAGCTCGTCGCGGTCGGGCGTCAGAAAAATTTTCGCTGCGCGCGCGGCGTCGAGCCCGGGCGGCGTGTTGGCCTCGTGCCAGTCGATGAGCGAGCGGCCGGTAGCCAGGACCACTTCGAGGGCGCGCGCGATGCGGGCACGGTCGCCCGGCATCAGCCGCGCCGCCGCGGCCGGATCGCGCCATTTCAGCTCGGCATGCAGCGCGGCGACGCCGTCGCTGTCGAGCCGCGCGCGCACCTCGTCGCGAATTTCCGGCGGGACCGGCGGCACCGCGGCCAGCCCGCGGGTGAGCGCGCTGAAATAAAGCCCGGTGCCGCCGACCAGGATCGCGGTCTGCGCGGTGCGCGCCGTCACCGCGAGCGCCGCCGCGGCCGCCTCGCACCAGCGGCCGACGGAGTAATTCTCGGCGGCATCGACGTGGCCGTAGAGGCGATGCGGCACGCGCCGCTCGTCCTCGACGCTCGGCCGCGCCGTGATGATGCGCAGGTCGCGGTAGACCTGCATCGAATCGGCATTGATGACGACGCTGCCCAGCTTTTCGGCCAGCGTCATCGCCAGCGCCGATTTGCCGCTCGCGGTCGGGCCGGCAATGAGGACGATCTGCTCCGAACTGCTCACGGGGTTGACGTAATGCGTTTTAGCGCGAATTAAAACGCCACGCCGGGAACAATAACACCGCGTGAGGGCTGCGCCGATTCGATGAACGAGGTCACTTGACCCTGATAAAACCCTTCCGCGCGCTGCGGCCGGCGCCGGGGCGTGCCGCCGAAATCTTGGCGCCGCCCTATGACGTGCTGTCGAGCGCCGAAGCGCGCGCGCGCGCCGAAGCTAGGCCGTGGAGCTTTTTGCACGTCTCCAAGGCGGAGATCGATCTGGCGCCGTCGACGGATCCGTACGCTGCGGCGGTCTACGCCAAGGCGGCCGAAAATCTGCGCGCCATGACCGCTGCCGGCGTGCTGATGCGCGATGCCAAGCCTTGCTATTACGTGTACCGGCTGACGCGGCGCGGCCGCTGCCAAACCGGCCTCGCCGCCGTCGCTTCGCTCGGCGCCTACGCCGCAAATCGCATCCGCAAGCACGAGCTGACCTCGCCCGCCAAGGAGGACGACCGCGTGCGCCAGATCGACGCGGTCAACGCCCAGACCGGGCCCGTAATGCTCGCCTATCCGGCGGCGCCGCAACTCGATGCGATCCTGGCGCAAGCCGCCGCCGGCACCGCCGCGGTGGACGTCACTGCCGACGACGGCGTGCGTCACCAGCTCTGGGTGATCGACGACGATGCGGCGATTACCGGCTTCACGCACGGCGTCGACGCTTTGCCGGCGCTCTACATCGCCGACGGCCATCATCGCTCGGCGGCGGCGCTGCGCGTCGCGCAGGCGCGCGGCGGCGATGGCCCGCACCGCTATTTCCTGGCGGTATTGTTTCCGCAAGGCGAGATGACCATCCTCGGCTACAATCGCGTGCTGCGCGATCTGAACGGGCGCAGCCCCGAAAAGCTGCTCGCCGAGCTGCGTGACAAATACACGGTCGAGCCGAGCGACACGCCGGTGCATCCGGCGCGCGCGAATGAAATCGGCATGGTGCTCGGCGGTCGCTGGTATCGGCTCGTGCTGCGCGCCGCGCCGCAATCCGCCGACCCGATCGAGCGGCTGCCGATCACGCCGCTGACGCGCAACGTCATCGCGCCGATTTTCGGAATTACCGATCCGCGCACCGACAAGCGCATCGATTTCGTCGGCGGCGGCCGCGGCCTTGCAGAGCTGGAACGCCTGGTCGGATCGGGCCAAATGGCGGCGGCGTTCGCGCTCTATCCGACGCAGATGCAAGACCTGATGGCGGTCGCCGACGCCGGCGCGATCATGCCGCCGAAATCGACCTGGTTCGAGCCCAAGCTCGCCGACGGCATGGTGAGCCACGTGTTGGATTAAGGAGCTAGCTGAAATCGCGAATGGCGAAGTAGCGAATGGCGAATGGCAGCGCTATTCGCTATTCGCCACTCGCTATTCGCTCTCTACTGCAAGCTCAGCGCCACGAAGCGCGTCTCGCCGTCGCCGTTGGCGACCAGCAGCACGGCGACCTTCTTGCCCTGCTGCTTCAGATCGTCGACGCGTTTCTGCAGATCGGCCGGCGTATTGACCGCCTGGTATTGCACTTCGGCGATCACGTCGCCCGGCGCCAAATGCTTGTCGGGCGCGTCGTTCGCCGCATTCGGATCGACGCCGGTGACGAGCACACCCTTGACGTTGTCGCGGATCTTGAAGCGCCGGCGCAGGTCGTTTGTCAGGCTCGACAATTCGAGACCGAGCGTCTTCTGCACCACGGATTTTTCCGGCGGCGGGTTGTCCTTCTTGTCGCCCGTCGACGCCACCTTCACGTCCTCCTTGAGGCGGCCGATCGTCACCTTGTGGGTCTCCTCCTTGCCCTTGCGGATGACGACGACGTCGACCTCCTTGCCGACCGGCGTGTCGGCGACGATGCGCGGCAGGTCGCGCATCTCCTTGATGTCGTGGCCGTCGAACTTCACCACGACGTCGCCGGGCTCGATGCCGGCGGGCTTGGCCGGCCCCTTGTCGTCGACGCCGGCGACCAGCGCGCCGCGCGCCGCGCCGAGATTGAGGCTTTCCGCGAGCTCGTCGGTCACCTCCTGGATGCGCACGCCGAGCCAGCCGCGGCGCGCCTCGCCGTATTTTTGCAGCTGATCGATGACCGGTATCGCACTATCGGATGGAATGGCGAAGCCGATGCCGATCGAGCCGCCGGACGGCGAGATGATCGCGGTGTTGATGCCGATCACTTCGCCGTCGAGATTGAACAGCGGGCCGCCCGAATTGCCGCGATTGATGGCGGCGTCGGTCTGAATGTAGTTGTCGTACGGACCCGAATTGATGTCGCGGTTGCGCGCCGAGACGATGCCGGCGGTCACGGTGCCGCCCAGGCTGAACGGGTTGCCGATCGCGATCACCCATTCGCCGAGCCGCAGCTTGTCGGAATTGCCGAACTTGACCGCGTGCAGCGGCTTGTCGGCATGGACGCGCAACAGCGCGAGGTCGCTCTTTGAGTCCTTGCCGACCACCTCGGCCTTGAGCTTGGTGCCGTCGTTGAGGATCACGTTGATCTCGTCGGCGTCGGCGATGACGTGATTGTTGGTCACCACCAGGCCGGACGGATCGATGATGAAGCCGGAGCCGAGCGAGTTGATGCGGCGCGGCTCGTCCTGGTCCGGGTCGCCCTGGCCGCGATGATGCTTGAAAAAATCCTCGAAGAATTTTTCCATCGGCGATCCGGGCGGCAGATCCGGCAGATTGCCGATGTGCGAATCGATCTTCTGCGAGGTCGACACGTTGACCACCGCGTCGATGACCTGCTCGGCAACGTCGGCGATGTTCTCCGGTCCGCGCGCCGTGGCGGGCCGCGCCGGCAGAACCGCGACGATGGCGGCAAACACCGCGATCGCCGCCTGGTAGCGGGCGAGACCGAACCATAGGCGGACATCGACATAGCGAGACATGGCTGTCAGCGCTCCTGAAATTCCTGGCTCTAGCGATAAGTGCGCCCGGTGCGTCTACGACGCAAGGGAATAACCGGCCGTTCAGGTCATAGTGAACCGCATTTTTGGGGCGGAAAAGCGACCCAGCCCGGCCGGCTGCGCCGATCCAGCTGCGCTAATCAAGGGCTCTGTTTCCCGGATGCGGTGCAGCGCGAAGCGGTGCAGCGCTGATCCTGGATCGTTGCAAACTCCGGGCCTATGAAGGCCCGGGTGTGCAGCGCACCACTTCGTGCCGCGCTGCGCCCGGGAAACGGAGCTGTTTTCCGAACTCAGCCGCGGACGAACCAGACGATCAGCACGCCGACCAGCGCCGAAACAACGCCGCCGATCCGCAGCGGACCGTCCGGGGTGGCCAAAGCCGCGGCCATGGCGCGTTTGGCGCTCGCCGGAAAGGCGGCGAGGCAGATGCCCTCGATCGCAAACAACAGGCCGAGCGCGGCAAGGAAATCGGACATGAACCGCGCCCCCTGATGACGCCCGGCGACTGGCGGAACTTTACTTGAACTTTACTTGCCGGGCGCCGGCGCGGTCGCCGCGGCGCGGCTGTCGGCTTCGCCGAGCGTTGGGACCGGAATGCGGGCCTGCGCGCCGGTTTTGGCCGGGGCCGTGGAGCCGCCCCCGGCCTGCAGCGGTCCGCGGCCCGCCGGATCGCCGAAATAGCGGAAGAAGTCGGAATCCGGCCCAAGCACCAGGTTGGTGTCGTCCTTTTGCATGCTGCGTTCGTAGGCCTGCATGGAGCGGTAGAAGGCGAAGAAGCCCGGGTCCTGGCTATAGGCTTCGGCGAAGATGCGGTTGCGCTGGGCGTCGCCCTGGCCGCGGATCGTTTCGGACTGCTGATTGGCGTCGGCGATGATGACGGTGACGTCGCGGTCGGCCTTGGCCTTGATCTCCTGGCTCTTCTGGCTGCCCTCGGCGCGGAACTCGGCCGCTTCGCGCTGCCGCTCGGTCTTCATGCGTGCATAGACCGCCTCGCTGTTCTTGAGCGGCAGGTCGGCACGGCGGATGCGGGCGTCGACGACTTCGATGCCGAATTGCCGCGCATCGTGGTCGAGCTGGTTGCGCATCTGCACCATCAGGTCTTCGCGCTTGTTGCGCACCACGTCGTCGATCGTGGCGTCGCCGAGCACACGCCGCAGCGCCGAGTCGAGCAGGATGCCGAGCTGCGCATCGGCACCGGCCGGACCGACCGACTGATAATATTTCAGCGGGTCGGTGATGCGGTAGCGGGCGAAGGCATCGACCACCAGGCGCTCGCCGACTTCGGCGGCGCTCGATTGGTCCTGGCTCTGTACGTTGACTTCCTGCGCCTGCGATTCGATGGCGCGGATGCGCTTGTCGACATAGATGACGCTGTCGATGAACGGCACTTTGACGTTGAGCCCGGGCTGGGTAATGACGCGCACCGGCTTGCCGAGCCGCACCACCAGCGCCTGGCTGGTCTGATCGACGGTGAAGAAGGTGCCGTAGCCGACGATGATCGCCAGCACAACGATGACGGCGAGCGCGCCGCCGGTCAGGCTCAGCCTCATTGCTTGCCTCCCGCGGCGGCGCCGGATTCCGGCAGCTTGAAGGATTTGTTGAGATCGTTGAGCGGCAGGTAGGGAATGACGCCGGTCCCCTGCTTGCCGGTATCGATGATGGTCTTGTCGGTGTTGGAAAGGATGTGCTCCATCGTCTCCAGATACATGCGCTGCCGCGTCACGTCGGGCGCTTTCTTGTACTGTTCGTAGACCTGCAGGAAGCGCGAGGTCTGGCCCTTGGCGTCGGCCACGGTCTGCGCCCGATAGGCCTCGGCGTCCTGGATGATCTTGGCGGCGCGGCCGCGGGCTTCCGGCACCACCCGATTGGCGTAGGTCTGCGCTTCGTTGGCCAGCCGCTCCATGTCGGAGCGCGCCGCCTGCACGTCGCGGAACGAATCGATGACTTCGGCCGGCGGATCGACCGGCTGCAGCAGGACGTTTTGAATCAGAATGCCGGAGCCGTAGGAGTCGAGCGTCTTCTGCATCAACTCCTGGACCGAAGTCTGAACGGTCTCGCGCAGCGTGGTGAGGAGCGGCTGGGTGTTGGAGCGCCCGATCACTTCACGCATGGCGCTTTCCGCCACCGCCTTAACGGTGCTCTTCGGATTTTGGATGTTGAACAGATAATCGCTGACGCCGTTGGGCTTGACCCTCCAGAACACCGAGAACTCGACGTCGACGATGTTCTCGTCGCCGGTCAGCATCAGGCTTTCCTCGGGCACGTCGCGCCCAGCGCCGCCGCGCCGCGTTTCGTCGGCAAGGCGCATGCCGACATCGGTCTTGTTGACGCGCAGCGCCGGCGGGGTGAGCGCGGTCTCGATCGGATAGGGCAAATGATAATTCAGTCCCGGCTGCACCACGCGCACCGCTTTGCCGAAGCGCAGCACCACGCCGAGCTCGTCGGGCTCGACCCGGTAGAAGCCTGAAAGGCACCACAGCACGAAGATGGCGACCGCGATCAGAAGCACTGCGCCGCGGCCGCCGAAGTTGCCCGGCAGGACGCGGCGCAATCTGTCCTGGCTGCGGCGCAAAAATTCTTCGAGATCGGGCGGCCGCGGCCCTTGCTGTTGCGGACCCGAGCCCCAGGGGCCGCGCGGCCCGGCACTCCACGGGCCGCCGGGCTGATTGCTCCACGGCATCCAATTCTCTCCTGGGCGCCAGTAGGCCGGCGCCGCGCCGCCCCGGTTCCGGGGGATATAGGGGAGTGGCACGCCCGATGCAAACGTAAAGCCCGGCCATGGGCGCCGCAGCGGCCGGGATTGCCGACGTGCCGGAAGGAACTCGTGTCGGAATTCAAAGGCGCGACGCCGTAGCGCGGGCGTAGGTCACGAAGGCAAAAGCAGCGTCGTCGTCGGCGCCGGGCTCATGCTCATCGCGGGCGGTTTCCCGCCACACGTTGCGATCGATGGGCGGAAACCGCGCCTCGCCTGCGACGGTCTTATGGACCTCCGTGATGGCCAGGCGCGTGGCCGCCGCGATCGCCTGAGCGTAGATCTCGGCGCCGCCGGCGACCACGATCTCGTCGGCGCCGCGGCGCAGGGCATCGCCGTGTGCGGCCGCAAACGCCGCCTCGAGATTGGGCGCCACCACGATGCCGGGCGCGGCAAAATTCCGGTCGCGGCTCACCACGATGGTGGTGCGGCCTTGCAGCGGCTTGCCGATCGACCAAAAGGTCTTGCGTCCCATCACCACGGGCTTGCCCATGGTGACGGCGCGAAAGTGCTGCAGGTCGGACTTGAGCCGCCACGGCAAGCCGTTGCCGCGGCCGATGACGCCATTGGCGGCGACTGCGGCGATGAGCACGATGTCCATGCTGTCACACGAGCCCGTGCGGGTTCGACGCCAGTGCATCTTCTTGGTTCCGCCGGCAGTCTATACAACAAGCCGCCGCATGCTGCCGGGATCAATGCAACGATGACGCCCATACCCCCCGACCAAGCCGCACGCCGCGCGGCCGTGGAGTTTGCGCAGAGCCTGGTCGCGAACTGGCAGGCGGCGCTCGGTATCGAACTCCTCGGCGTCTATCTCATCGGCAGCCTGGTGCATGGCGGGTTCAGCCGGCGCTATAGCGATGTCGACATGGCGGTGATCGCCGAAGCCGGATTGCGCGCGGCGACCATGGAACGCGTGCGCGGCGAAGCCGCGGCGCGGTCGGCCGAGTAGGGCGCGAAGCTTTCGGTGTTCTGGGCCGACCGGCACTTCGTCATCGGCCGCTTTCCGCCGCTCGACCGCATCGATTATCTCGACCGTCCGCTGGTTCTCCTGGAGCGCGAACGGCTGCGGCCGGCGCGGCCCACATTGGCGGAGATCCGCGCCTATCTGCGCGGCGCGCCGTTTGCCAACTGGGCCGAGCGCGCACGCTCTTTCGCCGCCGCGGCCGCGCTCGACGCCAAGGACCGCAAGCCGTATTTGCGGGCGCTGCTCTATCCGGCCCGGTTGTGTTACGCCTATACGACCGGCCGCATGGGATCGAACGACGACGCGGTTGCTTTTCTGCACGAGCGGCCGCCGGCGGGCCTCGATGTCGCCTCGCTCGAACAGGCGCTGACCTGCCGCCGCGCCGCCGCCGATCCCGACCCGCTGTTCGCGCTGCGCTCCGTTCTGCCGGCGCAGGTCGAGGCCTGCGCGGCGCTGATCGGTAGCAGTCAATAACAAGCCTATGCGGCTGGACGCAGAATATATGCCGTGTCGATATACGTCCCGTTCTTAAATATCCCACGCACCATTCCGGCCCGACGTGTTGCCGACCAAATTGCTTGGATGATCGGATTCTGGGACCCGACGATCGAATAGCGCAAATCGTGCCGAGCCGGTAATTCCTCTTTATGCGCAGAGATCGTGTACGCAACTCGGATCGTTTCTTGCAAGTCTGAGGCGCCTTTTTTTCGCGGGACCAGATACAAGCGGCCAGAGCCCTCCTCGTCCACTACCCAAACCGCGGATTCAAGCCCATAGCCATCCTGCTCGAGGAAGTCGACGAGGCGTTTTGCTGTAGCGAACTCTTCCCTCATGTAATCGTTTTCAACCATTGAAGAACTCCATGCTTGGGATTTTCGATAGCCTCTATTAGCTCTTCGGCCACCTCACGGAGCCGCGGATCGTAACGACTTCCCTCGTTCCATCTTAGCACGATTTCCCACCGTGCTCTAAACTCGGGATCGTCATCCTGCTTACCTGCCAAACGCGACCGCAAATCAGCCAAGTTCAGAAGTTTGTTCAGGTCATGAGTAAATATGCCTCGCGCCAGTTCTGGGGTAGGAATGGTATCGCGCGAAACCGCGACGCCAGTACAGCCTTCAGCAGCAATTCGATCGCATAGCCAGCGAGATAGTACGCATTGCCCGAGCGTCCACCGGCTAACAGAAATTTTGCGTCATTGAGCTTTGTTTCCGCAAGCTCCATCAGGAAAGCTTTAGATAAGTCAGGCATGTGTCACACCGCCACCGCGGCCTTGATGTGCGGATGCGGATCGTAGCCTTCGAGCGAAAAATCCTCGTAGCGCAGCGCGAACAAATCCTTGGCGGCGGGATTGATGCGCAGCGTCGGCAGTGGTCGCGGCGCTCGCGTCAGCTGCAGCCGCGCCTGGTCGAGGTGATTGAGATAAAGGTGCGCGTCGCCGAAACTGTGGATGAAGGTACCCGGCTTGAGCCCGGTCACGTGCGCCACCGCGAGCGTCAGCAGCGCATACGAGGCGATGTTGAACGGCACGCCGAGAAACACGTCGGCCGAGCGCTGATAAAGCTGGCACGACAGCGCGCCGTCGGCGACGTTGAACTGGCACAGGCAGTGGCACGGCGGCAGCGCCATGGCCTCGATCTCGGCCGGATTCCAGGCGGTGACGATCAGCCGGCGCGAGTTCGGGTTACGGCGGATTGCGGCGACGACGTCGGCCATCTGGTCGATGCTGCTTCCGTCGGGCGCCGGCCACGAGCGCCATTGCCGGCCATAGACCGGGCCGAGATCGCCGTTCTCGTCGGCCCATTCGTCCCAGATGCGCACGCCGTGCTCGTTGAGATATTTGACGTTGGTGTCGCCGCGCAGGAACCAGAGCAGTTCGTAGATGATCGATTTGACGTGCAGCTTCTTGGTGGTGACGAGCGGAAAGCCGGCGGCGAGTCCGAAGCGCATCTGGTGGCCGAAGATCGCCAACGTGCCGACGCCGGTGCGGTCGCGCTTTTCCACGCCGTCGTCGAGCACGCGTTGCATGAGGTCGAGATACTGGCGCATCGATCCTTTTACCCGCCGCCGAGTCGCGAGGATTCTACCGCCAAATGCGCACGCGACGAAGCCGGCGCAAGGCGGCGGTGGATAGCGCCCCATCCTCAATCGGGCGGAGTTTGTGCGCGGCCAACGACCGCGTCCATGAGCGCGGCGATGAACGCGTTGGCGCGGCGGTAAATGCCCGGGGCTTCGCTCTCGCGGGGACCGCCGATGGCAAGCTTCAGTCCGGCACCGCGCTTTGCCTGCTGCACGCGAAGCCACAGCGCGGCCTGGCCGAGCGCAGCGGCGTTGCCGAGCCGCACGACGAAAAGCGGCTTGCGGTAACGATGCGCCAGGTCGCTGGCGAGCACCGTCCCGGCGGAGACCTCGGGGCCGGCCGCGTCGACGACGATCATGCACGCGTCGGCATCGCGCACGTTCCATTCGGTGCGTTGCGCCGGGTCGGCGAGCGGGGTCTCGGCGAGGCGCGGATATTCGGCCAAAACGCCCGGTGGGTCCGGAAAATCCTCGGCCCAGCCGCCCTTGGGGCACCAGCCGCCATACGGCATGAAGCGGGCGACGGCCACGTCGAGCACCGCCCGGTCCACCCCGGACTGGCCGCCCGAGATCAGCTTCATGGTTCCGCCGCTCTTTTTTCGGCAACCATTTCGGCCTATATTCCACCTGCTGGCGCAAGCCGGCTATGGCAATAAATGGCCGTCGTAATAAACCATTCGGACCCGGGGGCAGTACCCGGCGACTCCACCAATTCCAGGGAGCAGTTATCAGAAGTCAGTAATCAGAAAGGCGTCTGATTACCGATTACTGACCACTGAATCCCTGATATGGGGTCGAAATAGGATCGACGAGGGCGTAAAGGATGCGCTTTTGCCCGGCATGGTTCCGCCGTTATCGGGCCAAACTCATAGTTGCCAACGACAACTATGCTCCGGTTGCTCTGGCTGCGTAACGCAGTCCGAAAGACCGATTGAAGCCCTGGCGTCTTAGCAGCGCCAGGCGGGGTTCGGAGGCACCTGGCAACAGAAGCCTCCACTTTCCAGGGATCAGGTATCAGTAATCAGTAATCAGACGGTCTGTGAAGTTGGGCTTCAGTCTGGGCGTAATCTGATCACTGAACCGCCTGCGGAGTTGGACTTCAGTGGCTTGGCCTTCCGGACGTAATCTGATTACTGACCTTCTGGTTACTGATTCCTGATTCCTGATGCCTGAAGATCACATCCGCTACGACCTGCTCGCCCAAGCCGCGTTGCGCGGCGTGGTGCGTACGGTGCTGGCGGATGCGGCCAAGCATGGGCTGCCGGGCAAGCATCATTTCAATATCACCTTCGCCACCGGCGCGCCGGGAGTGCGGCTGTCGGAGCGCCTGCGTCAGCAATATCCGCAAGCCATGACCATCGTCCTGCAGCATCAGTTCTGGGATTTGGTGGTGCGCGAGGATGCCTTCGACGTCGGCCTGTCGTTCGGCGGCATCGCCGAAAAGCTGACGGTGCCGTTCGCGGCGGTCATGGCGTTTTTCGATCCCGCGGTGCAATTCGGCTTTCAGTTCGAGCCGATCGGGAGCGAGGCCGCGACGAGCGCCGAAGAGAAGACACCCGAGAAAGCTGCGGCGCCTGCCGCACATCTCCCCGCCGAGCTCAAGGATGAGCCATCCGGTGCAGAACCCGCGAAAGCACCGCAGCCGAGCGGCGAAGTGGTGAGCCTCGATCGATTCAGGTCTCGAAAGTCGGAAAACTGAAAACTGAAATCGGAAATCAGAAATCGGGAATCGGAAATACGAAGGAGCAAAGCGATGCGCGATTTGATTCAGACTTCTCACTCCTGGCTTCTGATTTCTGACTTCTGACTTCCGATCTCCGATGGCCACCCGCACCGAGACCGACTCCTTCGGCCCGATCGAAGTCGCCGCCGACCGTTATTGGGGCGCGCAGACCGAGCGCTCGCGGCGGAATTTCCGCATCGGCGAGGAGCGCATGCCGCACCCCTTGATCGTCGCGCTCGCCGTCGTCAAACGCGCCGCGGCAGAGACTAATCTCGCGCTCGGCTCGCTCGACGCCCGCCGCGCCAAGGCGATCGCCGCCGCCGCCCAGGAGATCATCGATGGCAAGCGCGACGGCGAGTTTCCGCTGGCGGTGTGGCAGACCGGCTCGGGCACCCAGACCAACATGAACGTCAACGAGGTGATCGCCAACCGCGCCAACGAAATGCTCGGCGGCCGGCGCGGCGCCAAGGCGCCGGTGCATCCCAACGATCACGTCAACATGAGCCAGTCGTCGAACGACTGCTTTCCCACCGCCATGCATATCGCGGCCGCGCAGGAGATGTCGCAGCGGCTGCTGCCGGCGCTGGCACACCTGCAGGCGGCGCTCGAAGCCAAGACCAAAGCGTTTACGCGCATCGTCAAGATCGGCCGCACCCATACCCAGGACGCCACGCCGCTCACGCTGGGCCAGGAGTTTTCCGGCTATGCGGCGCAGGTCAAATCCGGCATCGCCCGCGTCAAGGCCGGCCGCGGCGGGCTTTATGCGCTGGCGCAGGGCGGCACCGCGGTCGGCACCGGGCTCAATTCCAAACGGCCCTTCGCCAAGCTGTTTGCGCAAAAAGTTGCCGCCGCCACCGGCCTGCCGTTCGTCAGCGCGCCGAACAAATTCGAGGCGCTCGCCTCCCACGGCGCCATCCTGTTCGCCCATGGCGCGCTCGACGCGCTCGCCGCCGACCTGTTCAAGATCGCCAACGACATCCGCTTTCTTGGCTCCGGCCCGCGCTCCGGCTTCGGCGAACTGATCCTGCCGGAGAACGAGCCCGGCTCCTCGATCATGCCCGGCAAGGTCAATCCGACACAATGCGAAGCGCTGACCATGGTGTGCTGCCGGGTGTTCGGCAATCACACCACGATCGCGGTGGCGGCGAGCCAGGGCCATTTCGAGCTCAACGTGTTCAAGCCGGTCATCGCCGACGCGATGCTGCAATCGATCCGGCTCGTCGCCGACGCGGCGAACTCGTTCACCGACCATTGCGTCGCCGGCATCCGCGCCAACGAGCCGCGCATCCGCGAGCTCACGGAAAACTCGCTGATGCTGGTTACCGCGCTGGCGCCGCGCATCGGCTACGACAAGGCGGCAGAGATCGCCAAGGCCGCGCACAAGAACGGCACCACCTTGCGCGAAGAAGCAATCCGGCTCGGCTATGTGTCGGGCGCGCAATTCGACCGGCTGGTGCGGCCGGAAAAGATGACGCGGCCGGAAAAGTGAAAATGGCCGAGATCGTCAACCTTCGCCTGGCGCGCAAGCGGGCCAAGCGGCGCAAAGCCGAGGAGGCGGCGGCGCGGCGGCGGCTGGCGCACGGCATAAGCAAGGCCGAAAAGGCGCTGCAACGGTCGCGGAACGACCAAGCCGAACGCGACCTCGACCGCCACCGCATCGAAAGCGGGGACGATTCGTGACCTCGGCGATCGTCAAGCGCTCGATCGTGATCGCCGGACACAAGACCAGCGTCAGCGTCGAAGACGCGTTTTGGACGGCGCTGAAGGCCATCGCCGCCGGCCGCGGCACGACGGTCGCCGAGCTCGTGGCAACGATCGATGCGGGCCGGCGGCACGGCAACCTGTCGTCGGCGATCCGTTTGTTCGTGCTCGATCACTTTCGCGACCGGACAGGCGGCAACGTCGAACGCCAACGCGCCCCCGGCAAAATGGCCGCAGCGGCTTCGCCGACAGCGCCGTCAAAATAGCAACAAACCGCAGAACACTTCAGTCGGTGCGAAAGATATTGAGCAGCGACGGCAGCGACGGCGGCGGCGCGGCGCGATGCGGGCTCGGCGCCGGGCTGCCTGCCGTCGCGGTGCTCTTGGCCGGATGCGGCGCGGCGCGCGAGTCGTTCGGTTTGATCGACGTCGGCGCCTGCACCGGATTGCCGGAACCCGAGTGATCGTCGTCCGGAACGAGCGGCGGCGCGGCGAGCGGCTGCAAACGCTCGAGCGCCGGCGCGCCCGCGGGCACACCGGACGCATTCGCCGGCACCGCCGATTCGACGACGCCGCCGGCGGGCGGCAAGCGCAAATCCGGCGCCTCCGGGTGCGGCGCCTGGGCGACGGCGCCTTGCTCGCGGTTCGCCTCGATCGCTTCGATGCGGCGGGTCTGCAGCTCGGTCGCGCGCAGCGTCAGCCAGCTCACCAGCGCCGACATGTCGAGCGCGCGCGTGGGCGCGGCGAGCGGGCCCTTGAAGGCGACGGACAATTCCGGCCGTGTGGCGATCAGCGCAGTGGCGGGCGGCGCCTGCGACAGCGTCAGCCGCGCGTCGATCGCGGCGGCGCCGAGATCGACGCCGCCATCGAGCGCCAGCTCGGCGCCGCGCTCGGTTTTGAGCACGACGTGATTGAGATTGATGGCGCCGGCAGCGATCGTGACCGCCGCATTGCCCGCCGGCACCGTGACGCGGCCGTTCGCCAATGCGGCAGCCACCGCGGCTTGCACTTTGGCAATGTCGATCGGCGCCGTCCGGCCGGCGGCCTGCAGCGCCGCCGTAAACGCTGCGGGGTCGAGACCGGCGAACTGCGCGTCCTTGACCGTCGCCGTGCCGTTGCCGTGCAGCGAGCCGATGACGCCGGCCGGCGTTGCGCCGAGGCCGTCGGCCTCGAGCGTCAGGCCGAGCTGCCCGCCGGCGACGTTCATGGCGGAACCCAAAAGAGTTGCGGCGGCGGCATCAGCGATCGCGATTTTCGCATGCGCGGCGAGCGCACCGGCATTGCGGCCAAACGCGAGCGTGGCGGTCAGGCGTCCGCCGGCAATGCTGCCGCTGACGTCGTCGAAGCTGATTGCGCTTGGTCGAAAATGCACGACGCCGCCGAGATCGCGCGCGATCAAAGCCGGCGTGAAAACGGCGCGGCCGAACTTGAATGCGACCGCTCCGCGCACCGCGCCGAAAGCGCCGGCGCCGATGGCGTTGCCGGACCATTCGGCGCCGCCTTGGCCGCTGCGCGGCAGCCCGAGCAGCATGGCGAAAATCCGCGGCGCATCGACCGTATCGGCATCGATGCGGCCATCGACGGCAATCGGGCCGACCAGATCGACCGCGACCTGCCCGTGCACCGACGCCTTGCCAACGGTGGCTGCCAGTTGGGTGAACGACAACTTGCTGCCATCGACCGCCAATGCAGCTTGCGCCGAGACCGGAACGGCAACGCCGGCCTGCCCCGTCATTATCCGGTGCAACGGCCGCAGATCGCCGGCGGCCGCCCGAATCTGCAGCCGTGCCGACGGGCTGCGCTCGCCATTGAGATGGACCGAGCCGTGCACCGCGGCAGCCACGCCGCTGGCGCCGACTTTGCCGTCGATGCGAATGTCGCCGTTCAGCGGTCCCGCGGCCGACAGCGTCAATTGCCCGGGCAACTGATCGACGGCGATAAGGCGGTCGAGGCCGAGCAACGCCAGCAGCGCGCTGCCGTCGTCGGCGTCGAGCTTGCCGTCGATCTGCAGGGCCGCGGCGCCCAGATGGGAAGGCTCGCCGTTCGCCTTCCCCGTAATGGCAAGCCGCATGGCGGCGAGATCGCCGCTGACCGCAAGCGCGGCCGTGCTGCTGGCGCCCGCTGCGTGCTCGACGTCGAGCACTGCGTGCACCTTGGCGGGCGCCAAGCGGCCGGCAAGCCGGTGCAACGCCGCGGCGGCTTGCGGCGCGAATTTCGCCGCGATGTCGCTCAAGCCGTCGAGGGCGCCGGCGTCGAGATCGAGCGTCACCCGGCCGCGCGGCCGGGACGACAGTTCGTCGATGCGTCCGCCGATGTCGAGCCTGGCGCCGCCCAGGTCGCCGACCGAGAGCCGGTCTATCTGCAGCTTGCCGGCGTCGAACTTGACTTGGGTCAGGATCGACTTCGCTTCCACCCCGGCGAAGCTGGCGCGGCCGATAGCGAGCGCGAGGGTGGCTTCCTCGGGCAGCGCCAAACTCTCACCGCCCAGCGCCGACGTGACAAAGGTCCGGATCGCATCGACATCGAGCTCGGCCGCGCGCAGATCGGCATCGAGCCGCGCCGGGCGTTTCTCCGCCGGCCAATTGTAAGCAAAGCGGCCTTCGATCTTTTCGCGATCGAGTGCCGCGCTCAGATTGTCGATGGCGACCCGGTCGCTGGCGATGGTCACCTCGCCGCTGGCCGTCAGCGCCTTCGCCTCACCTGCGGCGGCGTCGCGACCGGCGTCGCGGCCGTCGAGCCACGCCAGCAGCATGCCGGCGTCGGCCGAGGTCAGCGCCGCGGGACCCTTGAAGGCAAAATTCCGCGGCGTGCCGGAAAGCCGCCCGCTCAGACGAACCTCGGTCATGCCGGGGGCATGAAACTGCACGCCTTGGAGACCCCAACCCGTCTGGTCGAAATCGATCGCGCCACTGAGCGACTCGATCGTGGCGCCGCCGATGGTGAGCGCGCCGATGCTGACCCCGATCCGCGCCGGCAGCGGCAGTTTGGCGTCGCCGGCAAACGCCTGCAGCACGTTGCGCAGAGCGACGAGCGGCGGCCGATCGGTGAGATCCGGATCGGCCAAGGCGCGGTCGAGATTGACCTGCATGGCCGCCACGTCGGCCTTAAGCTGCGGCTGCGGCCCGAAGGTCGCGGCGGCGCTGCCGCCGAGCGCGACCGCGCGCTCATCCGGTCCGTATTGGATCGCCAAATCCTTCAGCGATGCGGCATTCGGATTTATGCGCAGCATTGCCGTCGCCCGCCACGGCTCGCTGACCACGCGCCGGCCGTTGGCGAGGGTGGCGCCGACCGGGCGCGCCAGGCTCATGGCGCCGACGAAAAGCGGCACGCCGTGATCGAACGACAGCGTGCCGTCGAACACGCTGGTGAGCGGCCGATCCGCCGGATCGACGTTGAGCCGTACTTTTATGCCGCCGCCGGCGGCGGCGTTGCCGAGAATGCGATAGCCGTACAGCGCGTCGCCGACCACCACGCCGCCTTCGCCGCTGAACGGGCCGGCAAACGAGCGGACATCGCCGTTGAAGTAAAGCTTTTGCAACGCAAGGCGCACCCCGGACGCCGCGTCGCGCAGCACCACGCGCCCGTCCTCGATGGCAAAGCGCGAGATCGACAGCGCCTGCGGGCGGAACGCCGGCGACAGTTTCGGCAAAGCGAGTGCGCCGGAGCGGTCGAGCGCGAGGTCGAGCTGCGGGGCAATCAGGCGCACCTCGGAGGCCTGCACCTTGCCGCGCAACAGCGGGCCGAGCGCCAGTTCGAGCTTGAGCGTGCCGGCGCGGAGCTGCGGCGCCTGGCCGGCCTCGCCGACCGCGACGTTACGCAAGGTGATCGAGGGCGACGGCAACAGCCGCGCGTCGATCGACCCGTTGACGCGCACGGCGAGCCCGGTGAGCCGGCTCGCCTCGCTCTCGATTGCGCCCCGGTAGTGATTCCAGTCGACCACCAGCGGCGCCACCAGCGCGGCGACGAGCGCCAGGATGACCGCGATTGCCAGTCCGAGCAGCGTCGTCTGCACGGCGCCTCCGAGCGTCGCTTGCTGATGCGAATCCGCGTGCTTGCCGGCCGAGCCTAAGCCAGACCGCGACGCTTTGCACGTTCCACGCTACCGGGCTCTATCCAGCACCACTGGGCGCTGCCGAGCGCCGCCGGCCCGCGAACGGAGCGGCCACATGCCCCTCGCTTGCTGCTTGTGCGCGGGCTTCGGGGCTATTCTATGTCGCAGACAAGCGGCGCCATTGCCTGGATGGCGTTTTCCCGCTCATTATCCCGCCCCGCGGGCATTGGTCCGGGATGCCCCGCATCCCGTTCGCTCCCGGATGGGGCGATTTTGCTACACGCCCTGGGAGACCGAATGGCAGGAATGCCGGTCAATATCGGTTGGGGCGACATCGCGTTACGGCTCGGCCTGACCGTCATCGCGGGAATCCTCATCGGCTACAATCGCACCGAACACGGCAAGGCCGCCGGATTGCGCACGACGCTGTTGGTCTGTCTCGCCGCCTCGGTCGCGATGATCCAGGTCAACCTTTTGCTGCCGATGGCCGGGCGGGCGGCCAACTCCTTCGTCATGAACGATTTGATGCGCCTGCCGCTCGGTATCCTGACCGGCGTCGGCTTCATCGGCGGCGGCGCGATCATCCGCCGCGACAACATCGTGGTCGGGGTGACCACCGCGGCGACGCTGTGGTACGTCACGGTTATCGGTCTGTGTCTGGGCGGCGGCCAGATCGCGCTCGGCATAGCGGCGACCGTTCTGGGGATCGCCGCACTTTGGCTGCTGCAATGGTTCGAGTTGCGGATGCGCCGAGAGCGGCTGGCGACGCTGTCCATCGCATGGCAAGGCGACGGCCTGAGCGAGCAGACGATCCGCGACCGGTTGGAGGCGGCGGGATTGCGCGTCGCCGGCACGCGCCTGACGTTGTCCGCCTCCAGAGCACGGCGCGAACTCGTATTCGAGATTCTCGAATTCTCTCCCCTGTACGATTCCGCCGTGCCGACGGTCTGCCAAACGCTCGCCAGCGAACCCGGCGTCATCAAGCTCGCCTGGCGGCGCCCATAGTACGGTGCGCCTCGCCTGCCGCGCTGGTTGCCGCGGATTATTATTGCAGCGTGCCGACCGAGCTGTCGGCCGCAGCCGTCGCGCGCCGTGACAATCTGCACGGCAAGCGGATAACGGCAAAGCCCGGAGCCGAGGCGGAAAGGCGTCATGTGCCGTCCACTGCGGCGCGGGCTGCATTTATGGCTTACGGCCCCGACCCGGACGATAGCGGGCCTGCAGTGGCTCTCGCTGGTTTTTGGAGAAGCTCTCGACGCCGCCCCTGGCGAGCGAATCTGATCAACGGGAAGGCTCGATACTATGGGTTTTGCTGAACTCCGCCTGCCGTCCGTTGCCGCCGCAACTGCGCGGCAATGCGCAACAGCGCGCCGCCGACGAGCATGATGACGAACGGTAGATAGGTCAGCGGATATTTGTCCGGGCCGTTCGCCTGCAGCGGTTCGACGATGAAATCGACGGCAAAGACCAGCGCGATATACTGCATCGCGGCTTCGCACGCGATACGCCATGCGCGCGGCCCGAGCCAATCGCGCAGCCGCGGCAGCGACAACAGCGCAAGCGCATACGTGCACGCCACGCCGGCCCAGAACAACAGCATGGGCGTGCGCTGATCGGCGGCGACGGCCATGAGCCGGAGCACCAGTCCGACGTGAACGCCGAGCGCCGCCGCGAAGGCAAGACCGAACGCGCGCCCCTGGCGCGTCAAAACCGCAAAGCGCGGGCCGCAAAATCTCGTCAGCGCGCTGCCCGCGTAAGCCGGCCAGAACAACAAGAAACACCAGCGCGCCGTCACCCGCAGAGCCAGCGCCGTGCCGTGTTCGCCGGCGCCCGCGACGGCGAGGACGATTGCGGCCAGCGCCAACGACACCGCAAATCCCGCCGCCATCCAGTAGCCGACCGCCGGCAGCACGCCGGCCGGGCGCGATGCGGGAGGCCGGTCCGAGGAACCGCTGAGCTGCGACGCGCGCGCCGTCATGTTGGTTGCGCTCACGGGGCTTTTGCTCCGCCTCGAGGAGACCCGGTGACGGCGGCCAGTCAAGCGCGAGCGCGCGGTAACCTAAACTCGCAACCTAGCGCATGTTCCGCTCCGATCGAATCGCGACTCCTCGGTTCGTCATTGCCGGGCTTGACCCGGCAATCCATGCTGCGTCGGGGCTGCATGGATGCGCGGGTCAAGCCCGCGCATGACGGGGAAGTGGCGCTACATGAGCGGGATCTGCTCTAGACGGCGCCAATATGGCAGATGCGACATGATCGGCGCCAACGCCCCATAATGCCCCATGTCGACAGATGCTTGCGAAATCTACGGCAGCCCGATTTGGCGCATTCCCCGGCGATGTCGAATCGTCATTGCGTTGGAGTCTTCACTGTCTGGCGGCGAGCCGCCACCAGTACATCAACGAATAGACGACGTAGGGAATAGCCAGGATCGGGAACACCCACACCAGCCAGAGCGGAATCTTTTTGGTGATACGCTCGGGAATGAGCATGGCGACAATGCCAAGCGCGGCAGCGATGATGATGGTCGTCAACGTCCAGCCGTACCAAAGCATGTTCGGCCCCGAGTTGGGGCGCGCCGCCTCAAGTCCCCAGACCAGGCGTTCGATCGCCGGCCAATACGTGACAAGCGGATAGTTGAGATGTTGGATCACGCAATAAATTACGGGGCCGGAAATGGAAAAGGTTATGGCGAACGCCCGGAATTTGCTTGACCTCGCCAACGACGATGTGGGTTGCGTCATGACGGGTGCGGTTGTGGTCGTGCTCATGACGCGAACCCCCGGGTGTTGTTGAGGACATGGCCGACGATGAAGAGGAACCAGACCATGGCGGCAAGCACCAGGGTCACGCCCTTGCGGGCGTTGTCGTATTCCGGGTTTTGGGCATTTTTCCAAAAGTACCAATAAGCCGGCAGCAGAACCAAGCCTAGCGATGCGACATGCTCCTTGAAGTCGAAGAATCCTCCGGTCTTGTAGTAATGCTGAGCCTCGAGCGGAATCCGGATGGCGATGCGATACTGCGTATAAATGAATGAGCCTATGAGGAAGGTGATCACATAGAGCACGCAGACCGCCGTGGCGTATCCGGCAGCGGGCACCGCGCGAAAGCGGCTTACGATCCCTGCCGCCGGCTTGCGGACCGGCAGCGCCACCGCCATTGCCTGGTGCGTGAGCGCGCCGAGGAGGCCCAACGCACAGATGAGATGCACGAAGAGCCAGAGGGTCCAAAACGTGTTCGTGGAAATAAGGCTTCGCATTGGCGCTTCCCCGTTCCTTCGGTCGCCCCCGGCCAACGGCGGCACATCCGCGCTGCAGACCCGCATCCTTGCGCTTGGTGCCTGACCGGCAGCTTATCGCGGGCCTGAGCGTCAGACAATTCACCGCCGCGCTCGGAAAGCGGCATTTAGCAATGGGCAGCCTCGCCGAGAGCGACGATCTTGCCCGGGTTGAGAATGTCGAGCGGGTCGAGGGCGCGCTTGAGCGCCCGCATGGCGGCAAGCGCCGGCTCGCCGTGCTCGGCTTTGAGATACTTCATCTTGCCCTGGCCGACGCCGTGCTCGCCGGTGCAGGTGCCGTCCATGGCGAGCGCCCGTTCGACCAGCCGCTCCAGCAAGCTTTTGGCGCGCACCACCTCGTCGGCATCGGCGAGATCGACCATCAGCGACAGGTGGAAATTGCCGTCGCCGACATGGCCGAGGATCGGCGCGACGAGGCCGCTCTCCTCGATGTCGCGCTGGGTCTCGCGCACGCAATCGGCGAGTCGCGAGATCGGCACGCAGACATCGGAGGCGACCGCCTGCGCGCCGGGCCGCAGCGCGCGCGCCGCCCAATAGGCGTCGTGGCGCGCCTGCCACAGCCGGGTGCGGTCTTCGGCGTGCACCGCCCAGTCGAACGGGCCGCCGCCAAGCTCTTTGGCGATCTCGCCGAAACGCTCGGACTGTTCGGCGACGCCGGCATCGGTGCCGTGAAATTCGACGAACAAAACCGGCTGCTCGGGCAGCGACAGTTTTGAATAAAGATTGCAGGCGTGCACCTGCGGCCCGTCGAGCAGCTCGATGCGCGCCACCGGAATGCCGGACTGGATGGTGAGGATGGTCGCCTGGCAGGCGGCCTCGACCGACGGAAACGGGCAGACGCCCGAGGCGATCGCCTCGGGAATGCCGGAAAGGCGCAAGGTCAGCCTGGTGATGATGCCGAGCGTGCCCTCGGAGCCGACCAAAAGCCGCGTCAGGTCGTAGCCGGCCGAGGATTTTTTCGCCCGCCGCCCGGTCGTCATCACCTCGCCATTGGCGAGCACGACTTTGAGCGCCAGCACATTATCCTTCATGGTGCCGTAGCGCACCGCGTTGGTGCCGGAGCAGCGGGTCGCCGCCATGCCGCCGAGCGAGGCGTCAGCGCCCGGATCGATCGGGAAGAACACGCCCTGATCGCGCAAATGCTCGTTGAGCTGCTTTCTGGTGATGCCGGGCTCGACCACGCAGTCGAGGTCTTCGGCGTGGACGGCGAGCACGCGGTTCATGTCGCGGAAATCGAGCGAAATGCCGCCGCGCGGCGCGTTGACCTGACCCTCCAGCGAAGTGCCGGTGCCGAACGCGATCACCGGCACGCGTGCGGCGGCGCACAGCCGGACCACCTCCTGCACGTCCTCCGTGCTTTGGGGACACACAACCGCATCGGGCGGCTGGTTGTCGATCCAGGTCACCGTGTTGGCATGCTGCTCGCATACCGCGCGCGAGGTCACCAGCCGGTTGCCGAATTTTTGCGCGAGCTTGGCGATGACGGCCTCGACCGCCTTGCGGTCGCCGCTGCCGCGTTCCGCCCTTTCAGCCACTGCCATCGCCTGCCCTTTAAGCCTGCCAGACCTGAACCAAACTGGCGGTTGGCGGCGGGCGGGTCAAGTTGACCGTCATCCTGAGGTGCTCGCCCGCAGGGCGAGCCGCGAAGGATGCGGCCGAGGTGCAACCGAAATCGGGCTTGCCCGATTTCGGCAGATTTAGTGTCCAAATCGGCTATAGCCGATTTGGATGCCGTCGTCCTTCGAGGCTCGGCGCGGAGCTTGTCATCGGGCCGGCCGAAGGCCGGACCCGTTGGCGCCGAGCGCCTCAGGATGACGGATCATAAGTCTCCGGGAAAACTGGAATTTGCGCATTCCTGCCGCATCACGTGCTAATAACGTTCGCGCTGTCGCCGTCCCGGAAAGCCCCATGCTCGACCGCCCCAATCTCGAGCCGCCGTTCTTCGCGCCCTTCGTCTCCTCGGTGATGCGGGTCGAGCCGGCCTGGATCGACTACAACGGCCATCTCAACATGGCTTACTATAATGTGCTGTTCGACCGCGCCGTCGACGAGGTCTACGAGTTGCTCGGGCTGGGGCTGGATTACGTCAAGAGGGAAAAGCGCTCGACCTTCACGGCCGAAGTGCATGTGCGCTATCTGCGCGAGCTTCTGGTCGATACGCTGGTGCGCGTCACGTTCCAGCTCATCGATTTCGACTTAAAGCGCCTGCACTATTTCGAGCAGCTCCATCACGCCGAACAAGGCTGGCTGTCCGCCACCTCGGAGAACATGGCGCTCAATGTCGACATGGTGGCGAAGAAGACCGCCGCGTTCCCGGACAATGTGATGCGGCGGCTTACGCTGATGAAGGCCGCGCATGACCGGCTGCCGGCGCCCGACGGCGTCGGCCGGCGCATTGCGATGCCTGGAAAAGTCTAGGGTCTTCTGAAGACGATCGCCTGCATGCAGCCGGCGCGGTGCCGATTGTGCCGCTTTGGCCGCCATCGCGGCCTATCGACAAACCCCGCAGTTTCCAGTTGAATTGCCGTCGCTCGTACAGCGGGGGGAGCGGCCATGGCCAAGATTACGCTTGCGCGTGCCTGGTGTAATAACGAAGTCGGCTATTTGGCATGGAAGACCGATGAAAAGATCAAAGATTGCCTCGGCTTCATGATTACCCGCATCCACCTTGACGAGCAGGGTAACGAGTCCGAGCGGCGCATCCTGCCGGCCTGGGTGGCTTTCGCGACGCAATCCAACCCGAAGTGGGCGCAGCAGGACACCAGCGTCTGGCCCATTCAGAAGTTCAGTTGGCGGGATTTGACGTTGCGACGCTCGCGCGACAAGGCCGAAGTGCGGAAGCCCGACTTCAAGGTGAAGTACGAGATTGTTGCCGTCGGCAAAGCCGGTCCCGGCCGCGCACCGGTGCCGCGCTCGGCCGACGCCGATCCGAGCAAATATCAAGGTCAGCCGGTCCCGCTTTTCTTCTGTAGCGCGCCGGCGCAGACCAACGTCGTCAGCGTCACCACCGACCTGGTGGTGAAGGGCGGCAGGCCCGTCGTTACCGCGGGTTTCACCAACGGCATCTTGTCGACTCAGGACCTCCGCCAACAATTGAACACGCCGCAGGGCAAGGCGCCGTCCAAAGCGGAGCTGCAAAAGCATATCGACACCGACAAGGAAGACCCGATCAGGACCTTCTTGACCGCGGATGCGCTGCCGCTGATCGCCGGCTTCATGGGGCGAGCGACGCAGGAGGATTGCGAGCTTTATTGTGCGCTTTACGAGCTTAACGATCCGACTTTGCTCGATCTGCTCGGCGCCAATGCCGATCGGGTGCATCTCATCCTCTCGACCGCCGGCAGCAAAAAGCCCGCAAAGGGTTCGCATAAACCAATAGTGTGGGACACCACCAACACCAAGTCGCGCGCGATGCTGCGGAACAAGGTGGCGGAGTTCCACGACCGCATGTTCAACAACTCCGCGCATATCGGCCACAACAAGTTCGCCGTGCTGGTCGATCGCGCCAGCCAAAAAGCCAAGGCGGTGCTCGCCGGCAGCACGAACTGGACGTTCACCGGACTGTGCACGCAATCGAACAACGTCATCATCATTGACGACGCCAACGTGGCCGCGGCCTATTTCGCTTACTGGCAGCGGCTGCGCGACGACAAACTACCGGTTCCGCACCCGATTTCGAAGCCCAACAACAACAAGCAGGGCCAAGACTTGCGCCAAGCCGACATGACACCGTCGCATGCGGCTTTATCGGCCGATCCCGGCACCGACGTCACCTTGTGGTATTCGCCGAATACCAAGGCCGCGACCAAGACCAAAACCTCGCCGACGCCGCCTGATCTCGCCGATGCCTTCGCCTTGATGGAGAATGCCAAGGACGCGATCTTTTTCCTGACGTTCATGCCGTCGGTGGCGGGTGATCAGAGCATCATCGCCGAATCGATCGACGCTGCCACGAAAAAGGATCTGCTGGTCCTGGGCGCGATCAGCGACGGCCGCGCCCTCCCCAACGAACCCGGCACCACTCCCGCGGGCGGCAAGACGAAGCCGCAGCGCGCATCGGGCAGCCGCCCCGGCCGCGGCGGCAAACGCGCCGCAGCGAAAAAGAGGAAGACCGCGGCGCGGAAGAAAACAGCGCGTTCGGCCGCGCGGCGGCGGACCGTCGCCATGGCGGCGCGCGTGCACGCGGTGAGGTCGGCCCGCGCGGCGCGCCCGGCCAGAAAGGCCAAGCCGCGCCGCGGCGCCGCGGCGACGAAGAGTACGCGATCGAAGACGCCGCAGCCGAAGCGCGCGATCTATCAAAACCCCAAGGCGCCGGATGTGCTGATGATCCGCGCCGCCGCAATCAGCGATTTCGACCTGATCGGAGATTGGGAACACGAAATGCTCAAGTACGGCCAAGCCATCATCCACGACAAGATCGTCGTGATCGACCCGCTGTCCGACGATTGCGTGGTGATCACGGGCAGCCACAACCTGGGTTACAAGGCGTCATATGCCAATGACGAGAACTTGCTGATCATCAAGGGCAACCGGGCGCTGGCAACGGCCTATATGGTGCATGTCCTCGATGTTTACGACCATTACAAATTCCGCGCCATCCTGGAGCAGCAGGCTTACGAGCGGCAGATGGGCAAGCCGGGTCAAAAGCCGGCAATCGGCAAGGGTATTCTCGACGTCGACGACGGCTGGCAAGACAAATACGTCAATGGCAAGCCGACAAAGGAGCAGAGCTACTTTCTCGACGCGACCACGACCTGAAAGCGTTGAGTCGAACGCCAAGAATCGCTCCGGATCCTCGGGCGGACGACGTGATGCGGCGGCTTGCGCTGATGCAGGCCGCGCTTGACCGGCTGCCGGTTCCCGACGGCGTCGGCCGGCGCATTGCGATGAAGGCAAGCCAATGAGCACTGCGCGGGTCACCATCCGCGAGCATCGGATTCCGAGCGCGAACAGCAAGCCCTATATCGCGGTCGAGGGGCCGGACGGCGCGCTGTGGTTCTGCGAGAACGGCGCATCTGCCATCGGCCGCTTCGATCCGGACTGCCGAACGTTCGCCGAGTTCGCGCTGCCGGCGCGCACCGCCATGCCGGTCGGCATCGCGCCCGGCGCCGACGCCAATCTGTGGTTCACGGAAAAATCCGCCAACCGCATCGGCCGCATCACGACCTCCGGCGCGATCGCGGAATTTCACCTGCCCGCCTCGGACGCCGGACCCGACGGCATCGCGCTCGGCCCCGACGGCAACGTCTGGTTCTCCGAGACCGAGGTTGGCAAGATCGGCCGCATCACCCCGGACGGCCAGATCACGGAGTTCGGCGACGGCATCAGTTGGGGCGCGCGGCCGCTGTCGCTCGTGGTGCGCGACGGCGCGTTGTGGTTTTCCGAAGCCGGCGGCAGCCGCATCGGCCGCATCACCACGGACGGCAAGGTCACCGAGTTTGCCATACCGAGCCGCGACAGCCAGCCGCGCGCCATGGCGACCCATCCCGACGGCAGCATCTGGTTCGTCGAGACCTCGACCAACGCGCTCGGCCGCATCGACCGCGCCGGCCGCATCACCGAGCATCCGGTGCCGACGCCGCAGGCGTCGCTGCGCGGCGTAGCGGTCGGCGCCGACGGCGACCTCTGGTACACCGCCAACGCCGCCAACAAGATCGGCCGCATGGCGCCCGACGGCATTGTGCGCGGCGAATATGATATCCCCACGCCGTCAAGCGGCGCGCGCTGCATCACCGCCTTCGCCGACGGCCGGCTGTTCTTCACCCAATACGACGCCGGGCTGATCGGGGAAGTCGTTATTGGCGGTTGATCAAATTCCGCTCATTGCCGCGCAAGCGGGAATCCAGCGGGTTGCAAAGAGCCGGGTCCCCGCTTTCGCGCATAGGCGCTAACATAGCTGCGTTTCCCGGGCGCAGCGCAGCACGAAGCGCAGCGAAGTGGTGCGCTGCAGACCCGGGATCGTAACAAGTTGCGGAGTCTGGGACGGTCCCGGATCAGCGGTGCACCGCTGCGCGCTGCACCGCATCCGGGAAACAGAGGCCTATGTGAGCGCCTATGCGCTTGCGCGGGGACGAGCGGCGAAGTGACCGAAGCCTCGTAAATCGCGCGCGACAATGCCATCTTGTCGCTATGAGAATCAGCGACGCGAGGCGCAGTGGCTGACCCCGCAAAGCGCACGTTCGAACCGGCCGACTCGCCCCCGCCCGCTCCCGCCCCGGCCCCCGGCGGCATCGCGG